>NZ_JAATEK010000056.1:0-45108 GCF_012034195.1 Microbispora sp. CL1-1
GCGCGGCGTTCGCGCCAGCGCCGTTCGTGCCAGCGGCGTCCGCACCGGCGGCAGCCGCACGATCGGCAACCCCACAGGCGGCACGCGCGTCAGATCCCGCGCTGTCGGCGGTCCAACGCGCGGCGTTCGCGCCAGCGCCGATCGTGCCAGCGGCATTCGCGCCCGCGGCGTCGGGGCCTGGGACGTCCACGCCGTCCGTGGTCTCGGTGCTGGGCGCGTCGGCGCGCTGCCGGGGCCCGAAGTTGATGATCGGGAAGGGCTCGCGGGCGGACGAGCCGTCGGACGACCACAGCGGCGAATTGGCGATCAGACGGTCCCACCACTCACCGTCGCCAGGGCCATTCGAATGACGATGGTGCTCAGGATCGATGTCGAACAGATCCATCACACCTCCTCACTCGATTCGAAATCCTGTTTGAATTATCTCTTACTCTCCTCACTCTTAGCAACCGGACGACCCGGTTCAGTTGGGGCCACAGACTTGCGGCGCAGCGGGCGTGGGAGAGCCCGGATGCGATGAGGACGGGGTAGAGCAGCCGGGATCGGCGGGGTCGCGCTGAGCACGCTCACCGCACCGCCGCACACTTACCGCAGCGGCCCGCACTCCCGCCCCGCGCTCACTGCGGCGCCTCGTAATCGCCACACCGCCCGCATTCCCGCCCCGCACCGACCGCACCGCCGCGTCGCCGCACTGTCCCGCGCCGACTACGACGCCGCGAGCTGAGCCCTGCGCACTCTCCGGAGCGCCCTGCTGCGGCATGACGAGCGGCGGCGCGCGTACGCGGAGCTTTGTGAACGCCACCGCGCTGCGGGAGAGAGAACGGCTACAGCGGTCGGCTATAGCCGGTCTTGGCGGGGCAGCACCACCTCGCGGGCCAGGAGGAGCAGGGCCGCCGCGAGCGGGATGCCGAGCAGGGCCCCGACGATGCCGAGGAGCGCCCCGCCGAGCAAAGCCCCGACGATGGTCGCCACGGGCGGCACGTCGACGGACGACTTGAACACCTTCGGGGAGATCCAGTAGTTCTCGACCTGCTGGTAGACGACGAAGAAGACCACGCAGGCGATGCCGACCTGTACGGAGGAGAGGAAGCCCACCCCGGAGGCCACGACCGCGCCGATGACCGCGCCGACCAGCGGGATCAGGTCGGTGACCGCGACGAAGATGGCCAGGGCGAGCGCGTACGGCACGTTCAGCATGGCCAGGAACAGGTAGGTCACCACACCGGCGATCAGCGAGATGATCAGGTTGCCCGCGACGTAGCCGCCGATCTGGTTGATGATCTCGTCCCCGAGCAGGCGGACCCGAGTGCGGCGTGAGCGGGGCACGAACCGGTAGGCCGTCTCCTTCATGGAGTTGAGCGACCCGAGGAAGTAGAGCGTGAGCACGAGCACGGTGAAGGCGCTGAACAGCGCGCTGATCACGACGCTCGCCACGCCGAGGAGGCCGCCGAACATCTGGGTGGCCAGCCCGCCGCCCGCGACGTACTGCTGGATCTTGTCGAGGATCTGGTAGCGCTCGTCCACCGAGCGGATGAGCGGGTGGTTCTGGAGCTGCTGCACGTAGTCGGGCAGGTGCCGGGCGAACCCGGTGGTCTGTTCGGTGAGGGGCGGCACGACCGCGAGCCCGAAGACCACGAAGAACGCGATGACCGACCCGAACACGATCGTGATCGCGAGGCGGCGGGACAGGTTGCTTCGCTGGAGCGCCTCGACCGCGGGATTGAGTCCGATGGCCAGGAACAGCGAGACCACGATCAGCACGATCGCCGAGCCCGCGCCGGCGATCGCCTGCACCAGGAGCCATGCGGTGAGCACGCCGAGCGCGCCGGTCAGGCCGAACATGAACGGGTTGCTGCGCAGCGGACGTCCCGGGAGGCCGAACGGCCGGTCGGACGCCACGGCACCGGCGGCACCGGCGGCACCGGCGGCGCCGGCGGCGCCGGCGACATCGGCGGCATCGGCGGCACGGCCGACAACATCAGCACGGTCGGCGAAATCAGCACCGTCGGCACGATCGGCATGATCGGTGCGGTCGACGCCGGTCGGCTCCGGCGCCGGATCGGGCGTCATTTCCCCCTGGCCGGGGAGCGAGGGGAACACACTGGAGATGCCGCTTCCTGGGGACAGACCGCTGTCGGACACGCCTCTCCTGCTGCCCTATGAAGGTCACTTGACACGGATTTATCCGGACAAGTCCCGCAGATGGCGCTCGATCGCTCCGTTGACCTCGGCGCCCAGCAGCACGATCAGCGAAATACGGCCAGAGCGTGAGTACGGCCGCGACCGCGCCGTACGTCCAGCCGAAGCGGCCAAAGCGGCCGAAGCGGCCGAAGCGGCCGAAGCCGGTCACGAAGATCGACAGACCGGCCGAGACCAGCACCAGGGCGGGCATGGCGAGCCCCAGGCCCCAGGCGACCGACCGCCACTGCGACTCGCGACGACTGCCGGGGACATGCCGCTAGAGCAGCGCCGGCCCCACCCCGATGAACAGGACGAGCGCCGCCCAGCGCGCCACAGAGACGGCGGCCCTGGCCACCCGGCCGCGGCCGAGGTGTTCCAGCACGACCGGGAACGCGGCGACGAGCGCGAGCAACACCGGCACTCCGGCGATCGCCGCGAGCGTGTAGAGCAGCGCCGGCAGGCGGGTGCCGATCGGGCCGTGGCTCTCCCTGCCTCCGAGCACCGCGTTCAGGCACCGCATGAGCGCCTGGACGGCCCTCGACGATGCCCACAGCAGGGCGACCAGCAGGTGGGCGACGGCCGCACCCGCCCGGCGATCGTCTTCCAGTGTTCCGCCGGCACTCTCATGACGCGAGGCGCCGATGCGACGCCCGGGCGGCCCACAGCAGCGCGGCGCCCGCGAAGTAGACGGCGAACCACACGGCGAAGCGGGCGGGGAGCATCGGCGCGGGCAGGCCCTGCGAGCCGGTGAGCGCCACACCGAGCAGGCCCGCGACGACCAGACCGGCTCCCGCCAGGGTCGCGGCCGACGTCGAGGCCCCCGCCCTCCCGGCGCTCGACGCCGGCAAAGCACCCCCGCGCCTCTCAACCGCGTGCCGTTCGAACCGGGCGAACACGGCGACGAGCACCGCGAGGGTCGCCGTCAGGAAAGCGATCCAGGGCACGCGCAGCAGCAGCCAGGCGGCCGATCCGGGAGGCGGCTGCGGCAGCAGGCCGGTGACATAGAGCGCGAGCACGGCGATCACGACGGCCGTCATGTGCCAGAGGAACACCGTCATGATCACGGAGTTGGCCGCGACGACGGCCGCCCACGGGCGCGTACGGCGCAGCAGGCGACCACCATGCTCGTGCAGGAGCAGTGCGACCCCCGTCTGCGCGACCGCGAGGGCGAGCAGCGCGAGCGTCGGCGGCGAGGTGTTCTGCAGGCGGGCGCCGGGGTCGGTCACCATGCTGACCGCGTACGGCCCCGGGACGGTGAGCAGCACCAGCGCCGCCAGGCCGCCCACGATCATGGGTACGGCCACGCGGGGCCGGGCGGACAGGGCTCCCTCCCGCCAGGCGATGCCGAGCTGGTAGACCGCCGCCCAGGCCAGCAGATAGTTGGCCGCGCCGAACACGCCGGGACCGCCGAGCAACCGGGCCGCGTCGCCGAACGCCACCGCCACCGCGAGAACCACGGGCACCGCGAGGCCCGCCCTGCGGTGCAGCGCGAGCAGGATCGGGGTGAGCAGGACGACCGTGACGTACGCGATGAGGAACCACAACGGCAGGCAGGCGAGCCAGACCGCCATGCCCACGGTGGCGGGGTCGGCGCCGAGGAGGAGCGCGAGCAGGGCCGCGCCGCCCAGCGTGAGCAGGAACGCCGTCGTCGGGCGGATCAGCCGGTCGGTGCGGGACAGGAACCATCCGATCGCGTCGCCGCCCCGCCGCCGGCAGGAGTCGAGCGAGGCGGCTCCCGCGAAGCCACCCACCAGGAAGAACACCGGCATGACCTGGAACAGCCAGGTGAGCGGCCTGGCCCAGGGGACGTACGCGAGGACCGTGTCGCCGCCGATGCGGTCGCGGTAGGTCACCACCACGGCAAGCCAGTGCCCGAGCACCACCAGCGCGATGGCGACGGCGCGCAGCAGGTCGATGTGACGGTCGCGGCCGGGCGGCGTGCGCTCCGCCGCACGTCGCAGGGGCGCGGACATCTAGTCGCTCTGGTGCTGCGGCTCGCTGATCTCCTTGACCACCGGCGTGAGCAGGTCGGCGCCGAGCTGGTGCATCTGGAGGAGCAGGTCGTCGACCGTCACCATGCCGACCACGCTCCCCTCGGCGGCCACCGGCAGCCTGCGGAAGGAGTGGCGGCGGAACACGTCGAAGGCCACCTCGACCTCGTCGTCCGCCTCCGCCATGACCACCTGCTCCGACATCACCTCGCCCACCGGCGTGTCCCCGCCCCTGTCCTGGGCGAGCACGCGTACGGCGAGGTCGCGGTCGGTCACCACGCCGGCGATGCCGGGCCCCTCCGACACCACGACGCAGCCGACGCCCGAGTAGTCCATGTGCCGCGCGACGTCCCGCACCGGCGTGATCGGCGGGACGACGACCACCGGCGTGGACATGACATCTTTGATCTTCATGCCGGCTCTCCCCTTCATACGGAAGTCCGCCCCGCTTAGTGACCTAATGCCCTATTTATCCCTCCAAGTCCGAATAAACGTGTAGGTGGAGGTGAACCATATGATCACGCTGAGCATCATCAAGGCAGACACAGGCGGGTTCGTCGGCCATTCCGCCGTCCATCCCCGGCTGATGGCCGAAGCACGGCGGGAGATCGAGCGGGCGAAGTCGTCCGGGCTCCTCATCGACGGCCACGCGGAAAGCTGCGGCGACGACATCTCGCTCATCCTGACCCACACGTACGGCCAGGAGGCGGGGCTGATCCACTCCTTCGCCTGGGACACCTTCCAGGCGACGACCCACCTCGCCAAGGAGCTCGGCCTGTACGGCGCCGGCCAGGACCTGCTGTCGGACGCCTTCTCCGGCAACCTGCGCGGCATGGGCCCGGGCTACGCGGAGCTGGAGTTCGAGGAGCGGCCGTCGGAACCGGTGCTGTGCTTCCTGGCGGACAAGACCGAGCCGGGCGCGTGGAACCTCCCGCTGTACAAGATGTTCGCCGACCCGTCCAACACCCCCGGGCTGGTGATCGACGAGAAGATGCACGCCGGGTTCGCGTTCGAGGTGTACGACCTGCGCGAGGACCGGCGCATCGTCTTCGACTGCCCGGCGGACCTGTACGACATGCTGATGTACATCGGCGCCCCGGCGCGCTACGTGATCCACAGCGTCCGTTCGAAGACGCTCGGCATGACCGCTGCGGCGACCAGCACCCAGCGGCTGTCCCTGATCGCCGGCAAGTACGTCGGCAAGGACGATCCCGTGATGATCGTGCGCTGCCAGTCGGGCCTGCCGGCCGTGGGCGAGGCGCTGGAGCCGTTCGCCTTCGCCCACTCGGTGGCGGGGTGCATGCGCGGCTCGCACCACGCGCCGCTGATGCCGGTGGCCACCGGGCAGGCGCACCCGTCGCGGTTCGACGGCCCGCCGCGGGTGGTCGCGCTCGGGTTCCAGATCAAGGACGGCAGGCTGATCGGCCCGCGTGACATGTTCGCCGACCCGGCGTTCGACGGAGCCCGGCGGCAGGCGAACGAGATCATGGACTACCTGCGCCGCCATGGGCCGTTCGAGCCGCACCGGCTGCCGCTGGAGGACCTGGAGTACACGACGATGACCTCTCTCACCAGGCGCCTGGCCCACCGCTGGACGCCGATCACGACCGAGGTCGCGACCCCGGTCGGATCCCGGCAGTGAAAAGGCCGGCGCCATGAAAGCCTCGGTCGGCGACCGTCTCATCGTCGAGAGCATCCACCGGGGGAAGGCGGGCCGCATCGGGATCGTGGTGGCGCTCTACCACACCGACGGCTCGCCCCCCCTACCTGGTGAGATGGCTCGACGAGGAGCGGGAGACGCCGTGCTTCTACCCGGGACCGGACGCCCGGATCGAGCACCACGCGGAGCGGACGCCGGAAAGCCCTTAATCCTCCTCCGCGGCCCGCCGCAGGCACTCGACGACGTCCTCGTCGCTCGCCTGGGTGAAGTCCTCGTACCACGCGCCGATCGCGTAGAAGTGCTCCGGCGTCTCCAGGCAGACGACCTCGTCGGCGTCCCCGCGCATGCTCGCGATCGTCTCGGGGGCGCCCACCGGCACCGCGAGCACCACCCGGGAGGCCCCGTGCGCGCGGGCCACCTGACAGGCGGCGCGGGCCGTCCCGCCGGTCGCGATCCCGTCGTCCACCACGATCACCGTACGGCCTGCCAGGTCCACCGGCTTGCGGTCGCCCCGGAAGCGGCGGGCGCGCCGCTCCAGCTCGGCCCGTTCGCGCCGCTCCACCTCGGCCATCTCGTCGCGGGTGATGTTGGCGAGCCGTACGACGTCGGGGTTCAGCACCCGCACCCCGCCCTCGCCGATCGCGCCGAAGCCCAGCTCCGGCTGGTAGGGCACGCCCAGCTTGCGTACGACGATCACGTCCAGCGGGGCGCCGAGGGCCTTGGCGACCTCGTACGCCACGATCACGCCTCCCCTGGGCAGGCCGACGACGACCGCGTCCTCCATCCCGGGAAGTTTCCGTAACCGCTCACCCAGGCGCCGCCCGGCGTCATGACGATCGACGAACACGACATTCCCCCTGATTGTCGCCGCTGTCTTTCACCGTCGGCCACCTCCGCCGCTCGCGGTAGGGCCGAAGGACCCGGGGAAGACTTGAGGCATGTCCCAACCCGGAGAGATCGACGAGCTCAAAGCCAGACTCGACGCGACCGAACGGCAGGTGAGCACGCTCGCCGAGGCCGTACGGGTGCTCGCGGGCGGCCTGGAGGGCGGGCCGCTCGAGGATCCCGCGCAGTCCAGGCCCGAGCACGCCGCCCGGCTCGCCCACGAACTCCTGCTCGCGGCAGGACTGATCCGGCCCGAGGAGAGGGAAGGCCCATAGACTGTCGCCGTGACCTCGACCGACCGGGCCCTCGACGGAAACATTCCGCCTCAGAGGCTGACCGTGGCCGAGATCGCCCATCTGGCGGGAGTGTCCGCACCGACCGTGTCGCGGGTGCTCAACGGGCATGCGGGAGTCGCCCTGGCCACCCGGCAACGGGTGGAGGCGGTGTTACGGGAGCACGGATACCGGCGCCGTGACAGCGAGCCCGCGGCGATCATCGAGCTCGTCTTCCACGCCCTGGAGAGCCTGTGGGCGCTGGAGATCATCCAGGGCGTCGAGCAGGTCGCCAGGGAGCACGAGCTGGCCGTGGTGCTGACCGAGATGCAGGGCCGGCTCACCCCGGGCAGGGCGTGGACCGAACAGGTGCTGGCCCGCCGCCCCACCGGCGTCGTGGCGGTCTTCTCCGAGCTCACGGTGCAGCAGCAGTCGCAGCTCGCCACCCGCTCGATCCCTCTCGTCGTGCTCGACCCGACCGGCGAGCCGCTGCACGAGACCCCGTCGGTCGGCGCGACCAACTGGACCGGCGGGATGGCCGCGACCCGCCACCTGCTCGACCTCGGCCACCGCCGCATCGCGATGCTGAGCGGGCCGACGCAGTGGCCGTGCTGCCGGGCGCGGCTCGACGGCTACCGCGCCGCGATGGACGCGGCGGGCGTGCCCGTGGACCCCGCCCTCGTGCGGACCAGCACTCTTTATGTGGAGGGCGGCCTGCGCGACGGGACCGAGCTGCTGCGCCTGCCCGATCCCCCGACCGCCGTCTTCTGCTCCAACGACCTGCAGGCGCTCGGCATGTACGAGGCCGCCAGGCGGGCGGGGGTGCGCATCCCCGACGATCTGAGCGTGGTCGGGTTCGACGACCTGTCGTTCACCCAGTGGGCCGGGCCGCCCATGACGACCGTACGGCAGCCGCTCGTGCAGATGGGGGCGGCCGCCGCGCGGATGGTCCTGGCCCTCTCGGAGGGCGAGCGGCTCGAACAGCACCGGGTCGAGCTCGCCACCACCCTCGTCGTGCGGGACAGCACCGCACCACCGCGCCCAGGCGTGTAAGGCCGATGCGGGTAAGGCGATGGGCGGCCGACGCCGCACTCGGCGTGATCTTCGCCGTGGTGCTGGCCTTCTGGGCCGTCCGGATCGCCGACAGCTGGGGCGGCGGCTACTGGCGGTTCGACTGCGCCGCCGGTGCCGTGGTGTGCGCGATCGCCCTGGCCCGCCGGTTCGACCCGGCCCGGACGGCCGTGGCCGGTCTGGCCGTCGCCGCGACCGCCGTCCTGGCCGCGAGGTTCGCCGATCTGCCCAGTGAACCAGGTCCCGCGATGGCCCTCGGCCTGGCGGTGCTGGTCGGCACGGCGGTCAAAACGCTGCCGGTCCGTACGGCCTGTGCCGTGGCGGGCGGCGGGCTGGCCGTGGCCGCCGGGAGCCTGGTGACGGCGCACACGCTCGCCGCCGGGGTGCCCTCGGTCACCCTGATGAACGTCCTGGCCTGGGCCGCCGCCGTCGTGGCCGGGCTGTGCCCGCGGCTGCTCGACGCCCGCAGGCGGGCCGTGGCCGAGGGGGTGCGCCGGGCGGAACGGCTGCGGCTCGCCCGTGAGCTGCACGATGTCGTCGCCCATCACGTCACCGGCATCGTGCTGCAGGCCCAGGCCGCCCGGCTGGTCTCGCGGAAGAGCCCGGAGAAGGCGGGCGATGCGCTGGCCGACATCGAGGCCGCCGGGTCCGACGCGCTGGCCGCGATGCGCCGCGTCGTCGGCCTGCTGCGCGATCCGGACGAGCCGGCGGAAACGACCATGCCCGGCCGGCCGGGCGAGCTGGGCGAGCTGGTCGAGCGCTTCGAGGCGGGCGGCCGCACGGTGCGGCTGCGGCTGCCGGACGAGGAGGAGACGGCGGCGTGGCCGCCCGAGGTGGCCGCCACGGTCTATCGGGTCGTGCAGGAGTCGCTGACCAACATCTCCCGCCACGCCCCGCAGGCCCGCTCGGTCACGGTCGAGGTGGAACGCGACCGCGAGACGCTCACCGTCGAGGTCGCCGACGACTCGCCGCAGTGCCCCTCGCGGCACCACCAGCGCGGCGGATATGGCCTCAGCGGATATGGCCTCATCGGTATGCGTGAACGGGTCGAGGCGCTCGGCGGCACGCTGCGCGCCGGGCCGCGTCCCGGGTCCGGGTGGTCGGTGCTCGCCACGCTGCCCGTGCCCGTGTCCCCGCCCCGGCCCCGGCCTGCACGGGAGCGGGCCCGCTGATGACGATCAGGGTGCTGGTGGCCGACGACCAGGCGATGGTCCGCGGCGGCCTGCGGCTGATCCTGGAGGACCAGCCCGACATCGAGGTGGTGGCCGAGGCGGCCGACGGCGCGGAGGCCGTGGAGGCGGCCCGGCGGCTGCGGCCCGACGTCTGCCTGGTGGACGTGCGGATGCCCAAGCTCGACGGCATCGAGGTGACCCGGGCGCTGGCCGGGCCGGGCGTGCCCGACCCGCTGCGGGTGGTCGTGGTCACCACGTTCGACCTGGACGAGTACGTCTACGGCGCGTTGCGGGCGGGCGCGACCGGCTTCGTGCTGAAGGACTGCGGCCCCACCCTGCTCGTGGAGGCCGTGCGGGCCGCCCACCAGGGGGACGCGCTGGTCTCCCCTTCGGTCACCCTGCGGCTGCTGCGCCACCTGACGGCCCGGATGCCTGCCCCCGGCGGGGCGGACCACCCGCTCTCCAACCGGGAGCTCGAGGTCGTCAGGGCCGTGGCCCGGGGCCGTACGAACCAGGAGATCGCGGCCGAGCTGTTCATCTCACTGAGCACGGTCAAGGGCCATGTGGCCGGCATCCAGGCCAAGCTCGGCCTGCGCAACCGGGTCGAGATCGCGGCCTGGGCCTGGGAGAACCGCATCGCAGGCTCCTAATCCTCCGGTTTTGTCGCGTTTTGTCCCGTTTTGCCGGGGCAGAAGGGAGGCAGCCGAACACAAGGAGGGTGGCAGCATGGCCGTCAGCGGCATCATCTCCGCCATAATCATCGGACTCATCATCGGCGCTCTCGGCCGGCTGGTCGTGCCCGGGCGCCAGGCCATTCCCATCTGGATGACCATGATCATCGGTATCATCGCCGCTCTCATCGGCTCGGCGATCGCCAGGGGCCTGGGAGTCGCCAACACTCCCGGGATCGACTGGATCGAACTGATCATCCAGGTGGCCCTCGCCGCCGTCGGCGTCATGGCCGCCGTGGCGCTGTACCGCCGCAAAAGCGTCGGGTAGTTAGTCGGATAGTCAGCAGTCGATGGCCCCGGCATGGCCGGGGCCATCGACATGCCCGTACTGTCGTGGTCTTTGCGAAATCACCGACATCTGTTGATTCCCCCCGTCAGGGCGCGGCGTACGGTCGGTAACCAGGGGCTTCCCAGAGGGAAGACGCGAGACGGGGGAAGTGGTCCGCGATGGACCAGGCGGTCCTTGCACGTGTTCCGGAGGTGTTCGCCCGCCGCGTGGGGCCGGTGCTCGGCCTCGCCGACGAGGCCGACGTGGTGGCCAGGGCCTGCCACGCGATGGCGACGCGCTTCCACGGCGGCGGCAGGCTCATCGTCTTCGGCAACGGTGAGGCCGCCACCGACGCCCAGCACATCTCGGTGGAGTTCGTCCACCCGGTGATCGTGGGCAAGCGGGCGCTACCGTCGTTCTCCCTCACCAGCGACGTGGCGACGATCACGGGGGTGGCCGCGACGGCGGGCCTGGAAGAGGTCTTCGCGCACCAGCTCCGCCGTCTCGCCGCGCCGCGGGACATCGCACTCGGCATCTCCTGCGACGGCCGCTGCGCGAACGTGCTCAGGGGCCTGGAGACGGCGCATCGGCTCGGCCTGCTCACGCTGGCGCTGACCGGCGGCGACGACGGCGGCCCGATCGGGCGCAGCCCGGCCGTCGACCACGTCCTGATCGCGCGCTCCGCCGACCCCCGCGTGGTCAAGGAAGTGCACGTCACCACCTATCACGTCCTCTGGGAGCTGGTGCACGTCTTCTTCGAGCAGCCCGGCGTGCTGGATCCACGGGTCGTCGCATGAGCCGTCGCGTGAGTCGTCGCATGAGCTGCCATGACGAGACGTGCGTCACCTGCTCGGACGCGGCGGTCGCGGTGACCGTCGTACGGCTCCTGGAGCGCGACCTCGCCCTGGTCGACACCGGCCCCGGCAGGGAGCACCGCCGGGAGGTGGTCAGCGTCGCCCTGGTGGAGGCCGCGCCCGGCGACACCGTCCTGGTGCACGCCAAGGAGGCCATCGCAGTCGTGAGCGAGACGTGAGGGGGACCGGGCCGTGACCGAGGACATGGAGGCGCTCTACCCGTTCCTCTACTCCCAGTCCACCGACCTCGACGCGGTGATGTCATCCGTACGCCAGTCGACGGTGGAGAAGGTCGACGAGATCGTCACCCTGCGCCGTACGGTGCTCGAGCGCGACGGCGACCGGATCGCCGCCTGCGCGGAGGCGATGGCGGAGTCGTTCGCGGCGGGAGGCCGGCTGTTCGCGTTCGGCAACGGAGGCAGCTCGACCGACGCCCAGGACGTCGCCACGCTCTTCATGAACCCGGGCCGCATGAACGGGGGCGACGGGCGCCCGTTGCCGGCGTTCGCCCTCACGGCCGACATCGCGGTCGTGACGGCGCTGGCGAACGACATCGGTTTCGAGGTGGTCTTCGCCCGGCAGCTCGCGGCGTCCGCCTTCGCGGGGGACATCGCGCTCGGCCTGTCGACCAGCGGGAACTCGCGCAACCTCGTCGCCGCGTTCGAGGAGGCCGACCGGCGCGGCATGCTCACGGTCGGGCTGGCCGGCTACAGCGGCGGCCAGATGGCCGAGCTCGGCACCATCGACCACCTGTTCGTGGTGCCCTCGGCCTCGGTCCACCGGATCCAGGAGGCCCAGACGACCGTCTATCACGCGCTCTGGGAGCTCACCCAGCACGCCCTTGGCGAAGGCCGGTGACGACGATGACGGCTGACCAACAGCGAGAGCCCGTCCACATCCTGTGGATAAACGCCGGGCTGAGCTGCGACGGCGACTCGGTCGCGCTCACGGCCGCGACCCAGCCGAGCATCGAGGAGATCGTGCTCGGCGCGCTGCCCGGCCTGCCCAAGGTGGCGGTGCACTGGCCGCTGATCGACTTCGAGTGCGGCCCGACGCAGGGCGCCGACACCTTCATCGAGTGGTACTTCAAGGCCGACCGCGGTGAGCTGGAGCCGTTCGTGCTGGTCATCGAGGGTTCGATCCCCAACGAGTCGATCAAGCGCGAAGGCTACTGGTGCGGGTTCGGCAACAACCCCGACACCGGTCAGCCGATGACGACCAGCGAGTGGCTCGACCGCCTCGCGCCCAAGGCGACCGCCGTGCTCGCCGCCGGCACCTGCGCGACGTACGGCGGCATCCACGCGATGGCGGGCAACCCGACCGGGGCGATGGGCGTGGCCGACTACCTGGGCTGGGACTGGCGGTCGAAGGCCGGGCTGCCCATCGTCAACGTGCCCGGCTGCCCGGTCCACCCCGACAACCTGTCGGAGACGATCCTCTATCTGCTCTATCAGCTCGCCGGGCAGGCGCCGATGATCCCGCTGGACGACAAGCTGCGCCCTGCCTGGCTGTTCGGCCAGACCGTGCACGAGGGCTGCGACCGGGCGGGCTACTACGAGCAGGGCCAGTTCGCCACCGAGTACGGCTCGCCGACGTGCCTGGTGAAGATCGGTTGCTGGGGGCCGGTCGTGAAGTGCAACGTGCCCAAGCGCGGCTGGATCAACGGCGTCGGCGGCTGCCCCAACGTGGGCGGCATCTGCATCGCGTGCACGATGCCGGGCTTCCCCGACAAGTTCATGCCGTTCATGGACGAACCACCCGGTGCCCGCGTCTCGTCGACCGCGAGCACGGCGTACGGCACGGTGATCCGGACGCTGCGCGGCATCACGTTCAGGACGGTCGACAAAGAGCCGAAGTGGCGCACGAAGAGCCGCGAGCTGCTCACCGGTTACCAGGCCCCCTGGAGTGGATCATGACCCAGGAACGCGAACTGGTCGAGATGGCCTGGGACCCGATCACCCGGATCGTCGGGAGCCTCGGCATCTACGCGAAGGTCGACTTCGCCAACCGCGAGGTCGCCGAGTGTTACAGCACCTCGTCGGTGTTCCGCGGCTACAGCATCTTCATGAAGGGCAAGGACCCGCGCGACGCCCACTTCATCACCAGCCGCATCTGCGGGATCTGCGGCGACAACCACGCGACCTGCTCGGTGTACGCCCAGAACATGGCGTACGGCGTGTGCCCGCCGCCCATCGGCGAGTGGATCATCAATCTCGGCGAGGCGGCCGAGTACATGTTCGACCACAACATCTTCCAGGAGAACCTGGTCGGGGTCGACTACTGCGAGAAGATGGTCCGCGAGACCAACCCCGGCGTGCTGGCGCGGGCCGAACGCACCGAGGCCCCGCACGCGGCCGACCACGGCTATCGCACGATCGCCGACATCATGCGCTCGCTGAACCCGCTCGAGGGCGAGTTCTACCGCGAGGCGCTGGCGATGAGCCGCACCACCCGCGAGATGTTCTGCCTGATGGAGGGCAGGCACGTGCATCCCTCCACGCTCTACCCCGGAGGGGTGGGGACCGCGGCGACCGTGCAGGTCTTCACCGACTACCTCACCCGGCTGATGCGGTACGTCGAGTTCATGAAGCGGGTCGTCCCGATGCACGACGACCTGTTCGACTTCGTCTACGAGGCGATGCCCGGCTACGAGCAGGTGGGCCGGCGGCGCGTGCTGCTCGGCTGCTGGGGCAGCTTCCAGGACCCCGAGCACTGCACCTTCGACTACCGCACCATGAACGCCTGGGGCCGGAAGATGTTCGTCACCCCGGGCATCGTGGTGGACGGGAAGCTCGTCACCAACGACCTGGTGGACATCAACCTCGGCATCCGCATCCTGCTGGGCAGCTCCTACTACGACGACTGGGCCGGCCAGGAGCCGTTCGTCACCGAAGACCCGCTGGGCAACCCGGTGGACATCCGCCACCCGTGGAACCAGCACACGATCCCGCACCCGCAGAAGCGGGACTTCGGCGACAAGTACAGCTGGGTGATGTCGCCGCGCTGGTTCGACGGGCGCGACCTGCTCGCGCTCGACACCGGCGGCGGCCCGCTCGCCCGCCTGTGGGTCACCGCCCTGTCGGGCCTCGTGGACATCGGCTACGTCAGGTCCACCGGCCACAGCGTGGAGATCAACCTGCCGAAGACGGCGACCCGGCCGGAGCGGACGTTCGAGTGGCGCATTCCGCAGTGGAACGGCGAGCCGCTGTCCAACGCGATCGAGCGCAACCGGGCCAGGACGTACTTCCAGGCGTACGCCGCCGCGTGCGCACTGCACTTCGCGGAGCGGGCGCTGGGCGAGGTCCGCCAGGGGCACACCCAGACCTGGTCGCCGTTCACCGTGCCCGACGAGGCGATCTCCTGCGGCTTCACCGAGGCCGTGCGGGGCGTGCTGTCGCACCACATGGTGATCAGGGACGGGAAGATCGCCAACTATCACCCGTACCCGCCGACGCCGTGGAACGCCAGCGTGCGCGACTCGTACGGCACGCCGGGGCCGTACGAGGACGCGGTGCAGAACACGCCGATCTTCGAGGAGAACCCGCCGGAGAGCTTCAAGGGCATCGACATCATGCGCACCGTCCGCAGCTTCGACCCGTGCCTGCCCTGCGGCGTCCACATGTATCTCGGCCGGGGAAAGCAGTTGCGCGTGGTGCACAGCCCGCACGCGTTCCCGGGGACGCCATGACCCACAAGGCCATGACGTACGACGTCGCCGCCACCGGGGAGCGCATCGAGCTGTTGCTCGGCGCGCTGACGGACGGCGGGGCCCGCACCACCGCCGAGGAGCTCGTGCGGGAGATCGTCGGCCTGTACGGCGCGGGCCTCGAACGGGTCATGGCGATCGTCACCGAGACCGGGGCGGCCGGCACGCTGCGCGCGCTGGTGGACGACCCGCTGGTCTCGGGCCTGCTCGTGCTGCACGACCTGCACCCGCTCACCACCGCCGAGCGGGTGCGGGCCGCACTCGACGGCCACCCGCATGGTCGCGGGGCCGAGCTGCTGGGCGTGGAGGACGGCGTCGTACGGCTGCGCCTGGAGGGGGCCTGCGGCTGCCCCTCGTCACGGGCGGCCGTCACCGAGTCGATCGAGCGCGCCATCGCCCGGGTGGCCCCCGAGGTGACGCGGGTCGACGTGGAGAGCGCCGAGGCCAGGCCGCTGCTGCAGATCGGCAGGCGCCCGTCATGAGCACCGGCCTGCGCCGCTTCCGCTCCTCCCGGGCCGAGACGGCCCGAGCCAAGGCGGTGGAGCGGTGCGAGATGTGCGCCGAACCCCTGGAGGCCGGGCACGGGCACGTCGTCGACCTGGAGACCCGGGCCTTGGTGTGCGCCTGCCGGGGCTGCCGCCTGCTGTTCGTCCGCCGGGGGCGCTATCGCGCCGTGCCCGATCGCTTCCGCTACGCGCCGTCCTTCCGGGTCTCCCCCGCCGACTGGGACGAGCTGGGCATCCCGGTGCGTACGGCGTTCTTCTTCCGCAACTCCTCACTCGGCCGGACCGTGGCCTTCTATCCCAGCCCTGCCGGGGCGACCGAATCGCTGCTCCCACTCGCCACCTGGGAACGGGTGCTCGCGGCCAACCCGGAGCTGGCGGACGCCGAGCCCGACGTCGAGGCCCTGCTGGTGGACCGGGCCCCCGACGGCTCGTTCTCCTGCCATCTCGTGCCGATCGACGCCTGCTATCGGCTCGTCGGCCTCGTGAGGCTGCACTGGAAGGGCTTCGACGGCGGGCGGGAGGCGTGGGAGGCCATCGACGGCTTCTTCGCCGCCCTGCGCCGGCGGGCCCGTGTTCTGAAGGAGGTTTGACCTTGCACGACGGTCTCCGCTTCGACTGCCTGGACGCCCGGCCCGAGCCGTACGCGGCCTCGCCCACGCTCGTCTTCCGCCTGCGCGTCACCGACCCCGCCCCCGAGGGCGTCCACGCCATCGCGCTGCGCTGCCAGATCAGGATCGAGCCGCACCGCAGGCCGTACGGGCCGAGGGAGGCGGCGCTGCTTGCGGACCTGTTCGGCGCGCCGTCCCGGTGGGGTGACACGTTGCGGCCGGTGCAGTTCGCCATGGCGCAGGCGATGGTGCCCGCCTTCACCACGAGCACCGAGATCGACCTGCCCGTGCCGTGCGGATATGACCTGGAGGTGGCCGCGGGCCGATATTTCGCCTCGCTGGACGACGGCGAGATCCCGCTGCTGCTGCTGTTCAGCGGCACCGTGCTGGCCCGCTCGGGCGGCGGGGTGAGCATGCGGCAGATCCCCTGGGACTGCGAGACCCGCCACCGCCTGCCGGTCGCGGTGTGGCGCGAGACGATCGACACCGCCTTCCCCGGCTCGGGGTGGCTGCGGCTGCGCCGCGACACCGTACGCGAACTTCTCCGCTTCAAGTCCGAACGGGTCCTCGCCACGGTGGACGAAGCGGTCGATGCCCTCCTGAAGGAAGCGCGCATGAAGGAGGGAGCACGGTGACCGTGCCGATGGAGGCGGCCCGCCGCGTCGCGGACGCCGTGCTGTACGAGGGCTACCTGCTCTATCCCTATCGCGCCTCGGCCGCCAAGAACCGCATGCGCTGGCAGTTCGGCGTGCTCGTGCCGCCGAACTACCCCGGCGAGCCGTCGGGCAGCGCGACCGAGTGCCTTCTCGAGGCCCCCGGAGACGCCCGGATCGACGTGCGGCTGCGGTTCCTGCACGTCAGGAGCAGGACGGTCGAGCGGGAGGAGGACGACGGCTACTGGCCCGTCCCGAAGCTGACCGTCGGCGGACGCGACTACCTCAGCTTCGACGAGGCCACCGAGCGGGAGGCCCGCACCACGGTGTCCCTGGCCCGCGTGACGGCCAGGCCCTGCACGATCGAGGTCCAGGTGCTGGCCGACCGCGTCATCGAGAACATCGCGGGCCCCGGCGGCGAGCGGACCGGCCGGATCGTCTGCGAGCACCAGCCGCTCGACGCGGAGCTGCGGATCTCCGCCGAGCGGCTGCCCGGGCCGTACGGGCTGGTGCGGCTGCGGGTGGAGGTGGAGAACACCTCCCACTGGGAGCGGGCGGACGCGCCGCGCGAGGAGGCCCTGCGCCGCTCGCTGGTCGCCGCCCACCTGCTGATCGGGGTGAGCGGAGGGGCGTTCGTCTCGCTGCTCGACCCGCCGATGTGGGCCGAGGCGGCGGCGCGGCAGTGCCGCAACGAGAACACCTGGCCGGTGCTGGTGGGCGAGGCCGGCCGCCGCGACGTCGTGCTGTCCTCGCCGATCATCCTGTACGACCACCCGGCCATCGCGCCGGAGAGCCCGGGCGACCTGTTCGACTCGACGGAGATCGACGAGCTGCTCACGCTGCGCACGCTGACCCTGACCGAGGAGGAGAAGCGGGAGGCGCGGGTCACCGACCCGCGTGCCGCCGAGATCCTCGAACGGGCCGCCGACCTGCCGCCGGAGCTGCTCGAACGGCTCCACGGCGCCATCCGTCACCTGGAGGTCCCCGCGCGGACGACGCCCGACGACGAGTCCGTGACCGTGGGCGGGGTGCGGATCGCCAGGGGCAGCCGGGTGCGGCTGCGGCCGGGCCACCGCCGCGCCGACGCGCAGGACATGTTCCTGGCCGGGCGGACCGCCCTGGTCGAGGCGGTGTTCCTCGATGTGGACGGCGTGCGCCACCTGGCCGTCACGCTGGAGGACGATCCCGGCTCCGACCTGCAGCGCGAGCAGCGGCGGTTCTTCTATTTCGCGCCGGACGAGGTGGAACCCCTATGAAGACCGGCATGAGAACACTGGTGGCCGGCGTGGGGAACGTCTTCCTCGGCGACGACGGCTTCGGCGTGGCGGTCGCCCGCCGCCTCACCGCCGCCGGGGTGCCCGACGGGGTGCGGGTCGGCGACTTCGGCATCCGCGGCATCCACCTCGCCTACGAGCTGACCTCGGGATACGACCTCACGATCCTCGTCGACGCGGTGCCGTCGGGGCTGGCCCCCGGCACGCTCAGCGTCGTGGCGCCGGCCTGCCCGGACGCGGAGCGGGCCTTCGTGGACGCGCACGCGATGACGCCCGAGGCGGTGCTCACCCTGGCCTCCGGGCTCGATCTCCCGTGGGGCGGCAGGGTCCTGCTCGTCGGCTGCGAGCCTGCCGACGTGACGCCGGGGATGGACCTGAGCCCGCCGGTCGCGGCGGCCGTCCCCGAGGCCGCCGACCTCGTGCTCGCACTCATCACGCACGAGTTCGCGAAGGAGGCGGGGAGATGAAGGGGTTGGGGAAATGCTGAAACGCCTGGTCCTCATGCTGGTGGCAGCCCTGGTGGCCGCGCTGGTCGTCCAGTCGCTGCCCGACATCCGGCGCTATCTGCGGATCAGAAGGATGTGACCCTGATGCACGAGTTCGGGATCGCCGAGGCCGTGCTCGAGGCCGTGGAGCGCCGGGCCAAGGGCAGGCGGGTGCGCCGGGCCCGGGTGCGGGCGGGCGCGCTGCTGCGCATCGCCCCGCAGGCCCTCGACCAGGCGTTCTGCCTGGCCTCCGCGGGCACGGTCGCCGAGGGTGCGGCGCTCGACCTGGTCGTCGAGCCCGTACGGCTCATCTGCCGGGGCTGCGGGCACTCCGCCCTGTGCGCCGACCCGCTCACGATCTGCGGCCTGTGCGGCGGGATCGACATCGACAGCGAGGGCGGGGACAGCCTCGTCCTCGAATCCGTCCAGCTCGACCCCGGCGCCACTGCGGAGGTGTCCTATGTGCCTGGGCATTCCGGGCGAGATCGTGGAGATCCCGCCCGGTCAGACTGACCTCGCCAGGGTCGACGTGAGCGGGGTGCGGCGGGTCGTCAACATCGGCCTGCTGGACGGTCAGCCGCTGCGGCCAGGCGACTGGGTCCTGATCCACGTCGGCTTCGCGCTGTCGAAGATCGACGAGGCCGAGGCCAGGGCCGCGCTGGAGTTCCTGGAGGGCATCGGCCAGGCGTACGAGGACGAGCTGGCGGCGCTGCGTGACTCGTCCATAGAGAGGTGAAGGACCCATGCGCTTCGTCGACGAGTATCGCGACGCGGACAAGGCGCGGGCGCTGTCCGCCAGGATCGCGAGCCTGTGCGAGCCGGGCCGCACCTACAAGTTCATGGAGGTGTGCGGCGGCCACACCCACACCATCTACAAGCACGGGCTGGAGGACTACCTGCCCGAGACGATCACGCTGGTGCACGGCCCCGGATGCCCGGTCTGCGTGATCCCGATGGGCCGCGTGGACGACGCGATCCACATCGCCGAGCAGCCCGACGTGATCATGACGTCGTTCGGGGACATGATGCGGGTGCCGGGCGGGCGGGGATCGTTCTTCGACTCCACGGCCCAGGGCGCCGACATCCGCATGGTCTACTCGCCGCTGGACGCGCTGAAGATCGCCCGCCGCGAGCCGGACCGCCGGGTGGTCTTCATGGCCATCGGGTTCGAGACCACCACGCCGTCGACCGCCATGACCGTGCTGCGGGCCGCGGCCGAGGACGTGCGGAACTTCTCGGTCTTCTGCAACCACGTGACGATCATTCCCGCGATCAAGGCGATCCTGGACTCGCCCGACCTGCGTCTCGACGGCTTCATCGGCCCCGGCCACGTCTCCACGATCATCGGCTGCCGGCCGTACGAGTTCATCGCCCGCGACTACGGCAGGCCGCTGGTCGTGGCGGGGTTCGAGCCGCTGGACATCCTCCAGTCGGTCTACATGCTGCTGCTCCAGCTCGCCGAGGGCCGGTCGGAGGTGGAGAACCAGTACGCCCGGGTCGTGCCGTGGGCGGGCAACGTCAAAGCCCTGCGGGCCATCACCGAGGTGATGGAGCTGCGGCCCTACTTCGAGTGGCGGGGCCTCGGCTTCATCTCGCACTCGGCGCTGCGCATGCGGGAGAAGTACGCGGCGTACGACGCGGAGCGGCTGTTCGACATCCCCGGCAACCGGGTGGCCGACCCCAAGGCGTGCCAGTGCGGCGAGGTGCTCAAGGGCGTGCTCAAACCGTGGGAGTGCAAGGTGTTCGGCACGGCCTGCACGCCGGAGACGCCGATCGGCACCTGCATGGTGTCATCCGAGGGCGCCTGCGCGGCCTACTACAACTTCGGCCGCTTCTCCCGGCAGCGGGTGAGGGAGGCCACGAGGTGACCGAGACCCGGGCGACCCGCGAGGAACAGGTCCTCGAACGCATCGACCGCGCCCGGCAGCGGAAGGCCCGCGTGCGCGAGGAGCACATCACGATGGCCCACGGCGCGGGCGGCAAGGCGACCCAGACGCTGATCGAGGCGGTGTTCCTCGACGCGTTCCGCAACCCGCTGCTCGAACCGCTGGAGGACGGCGCGGTCTTCGCCGCGGGCGGCGCGCGGCTCGCGTTCACGACCGACTCCTACGTGGTCTCCCCGCTGTTCTTCCCCGGCGGCGACATCGGCGACCTCGCCGTCAACGGCACCGTGAACGACCTTGCGGTGTGCGGGGCCCGGCCGCTGTACCTGTCGGCCGGTTTCGTCCTGGAGGAGGGCTTCCCGGTCGAGGACCTGCGGCGGATCAGCGCGTCGATGGCGCGGGCCGCCGCGGCGGCGGAGGTGTCGATCGTGACCGGGGACACCAAGGTGGTGCAGCGCGGCAAGGCCGACGGCTGCTACGTCACCACGGCCGGGGTCGGACTGCTGGAGCGGGATGCGCCTCTCGGTGTCGCGCACGCCCGGCCCGGCGACGCCGTCCTCGTGTCCGGCCCGATCGGCGAGCACGGCGTCACGATCATGCTGGCCCGGGGCGAGCTGGACATCGAGGCCGACGTGACGTCGGACACCGCCCCGCTCAACGGCCTGGTCACCGCCCTCCTGGCCGCCGTGGGCGGAAAGGTGCGGTGCCTGCGGGACGCGACCCGGGGCGGCGTGGCGACGATTTTGAACGAGATCGCCCGCGCCTCCGGCGTCGCCGTCGTGGTCGAGGAGGACGCGGTGCCCGTACGGCCCGCCGTACGCGGGGCCTGCGAGCTGCTGGGCATCGACCCGCTCTACGTGGCCTGCGAGGGCCGGATGGTCGTGGTCGTAGCCGGGGACGGAGACGGGGACGGGGACGGGGACGCGGAGGGGGGCGTTGCCGACGCCGCGCTCGCCGCGCTGCGGAGCCATCCGCTCGGCGAGGGCGCCGCGATCGTCGGCCGCGTCCAGGACGACCCCCCGGGTCTGGTGCTGCTCAAGACCGCCTTCGGCGGCACCCGGATCGTCGACGTTCTGGTCGGCGACCCACTGCCCCGCATTTGTTAGACGGGCACGTTTGTCAGACGAGCACGTTGCCGCCGTCCACGGTCAGGACGGTTCCGGTGGCGAACGGCTCCGTCATCAGGAACAGATAGGCGCGGGCGATGTCCTCGACCTCGCCGACCCGCCCCGCCGGGATCGAGGCGCCGATGCCGGCGTACATCCGCTCGCGCTCCTCCTCTCCCATCGCCGACCACAGCGGCGACCGCACGAAGCCGGGCGACACGACGTTCACCCTGACGGGCGCGAGCTCGACGGCCAGCGCCTTCGTCAGCGCCTCCATGGCGCCGCAGATGCTCGCCGCGACCGCCCAGCCCGGGCCCGGCCGGTCCTTGGCGATGCCGGTCGTGAGGGTGATCGAGCCGTCCTTGCGCAGGTACGGCAGGGCGGCGCGGACCGCCCCCAGCGCGCCGAAGTAACGCAGCCCGAAGAAGTCGCGTGCCGCGTCGAGGTCGAGCGTGTCCACCGGCATCATCGTCAGCGGCTCACCGGCCGTGTAGACGAGGTGGGAGAACTCGCCCAGGTCCTCGAAGAGCCGGCCCACGGCCCGCGCGTCGGTGAGGTCGGCGACCCGGCCCTCGCAGCCGTCCGGCAGCAGGCTCAGCGCCCGCTCGACGCTGGAAGGCCTGCTGGAGGCGACCGTGACCACGGCGCCCTGTCGCGCGGCCGACTCCGCGGTGGCCAGTCCGATGCCCGATGTGCCGCCGAGCACGACGACGCGCTGCCCCTGCAGATCCATGACTCGTCCTTGTGGTTAGGGGATCTCGACCCCTTCAGGATGGGCCCGCCCCGGCGCCGCCGTCCAAGACCCTCTGCCTCGCCTGTAATACCCTGAGGGCATCAGAGCCGAGAGGATGCGCTGGTGGACGTCGATCTACGAAAGCTGCGATATTTCGTCGCGGTGGCCGAGCGGCTGCACTTCGGACGGGCGGCCGAGGCGTTGCACATCGCGCAGCCCGTGCTGTCGCGCCAGATCCGGGCGCTGGAGAGCGAGCTGAAGGTGCAGCTCTTCGTGCGCGACAGGCGGGCCACCGAGCTCACCCGCGCGGGCGAGCAACTGCTCGCCGACGCCCGCCCGCTGCTGGCCTCGGCCGAGGCGCTGCGCCGGCGGGTCGGCCGCGCCGCACGCGGCGCCGACACCTTCACCGTGGGGTTCATGCCCGGGCTGATCGTCACTCCGGCGGTCCGGGCGCTGCGCGAACGCCACCCCGGCCTGACGGTGGAGGTCGTCCGTACGACCTGGGACGACCAGGCCGACGCCATCCGCGACGGGCGGGTGGACATCGGCTATGTGCGCCTGCCGATCGACCAGCGCGGGCTGCGCGTGCGGCCGCTGATGGACGAGCCGCGCGTCGCCGTGCTGCCCTCCGGTCACCGTCTGGCGGGCAAGGACGCGATCGGCATCGCCGACCTCGCCGACGAGCACCTCCTCCAGCACCCCGACGCCGTGCCCGAGTGGCGCGACGTCGCGACCGAGCTGCGGGGCTCGGCTCCGCGTCGCCCCGCGCCGGTCTTCCACGCCGTGGAGGAGAAGCTCGAACACGTCGCCGCGGGCCACGGCATCATCGTCCTGCCGCTGTCGGTGGTGACCTTCTACACCCGGCCCGACGTCACCTACGTGCCGGTCGCCGACATCCCGCCCAACCAGGTGTGCCTGGCCTGGGACAGCTCCCGCCGCACCCCGCTGATCGGCGAGTTCGCCGCCATCGCGGCGGCGACGGCGGCCTGACCGAGGCTGACGCCGCCGTCGTTCGGGGGGACGCGGTGGTGGGTGAGCACCGTGAAGCCGCGCTCCTCCAGCAGGGTCACGGCCCGGCCGAGCAGCAGCAGGTTCTGGAACACCCCGCCGGACAGCGCGACCGTGGACAGGCCGCAGGCCGTCCTGATCAGCGCGCAGCCGTCGGCGACGACGCGGGCCACGGCGTTGTGGAACCGCGCGGCGACGACGTCGCGGGGCACGCCCGCCCGCAGATCGTCGGCGACCGCGCGGACCAGCTCCGCGCCCGGCACGGTGAACCCCGCTCCCGTCTCGACGAGGCGGCAGGGGTAGGCGTCGTCCACCCCGGGATCGGCGAGCTGCTCGAACTCGACCGCGGCCTGGCCCTCGTAGGTGATCGCGTCGCGGACCCCCGCGACCGCCGCCACCGCGTCGAACAGGCGGCCCATGCTGGAGGTGAGAGGCGAGTTGACGCCCCGGCGGGCCAGCGCGACGACGGCCGCCCACTGCCCGGCGTTGCGCCGTACGACGTCCAGGTCTTCGGGGACGTCGCCGTCGTAGGCGAGGTCGAGATAGACGGCGGCCATGCGCCAGGGCTGCCGGATCGCGGTCACGCCCCCGGGCATCGGCACCGGCGCGAGGTGGCCCGCCCGTTCGAAGCCGGTCAGGTCGGCGACGAGGAACTCGCCGCCCCACAGCGTGCCGTCCGCGCCGTAGCCGAGGCCGTCGAAGGCCACTCCCGCGACCGGGCCCGCGACCGTGCAATCGACGCCGTTGTCGGCCAGGCAGGACGCGATGTGGGCGTGGTGGTGCTGCACGCCGACGAGGTCCGCGTCCTGGTCGAGCGCCCACTTGGTGGACAGATAGTCGGGGTGCAGGTCGTGCGCGACGATCTCGGGCGTGATGTCGAACAGCCGCCGGAAATGCTCGACTCCCTCGGTGAACGACCGCAGGGTCTCGTAGTTCTCCAGGTCGCCGATGTGGTGGGAGACGAACGCACGGTCACCCTTGACCAGGCAGAACGTGTGCTTCAGCTCGGCGCCGCAGGCGAGCACGGGCCGGGCCGCCGCGACGGCGAGCGGCAGCGGGTGGGGCACGTATCCCCGCGACCGCCTGATCGGCAGGTCACGGCCCCGGAAGACCCGTACGACCGAGTCGTCCGTACGGATGTGGATGGGGCGGTCGTGGGTCAGGAAGGCGTCGGCGATGCCGCCGAGCCGTTCCAGGGCGTCGTCGTCCCGGTAGGCGATCGGCTCGTCGGACACGTTTCCGCTGGTCAGCACGATCGGCTCACCAACCCCCCGGAGCAGCAGGTGGTGCAGCGGGGTGTACGGCAGCAGCACCCCCAGCCACCGGTTGCCGGGTGCCACGGACGGCGCCACGAGTAAGTCATCGAGCCGCCGCAGCAGCACGACGGGGCGGGCGGGGCCGGTCAGCAGGCGCTCTTCGGCCGGGTCCACCACGCACAGCCGCCGCGCCGCGGCCAGGTCGCCGGTCATCACCGCGAACGGCTTGTCCTCGCGGTGCTTGCGCGACCGCAGCGCGGCCACGGCGGGTTCGTCCGCCGCGAGCGCCGCCAGGTGATAGCCGCCGAGTCCCTTGACCGCCAGCACGCCGCCCTCCCGCAGCAGCCGTACTGCCCGCGCGAGCGGATCACCGGGTCCCTCGGGACCCACGAACCGCAGCAGGGGGCCGCAGGCGGGGCAGCACACGGGCTGGGCGTGGAAGCGCCGGTCGCCGGGGTCGTGATATTCGCGGGCGCAGTCCGCGCACATCCGGAAGCCCGCCATCGTGGTGGTGGCCCGGTCGTAGGGCACGTCGCGGACGATGGTGAAGCGCGGGCCGCAGCCGGTGCAGTTGGTGAAGGCGTAGCCGCACCTGCGGTCGGCCGGGTCGCTCAGGTCGCGCACGCAGGCGTCGCAGGTCGCCACGTCCGGCGAGACGAGCGCGTGCCGGTCCCCACCGGCCGCGCTCGGCGCGATCACGAATGTGCCGCGGCCGGTGACGGGCGCCGGGGCCGTGCTGATCCGCTCGATGACCGCCAGCGGCGGCGGGTCGCCGGTCAGCGCGGCCAGGAACTCCTCGACCGGCGCGCTGCCGCCCTCGACCTCGATGAAGACCCCGCGTTCGTCGTTGCCGACCACCCCGGCGAGGCCGAGCCGCGTGGCGAGGCCGTACACGAAGGGCCGGAAGCCGACCCCCTGCACGATCCCCTCGATCCGGACGGCGACGGCACGCCTGCTCACCCGCCCATTGTCTCAGCCCGGATATCAGGCGGGCAGGTCGAGCACGTCGTCGAGAGCGACGACCTCGATCAGGTGGCGCAGATAGGGGGTGAGGGCGACGATCCGGAAGGCCGTCCCGCGCTCCTGCGCGCCGGTGTAGGCGTCCATCACCACCGCCATGCCCGACGAGTCGATGAACTTCAGCCCCGCCAGGTCGAGTTCGAGCACGCCGACGCCCTCCGCGAGCGCCTTGGCCACCTCCGCGGACGCCTCGTCCGTCGTGGTGAAGTCGAGCTCGCCGGTCATCACCAGGCGCGCCGTGCCGGGCTCGGGAGTGAGCGACTCGACCCGGAACGCGGGCGTGTCCTGCATCAGACCCTCGTCTCTGCTCGTTGATCGGCACATGCCGCGGCGACGCCCTCGTCCAGCACCAGGCGGGTGTCGGGGCAGTCCGTCAGCACATCATGGAGAGCACGCAGCCCGCGCACGACGGACTCCGCGGGCACGTTCCTGGCCGCCAGGACCTGGCAGGTCCAGGTGACGAAGCCGGTGAACAGCGCGGGGTCGTGGACGTACATCGCGGCGATCAGATAGTCGGCGATGTGACCGAGATCCTCGCCGGTGTCGTCCCCGAGCCTGTCCATGACGCGGGACAGCAGTTCGGCGCGGTGCCGGGCCAGATAGGCGTACTCCTCGCCGCCGAGACGGGCCGCGGCGGCGCCGTCGTGGGCGGCGGGAAACGACGGCAGCCCGGCGGCGAGCCGGTCGGCCGCGGCGTCGGCGCTGGGCGCCCAGGCGTCCGCGCCGAGCAGGCGGGCGTAGCGGCCGTCGGCGCCGAACCCCGCCCCACCGGCCAGCACGGGAACGCCCACGGCCTGGCAGGCCGAGATGGTGGCGTGCGCGCGGGGCAGCCGGGTGGCCAGCGTGCAGCCGAGCGCGACCACGTCGGGCCCGGTCTGGTGCAGGTGGGTGATCAGGTGCGGGCCGGGCACGCTGGCCCCCAGGAAGTCGACCCGCCATCCCCGCAGACGCAGCACCTCCGCCATGATGCGGGCGGGCAGCGCGTGATATTCGCCGTCGGCGCAGGCCACGGCCACCCGGCCGCGGGTCGCCGCGGGGCGTACGCGCCCGCTGACGGCGGCCACAACGCGCTCGCTGACCGCGGTCGCGCCGTGCTCGCGCGCGACCGTCCACTCGTTCGACGCCCACAGCTCGCCCACCCGGCGCTGGCCGGCGGCGACGACCCGCAGCAGCGCGTCCTCGGCGGGCACGCCCTCGTCGATCAGGCCCAGGACCAGGTCGACCGCGCCGTACTCGTCGGCCCGGCCGATCAGGTCCAGGTAGTGCTCCGTCGCCGCCGCCAGGTCCGTCGTCACCATGTCGTCATCCCTGCCGTCACCCCTGTCTCCCCGCGCGTACGGCGAGCAGGGCGCGGTCGTCCTGCAAGCCGGTGGCAGGAGCGCCGCCCAGCCATTCCGTGCTGAGTTGTTCCAGCCGTTCCACCAGGGCCTCGACCGGCATTCCCGCGCAGGTGGCGAGCGCCGCCTTCAGCCGTTCCTCACCGAACATTTCCCGGCCGCTCGGGCCGCCGAACGCCTCGGTGATGCCGTCGCTGTACAGCAGGCACACCTCGCCGGGTGCGAGATCGAGTGTGACGGGCCACAGGCTGATCTGCTTCAACGCGCCGAGGATGGACCCCCGCGCGGCGACCTCCTCCACCGTGCCGTCCCGGCGCAGGACCAGCGGTGGCGGGTGCCCGGCCACAGCCAGGTCCACCAGCACGTGATCGCCGGGTGCGGCCCGCAGCGCGGCCAGGATCATCGTCACGTACGAGTGCGGCGACGGGGAGGCGAGCAGCGACCGGTTCAGCAGTTCGAGCAGCCGGTCGGTGCGGCTTTCCAGCAGCAGCAGCGTGCGCAGGCTGTGGCGGACCTGACCGGCCAGGACCGCCGCGCGGGCGCCCTTGCCGCAGACGTCGCCCAGGATGACCAGCGGCGGCCGCTCCACGATCCCGTCGCCGGTAGCCGCGTCGGGCAGGTAGACGTCGTAGAAGTCGCCGCCGATGGCGCCGGCCTGCTGCGAGGCCCGCAGCCGGCCCGCCACCCGCATGCCCTCGATCTCCGGCAGGTCCGGCGGCAGCAGATCACCGGTCAGGATGGCGTTGATCGTGCTCTGCTCCCGGAACAGGGAGGCCGCGGAGATCGCGGCACCGGCCCGGATCGCGAGGTCGCGCGCCATCCTCTGGTCGTCGTCGCAGAACGGCGGCCGCCCAGCACGGCGGGCGAGCACGATCGCCCCGGCGGGCACGCCGTTGCCGGGCAGCGGGAGCACCAGCAGGTGGCCCAGGGGCCCGAACCCCTCCGGCAGCAGCCACTCCGGCGCGCCGCCCGGATCCTGCAGCCCTGTGTCTCTTGGGACATGCAGCCCTGTGCCACCGTGCCGCAGGCCCGCGAGCGCGTCGGTCAGGCCGGGCACCTCCGCCGCCTCGGCGGCCGGCAGAGTGCCCTCCTCCGCGCCGGGCCGGCCGGAGACGGCGCGCACCCACTCCATCCGGCGGCGGGCGGTGGACGGCAGCAGCACGACCGCCATGTCGCACAGGAAGTCGGCGGCCAGCTCCGTCGCGGCCCTGGCGCACCGGTGCGGGTTGAGCGAGGCGGACAGGCGGCGGCCGGCCTCCAGCAGGAACTCGGTCCGCGGCGCCGCGTCCAGATCGGAGAGATACCAGGCGAGGCGGCCGTCGCCGACCGCTTCGGCGCGAATCCGGATCGCCCGGCCGCCGTGGATCATGGTCCGGCCTTCGGGGGCGGACGGGACGGGCCCGAGCGGCGCGGGCGCGGGCAGGCCCGGCTCGACTCCGGGCATCAGGCGGACCGCCGCCGCGTTGACCAGCGTCACGACGCCGTCAGCGTCGCACAGCACGACGCCCTCGGCGCTGCCGTCGAGCAGCGCCGTCAGGAGGTCGGGAGCCGGCCTGACCGCCCCATGTGGCGGGCCTGCCGAACCGGTGGCGCCTTTCACCTGTGCGTTCCCGTCATGGTGGCCCCCGATTCCTGTCAGTTACTCCAGGGTACCTTTGCCCCTCCTCTGCCCGGATGCGCCGATGTGGAAGGTGCCCGCGCTCACTCGGAGGGGTCGTCCTGTAGCAGGACGAGGGCGGCGGCGCCGAACAGCCCGGCGTCGCGTCCCAGGGAGGTCGGGTCCACCCGCAGGCGTCGCAGGAAGCCGAGCCCGGCGTTCCTCTCGATCGCCCGCCTGAGCGGGCCGAACAGAATCGGCCCCGCGGCGGCCACGCCCCCTCCGATGACGACGTGGTCGAGGTCGAACAGGGCGGACGCCGTGAGCACGGCGGTGGCCAGCGCGTCGGCCGCGCGCCGGAAGGCGGTCACGGCGGTGGGGTGCCCGGTCCGGGCGTCGGCGGCCAGCGCCCTGGCATCCGCACCGGTCCAGCCGTTCGCGGTGGCCCAGCGGACCATGCCGGGCCCGCTCGCGATGGTCTCGACGCAGCCGACGCCGCCGCAGGGGCACGGCTCGCCGCCGGGATCGACGGTGATGTGGCCGATGTGCCCGGCGTTGCCGGTCGGGCCGACGTACGGCACGCCGTCGAGGACGAGGCCGCCGCCGACGCCGGTGGAGACCACCATGCCGAGCATGGCCCGGCTCCGCGCCGCGCCGTCGCCGCCCAGGCCGCGCCACCACTCCCCGAGTGCCATGCACTGGGCGTCTCCGGCGAGCCGTACGGGCCGGCCGGGCAGCACCTCGCGGAGCGTGTCGACCAGCGGGAACTCGCGCCAGGCCGGGATGTTCACCGGGCTGACCGTGCCCTTGCGGGGGTCGAGCGGCCCGGCCGAGCCCACTCCGATGCCGTCGAGCCGGGCGGGCGGCACGCGCTCGGTGATCCGGCCCACGACCTCGGACAGCGTACGGTCGGCCGACCCGGGGCCGCCCAGCGGCACCTCGGCGCGGGCCAGCATCTCGCCGTCGGGCGCGACGGCCGCGGCGGCGAACTTCGTGCCGCCGATGTCCACCGCGAGGACGGTCATCGCCGCATCCCCAGCCCCTCCATCGCCATACTTAACCGGATAAGGTGCGGCCAAGGTATTGGGTGGGCCACCACCACGTCAACGGCTGATCACCTGTGTGATCCCTACGGTACTCCCGCGAGTCTCCGCCTCCGCGAGAAGGCCCGGCCAGCGCGGGTGACCGGCCCGTCGCGGGGTACGCCGCGAGTGATCGGCCGAACCGGTTAAGCACGAAAGGTTCACCACAAGATGGGGGTATCCGTAATTCCGATGGGTTAGGTAGGGTTAGCGGGTGCATTTCGACTACACCATGGCGATCGGCTCGTTCCTGGTCGCCGTCGTCGTCGGCCTGACCGGTATGGGCGGCGGGGCCCTGATGACGCCCATGCTCGTGACGTTCTTCGGCGTGCCGCCCCTCGCCGCCGTCTCCAGCGACCTCGTCGCCGCCGCCGTCATGAAACCGGTGGGCAGTCTCGTGCACCTGCGCCGGGGGACGGTCAACCTGCGGCTCGTCGCCTGGCTGTGCGCGGGCTCGGTCCCCGCGGCGTTCTGCGGGGTGCTCATCGCCCGCGCGCTGGGCCGGGGCGAGGCCGTGCAGGAGGTGATCGAGAAGGGTCTCGGCATCGCCCTGCTCATCGCGGCCGGGGGCCTGGCCGTACGCGGTTATCTCGCGATGCGCGACCGCGCCGAGGGCCGCACCCCGGAGACCGGCCGCCGCACCGCCGCTCCCGGCGAACCGGCCGCGACCGAGATGCCCTCCGTCGCCGTACGGCCGCTGCCGACCGCACTGGTGGGAGCCGTCGGCGGGCTCGTGGTCGGGATCACCTCGGTCGGCTCCGGCTCCCTGATCATCGTGGCCCTGCTGGCGCTCTATCCCGCCCTGAAGGCCAACCAGCTCGTCGGCACCGACCTTGTGCAGGCCGTGCCGCTCGTCATGTCGGCCGCGCTCGGGCACCTGCTGTTCGGCGAGTTCACGCTGTCGATCACGGTCGCGCTGCTGGTGGGGTCAATCCCCGGCGTCTACCTCGGCTCGCGGATCTCCTCACGCGCCCCCGGCGGGCTGATCCGCCGCGTCCTGGCGTTCGTGCTGCTCGCCTCGGCGCTGAAGATGTTCGGCGCCGGCAACACCCAGACCATCTGGGCGCTGGTCGCCGTGCTGCTGCTCGCCCCGGCGTTCTGGATGGTCCTGCGGGTGCGGTGCGGCCTGCCCGCGCTCCCCTGGAGGCGGGAGGCCCAGACCTCGTCTCACGTCTGAAGATCACGCAGGGCGGGCAGGAGCTCCTTCTCCGACCACTCGAAGAACTCCCGCTGGCGCTCCCGTCCGATCTGCACGAGCGCGATGTGGGTGAAACCGGCCTCGGCGTACTTCCGTACGGCCTCGACCACGGCCCCGGGATCCGCGCCGCAGGGCACCTTCTCCGCCACGTCCTCCGGCCGCACGGTCTCGGTGGCGGCGGCGAAGTTGACCGGCGCGGGCAGCTCCGACATGACCTTCCAGCCGGCCACCGACCAGCGCCACAGGCGGTGCGCGCGTTCGACCGCGGCGTCCCTGTCGGGGTCGTAGCAGACGGCGAGCTGGCCGTAGACGGGCTTGCCCTCGCCGCCGGACGCCGCGAACCTCTCCACCAGCGACCCGTCCGGGTCCGTCGCCACGAGGCCGTCGCCGAGCTCGGCCGCGATGTCCACCGACTGGTCGCCGGACGCGGCGACCGCGACGGGCACCGGCCGTTCCGGCAGATCGAACAGGCGGGCCGAGTCGATGTCGAAATACTCGCCGCGATAGTTGCGGTAGCCGCCCTGGAAGAGCTCCTTGATGACCTCGATGGCCTCGCGGAACATCTCGTGCCTGGTGTTGACCGGCGGCCAGCCGTGCCCGATCACGTGCTCGTTCAGGTTCTCGCCCGCGCCCACGCCGAGGGTGAAGCGGCCGTCGCTGAGCACCCCCATCGTGGCGGCCTTCTGCGCCACCACCGCCGGGTGATACCGCATGATCGGGCACGTCACGTACGTCATCAGCGGCAGCCGCTCGGTGGCCTGCGCCACCGCGCCCAGCACCGACCAGGCGTACGGAGAGTGGCCCATCTCCTCCAGCCACGGGAAGTAGTGGTCGGAGACGACCGCGTAGCCGAAGCCCGCCCGCTCGGCGGCGACCGCGTCCTCCACCAGCTCCTTGGCGGGCGACTGCTCGGACATGAGGGTGAATCCGATCTCTGCCATACGACGACCCCTACCCATGTCCGTACGGCCGATGACTCGAACAGCGAGGCGCCCGGCCGAGCCCGTTCAGAGCGCCCGGTGGTACTGGACCGGCCAGCGCCCACGCGCGCCGAGCTCGCCCGCCGCGTCGTTCGGCCAGTAGGGGTTGCGCAGCAGCTCACGCCCGAGCATCACCGCGTCGGCCTGCCCGGAGGCCACGATCTCCTCCGCGTGGCGCGGCTCGGTGATGAGCCCGACGGCCGAGGCGGCGATGTCGGTCTCCGCCTTCACCCGGGCCGCGAACGGCACCTGATAACCCGGTTCCAGGGGGATGCGGGCACCCGGCACGTTGCCGCCCGTCGAGACGTCGAGTAGATCCACCCCGTGGGCGAGCAGTTCCTTGGCCAGCCGTACGGTGTCGCCGGCCGTCCAGCCCTCGCGGGGGTCCTCGGGGTTCTCGCTCAGCCAGTCGGTGGCCGAGATCCGGAAGAACACCGGCAGCTCGTCCGGCCACACGGCGCGCACCGCGTCGGCCACCTCGAGCGCGAGGCGAGCCCGGTTCTCGAAAGTGCCGCCGTACGCGTCGGTGCGCCGGTTGCTGAACGGCGACAGGAACTCGTGGATCAGGTAGCCGTGGGCGCCGTGGATCTCCACCACCGTGAAGCCCGCCGCGAGCGCGCGGCGGGCGGCCGCGGCGAAGGCGTCCACCAGCCGCCGGATCTCCGCCTCGCTCAGCTCCTCCGGCACCGGATAGCCCTCGTCGAAGGGGATGGGGCTGGGCGCGACCGGCCGCCACCCGTGGTCATCGGGGCCGACCGGCCCGCCGCCCCGCCACGGGAGGCCGGTGGACGCCTTGCGCCCGGCGTGGGCGAGCTGGATGCCGGGCACCGCGCCCTGCTCGGTGACGAACCGGGTGATGCGGCCGAACGCCTCCTGCTGGCGCTCGTTCCACAGCCCGAGATCGGCGGGGCTGATCCGGCCCTCCGGGGAGACGGCCGTGGCCTCGACGATGATCAAACCGGCCCCGCCCGCCGCCCGGGAGCCGAGGTGGGCGAGATGCCAGTCGGTGGGGACGCCCTGCCCGGGCCCCTCCATCGCCGCGCTGTACTGGCACATCGGCGGCATCCAGACGCGGTTGGGAATGGTCAGGTCCCGCAGTTTCAGGGGCTCGAACAACGCGCTCACGCCGCTCTCCTCTCGTCACGGTCCTCATCACGGCGACCTTTGTACGATAATCTTCGTAGTACGAGAGATGTCAAACTACGACGAACGTCGTACAAGGAGGGCCGCGATGACGCCCCAGCCCCGGACGCTCGACCACCCGGATCCCTCCGAGATCCGGCTGGAGGCCGTCCTGCACGCGCTGTCCGATCCCGTACGCCTCCAGGTGGTGCGCTTCCTCGCCGGCAACGGCGAATCCTCCTGCTCGGCGATCGACCTCGCGGTCAGCAAGTCGACGACCACCCACCACTTCCGCGTGCTCCGCGAGGCGGGCGTGATCAGGCAGGTCTACCGGGGGACCGCGAAGATGAGCTCGCTGCGCCGGGAGGATCTCGACGCCCTCTTCCCCGGCCTGCTCGACACCGTCGTCCGCGCGTACGACGCCCAGGCCGCCAGGGCGACGTAACCGTCCAAACCAACTTGACCAGTTACGCACTTTGCCGTACCTTTGTGACTGGCTAAGAAATCTAAGACAGTTACAACGGCGAGCTGGACGGTAATGATGTTCTACGACTACTCCCTGGCCACCGAGCGCCTCACGGAGTTGCACCGCGAGGCCGACGACGCCCGCGTCGCCAACCGCCTGGTCGCGGCCCGGCGCTGGTCACGCCTCGCGTCCTGGGCACAGCGTCACGCCCACAGGGCGAGCCGCGACCTCGGCTGACGGCCGTCACCGCATCGGCCGGGAGAGGAAAGGCCGATGCGTACGACACGCGACATCCGCACGGCGGTGGTGAAGCCGATCAGCGCCGACCTCATGGAGGACGCCGGCACCGGCCTCGACTACGGCGCCCGGCCCGACCGCCTGCCGGGCCTGATCACCCCCATCGACCGCTTCTTCGTCCGCAACCACGCCCCGACCCCCCGCGTCGACCCGAAGACCTGGACGCTGCGCGTGGAGGGCGGCGGCGTGCGCCGGACCATCGACTACACCTACGACGACCTGTGGCGCCGGTTCCCGCTCGTGTCCGTCGTCCGCACCCTGGAGTGCGCGGGCAACCGGCGCGCCCTGTTCGGCGCCGAGCACGGCCACCGGTTCGAGGGCGTGCAGTGGCACCGCGGCGCCATCGGCACGGCCGAGTGGACCGGGATTCCGCTGCGCGACCTGCTCGAACCCGCCGGCCTCACGGACGCCGCCGTCGAGGTGATGCCGGAAGGGCTCGACGAGGCGCGCGGACGCCGCCCGATGCCCCTCGCCAAGGCCCTCGCCCCCGACACCCTGCTCGCGCTCGCCCTGAACGGCGAGATCCTGCCGCCCGACCACGGCTTTCCGGCCCGCGTGGTGGTCTCCGGCTGGCTCGGCGCGGCGAGCATCAAGTGGGTGGGCCGGATCGAGGTGTCCGACCGGCCGCTGAGCGTGCCGTGGAACACCGACGACTACGTGATCGTCGGCCCCGGACGTCCGGCCGTGCCGATCACCTCCACGCCGGTAGCGAGCCTGGTCGAGCTGCCCTGGCCCGCGCGGCTGCACCCAGGACCGCAGACGATCCGCGGCCGGGCGTACGCCGGGGAGGACCGGGTGACCGCCGTCGACTACCGGATCGACGACGGCCCCTGGCGGCCCGCCGTCCTCGACGGGCCCGGCCTCGCGGGCGTCTGGACCCGCTGGCGGTTCACCTGGGACCCCGCCCCCGGCGCCCATGTCGTACGGGTGCGGGCCACCGACGAGCACGGCCGCACCCAGCCCGAGGTCACCCCCATGAACGACCTCGGCTACTGCCACACCTCGGTGCTCCCCCACCCCGTCCTGGTCGCCTAGGGAACGAGGACGACCTTGCCCGTGGTGGCGCGGGTCTCCAGCGCGGCGTGCGCGGCGGCGGCGTCCTTGAGCGGGAAGCTCTGCACCAGCGGGACCAGCTCACCCGACCCCGCGGCGGCCAGCGCCCGCTCCTCCAGACCCCGCAGGCCGCCCGGCCGCTTCAGCACCCGCGGGCCGATCCCCACCGCCGCGGTGATGCCGCGCTGGTAGAGGTCCTCCGTGGTCAGCGCGGTCGGGCCGCCCTCGGCGTCCGACCAGCCGAACAGCACGATCCTGCCGCCGACGCCGAGCAGCTCCAGCGTCGCCCGTCCGATGGTCCCGCCGACGCCGTCGAGCGCCAGCGTGACCTCCCGGTCGCCGAGGAGCGCCCGCACCTCGTCGGGCCAGCCGGGAGCGGTGTAGTCCACGGCGTGGTGCGCGCCCAGCTCCCGCACCCGGCTCACCTTGGCCGGGCCGCCGGCGAGCCCCACGACCGTGGCGCCGGCCCGCACCCCCGCCTGCACCAGTAGGTTGCCGATGCCCCCGGCGGCCGCCGTCACCACCATGACGTCGTCCGCCCGGATCTCCGCGACGTCGAGGATGCCCATCGTGGTCCGGCCGGTGCCGATCATCGCCACCGCCTCGCCGTACCCCAGGCCGTCCGGGATCTCGTGGATCGCCGCGGCGTCCCGTACGGCCAGCTCGGCGTATCCGCCGGGCACCATGCCGAGGTGGGTCACGACCCGCCTGCCGATCAGGCCCGGATCGACCTCTGGGCCGACGGCGTCGACGACCCCGGCGACCTCACGGCCGGGAATCGTGGGCAAATCAGGGACGGGGATCGGGCCGCCTCCGTACTTCCCGGCCCGCAACACGGTGTCGACGAGGTGCACCCCCGCCGCCCGTACGGCCACGCGCACCTGGCCGGGCCCGGGCTCGGGATCCTCGGCCTCCTCGTAGACGAGATTCTCGGCGGGGCCGAAAGCGTGCAATCTGATCGCGTACATGCGTCCGTTATAGGTTTCCCGGCCGCGTCTCCACATCGGGCGCTGGTCCTAGGTCTCCCGGCGTGAGCCGATCGGCGAGCTCGCTGTCACGCTCTTCCCGACCGCCGAGCTGCCGCTGCCCGTGGCGTGTCTCGCTTTCGCGCACGGAAATCCGGCGAAAAAGTGGAGTCACAGAGTTATGGCGTTCTTCGTTGGGTTTTCCCTCGGAGACCCTTATGCTCGCACCAAGTCCTCTTTACTACCATGAGTGAGGAGACATTGCGTGGCTGATGACGCGCCGCCACCCGGTATCGATGCGGGCGTCCCCAATCCCGCACGCATGTACAACTATTTCCTCGGCGGAAAGGACAACTTCGCGGCAGATCGGGAAGCCGCGGAGCGGATCATGAAGGTCGCGCCCGAGGCCCCCGCGCTGGCCCGCCGCAACCGCGCGTTCCTGCGCCGGGCCGTACGCCATCTGGTTGCCGAGGCAGGGATCCGGCAGTTCGTGGACATCGGCACCGGGCTGCCGACCGAGGGCAGCGTCCACGAGGTGGCGCACGAGATGGACCCCGGCGTCCGGGTGGCGTACGTGGACAACGACCCGGTGGTGCTCGCGCACTCCCAGGCGCTGTTGTCGGGCACCACCGCCACCACCGTCACCGTGCACGGGGACCTGCGGCGTCCCGAGGAGATCCTCGCCGACCCGGAGCTGCGGTCGCTGATCGACGTCTCGGAGCCGGTCGCCATCCTGCTCGTGGCCGTGGTGCACTTCCTGACCGACGACGACAAACCGGCCGAGCTCGTCGCCCGCCTGCGGGAGTGCGTCGCCCCGGGAAGCCACCTCGTGCTGTCGCACGTCACGGACGAGGAACGGGCGGGCGACGCCCGCGAGGGGGCGGCCGTCTACCGGCAGGCCAGCAGTGGTGTCACGCTGCGGAGCCGCGAGCAGATCCACGAGCTGTTCGGCGGCTTCCGGCTCATCGAGCCGGGCCTCGTGCCGCTGGACGAGTGGCGGCCCGACGACGAGAACCTGCTCGCCCGCCAGGCCGGCCGCCACCTGCCCACGTGGTTCCTCTGCGGGGTCGGCCGCACGCCCTGAAAAGGCCGTGAATATTGTGTTACGTCCTGCGTGTACCTATTTCTTCCTTTAGGGGCAATACGCCAGGCTATGCGACATGCTCAAACGCACCAGGTTGTTCGGGCAGAAGACCCGCGTCACCTTCGCCCTGCCCATTGACGAGCCCTCCGGGACGGTCAGCGTCGTGGGCGACTTCAACGACTGGCTGCCCGGCCGCCACGAACTGCTGCCGCGCAGGAACGGCACCCGCACCGTGTCGGTGATCCTCCCGCCCGGCGCGCACCGGTTCCGCTACCTCGCCACGGGCGGCGTGTGGTTCGACGACGACAGCGCCGATCAGGTGGACGAGCAGGGCAGCGTGCTGCACCTCTGACTCTCACGCCGGGTTGGCGGCCACGGCCCGTCTGGCCCGGTCGCGTACGGCGGTGCCGAGGAAGACCACCCCGAACACCAGGCCCACGAACAGGGCGATGGAGGCCCCGGTCGCGACGTTCCACCGTGTGGAGACCCACACACCCGCCAGGGCGCACGCGATCCCGATCCCGGCGGCGAGCGGGAACAGCGGCGCGAGCCTGTCGGTGATCAGGCGGGCGGTCGCGGCCGGGCCCACGATCAGCGCCACGGCGAGGATCGTCCCCAGCGCGGGCACGGTGGCGACGACGGTCACCTCCACGACGGCGAGCAGCGCGAAGTCGAGCAGCACGAGGGGCAGCCCGAGCGCCGCCGCCCCCACCGGGTCGAACGCCGCGAGCAGCAGTTCCTTGCCCACCAGGACGAGCACGAGCAGCACGCCCGCGGCGACGGCGGTGGTCGCCACCAGGTCGCCCGCGCCGACGGCGAGGACGTCGCCCACCGTGTAGGCCGCCAGGTCCTTGGTGAAGCCGTCCTGCGACGACACCAGCACCACGCCGAGCGCGAAGCCGCCCGACAGCGCGATGCCGGTGGCCGTGGTGAAGTCCTGCCCGCGGCCCCGGCCGAACGCCAGGACGGCGGCGACCACCAGCAGCCCGAACAGCCCGCCGCCGAGGTAGAGGTTCACCCCGAGCAGGGCGGCGACGACGATGCCGGGGAACGTCGCGTGCGTGAGTGCCATCGTGAAGAACGGCAGCCGCCGCGCGATCACGAAGACGCCGACCACCCCGCCCAGCGCGCCGACCAGGACGGCCTCTGCGAGGGCCCGGTGGACGGTGGAGTCGAGCCAGCTCACGCCGCCTCCAGGACCGACCTGCGACGGGCCCGGCTCAGGCCCGCCTTCCTGCGGACGTACGCCACGGCGTGGGCCAGGCCGTACATCGCCACCAGCACGAGCACCACGGTCGCGCCGGAGGCGAGCCTGATGCCATACCCGACCGACGCCTCGTAGCTCACGACCAGCCCCAGCCACCCGGCGCCCGCGCCGACGAGACAGGCCAGCGGCACGATGACCGCGAGCCGGTCCGACAGGCTGCGCGCCGCCGCGGCCGGCACGATGAGCAACGCGATCACGAGGATCGTGCCGACCGCCTTCACGGCGGCCACGACCACCAGCGCGACCGCGACATTCAGCACCAGGTCGAGCAGTCCGACGCGTACGCCGGCCGCCTGGGCGCCCTCGGGGTCGAAGGCCCGCAGCAGCAGCGGCCGCCGCAGCACCGCCAGCAACGCCACGACCACGACCGTCACGACGGCGGTCTGCGCGAGCTGCGCCTCGCTGACCGTCAGCACCCGCCCGAACAGGAACGCGGTGAGGTCGGAGGTGAAGCCGGTCTGCCGCGACACGATCACGACGCCGACCGCGAACAGCGTGGTCAGCAGCATGGCGAGGGCGGCGTCCTCGCTCACCCTGCGGCGCCGGGTGAGCAGCGTGAGCAGGACGGCCGTGACGACCCCGGCGGCCAGCGCGCCCCAGAAGATGCCGCCGTCACCGGCCATGAGGTGGCCGATGACGACGCCGGGGAAGACGGTGTGCGTCAGGGTGTCGCTGACGAACGCGAGCCGGCGCAGCAGCACCAGCACGCCGACCGTGCCCGCGAGCAGGCCGAGGACGACCAGTTCGATCAGCGCCCGCGCCATGAAGGGCAGCTGGAACGGCTCGAAGAACATCATGTCTGGGTCACGATCACGCGGTCGCCGCGCAGTTCGAGCGCGTGCCCGCCGTACGTCGCGCGCAGCCGCTCGGGCGTCAGCACGTCGCCGGTCGGGCCGAAGCCGAACTGGTGCCGGTTGAGCAGGCACACCTCGTCACAGGCGAGGTGGGCGATGGCGAGGTCGTGGGTGCTGACGACGACCGAGGCGCCCTGCGCCTTGAGCGAGCCGATCGCCTCCAGCAACGCGTGCTGGCTGACCGCGTCGACGCCGTTGAACGGCTCGTCGAGCAGCAGCATCCGCGGCTTGGCGGCGATGGCCCTGGCCAGCAGCACCCGCTGGCGCTGCCCGCCCGACAGCGTGCCGAACCGGTCGCGGGCCCGCCCGGCCAGCCCGACCCGCTCCAGGGCGTCGGCCACCTCGGCCCGGTCGTCGGCGGAGGGGCGGCGCAGCCAGCCGATCCGCCGATATCGGCCCATCATCACCACCTGCTCGACCGACACCGGGAAGTCCGGGTCGAGCGTGTCGGCCTGCGGCACGTAGGCGACGTCGCGGCGGGCCTGCGCCGGGGGCCTGCCCAGCACCTCGATCCTGCCGCGTACGACCGGCACCAGGCCGAGCAGCGCCTTGATGAACGTGGACTTGCCGGCGCCGTTCGGGCCGATCAGCGCCACGGCCTCGCCCTCGTGGACGACGCCGTTCAGTTCTTCCAGCACCGGGACGTCGCCGTAGGCCACGCTCGCCCGGTCGAGCACCAGGGTCGGCGCGCGCTCACTCATGCGGCGGTCCCCCTCAACGCGTTGACGATGGTGTCGGTATTGTGCTCCTCCATCTGCAGGTAGGTCGCACCGGCCGACCCTTCGGGGCCCAGCGAGTCGCCGTACAGGGCGTCCTCCCCGGCCACGACCGTCACCCCGGCCTCGCGCCCGATCGCCTCGGCCGTCTTGGGCGGCAGCGACGCCTCCGAGAAGACGGCGGCCACCCCGGTCTCCCTGATCTTGGCGACGAGGTCGGACACCTGCTTGGCGGACAGCTCCGCCGAGGTGTCGAAGCTCGGAATGATCGAGCCGACGAAGGTCAGCTTGTAACGGTCGAGGTAGTAGCCGAAGGCGTCATGGTTGGTCACCAGCTTGCGCCGGTCGGGCGGGATGGAGTCGATCTTCCTGGCGATCTCGCCGTCGAGCGCGTCCAGCTTCGCGTCGTACGCCGCCTGGTTGGCCTGGTAGACCGCGGCGTCACCCGGATCGGCGGCGGCGAACCCCTTCTCGATCGTGGCGACCATCGTCTTGGCGTTGAGGGGGTCGTGCCAGATGTGCGGGTCGCCGTCGCGGATCTGCACGCCCTGGGAGGCGTCGACCACGGGCCCGTCGAAACCGGCGGCCGAGATCGTCTCGTCGAGCCATTTCTCCAGGCCCACGCCGTTCTTGACCAGCACGTCGGCCTCGGCGATGGCCCGCATGTCCGCCGGGGACGGCTCGTAGTCGTGGGGATCGACGTTCGGCCTGAGCAGTTGGTGGACGCTCACCCGGTCGCCGCCGACGTTGCGGGCGAAGTCGGCCACCTGCGTGGTGGTCGCGACCACTCTCAGCGGCCGGGCCGGATCGGAAGAGGACGCGGACGTGTCCTCGCCGCCGCAGCCGCCCGCGGACAGGGCGAACAGCACGATCAGCGCGGCGGACGACAACCTACGGGCGAGCGGCGAGAGCACGACGAATCCTCAAGTCGGCATATCAAAGTCGGCACGGGAAACATCCCCCCCCAAATGTCCCGCAAATGAAAATCATTGTCAACTTGGGCACTTGGGACCCGCCGCCATAGACACGTACGGCTCCCGCGCCGAGACGCGGGAGCCGTACGAGAGATGGAGAGAGACGGAGGAACCGTCAGACCTGGCCGGCCTTCTCCAGAGCCGTGCAGCAGGTGTCGACGATCAGGCGGGTGACGACGTAGGGGTCGACGTTGGCGTTGGGGCGACGGTCCTCGATGTAGCCCTTCTTCTCCACCTCGACCTGCCACGGGATGCGGACCGAGGCGCCGCGGTCGGAGACGCCGTAGCTGAACTTGTCCCACGGAGCGGTCTCGTGGTGGCCGGTCAGGCGGTCCTCGATGCCGTGGCCGTAGTTCTTGACGTGCTCCATGGCGTTGTCGGCCAGGGCCTCGCAGGCCGTGATGATCGGCTCGTAGCCCTCACGCATGGCCTTCGTGGAGAAGTTGGTGTGCGCGCCCGCGCCGTTCCAGTCGCCCTTCACCGGCTTCGGGTCGAGCGTGGCGGCGACGTCGAACTCCTCGGCGGTCCGATAGAGCAGCCAGCGGGCGACCCACATGTGGTCGCCGACCTCCAGCGGGCCCCCCGGGCCCACCTGGAACTCCCACTGGCCGGGCATGACCTCGGCGTTGATGCCGGAGATCTTCAGGCCGGCGGCCAGGCAGCGGTCGAGGTGCAGCTCGACGATCTCGCGGCCGAACACCTCGTCGGCGCCGACACCGCAGTAGTAGCCGCCCTGCGGAGCGGGGAAGCCGCCCAGCGGGAAGCCGAGCGGGCGGCCCTCCTTGAAGAAGGTGTACTCCTGCTCGATGCCGAACCACGAGTCCTGCTCGGCGAAGCGCTCGGCCACCTCGACCAGCGCGGCGCGGGTGTTCGTCGCGTGCGGGGTCAGGTCGGTGTGCAGGACCTCGCACAGGACCAGCACGTTGTCACCGCCGCGGATCGGGTCGGGGCAGGTGAAGACCGGCTTGAGCACCAGGTCGGAGGAGTGACCGGTGGCCTGGTTGGTGCTGGACCCGTCGAAGCCCCACACCGGCGGCTCGGCGCCGTCGGCAAGAACCTTGGTCTTGGACCGGAGCTTCGCGGTCGGCTCCGTGCCGTCGATCCAGATGTACTCGGCCTTGTAGGTCACGTCGATCCCTTTCGAACGAGGCGGCCTGGCGTTCGTCCGCCACGCTCGACAGTGCCGTTTTGGCATTTCGTAACCTTTGCCCGTTTGTAACCAGAGTGTTAACGCGCATTCTTTGCCTTGACAGTGCGATGAGTAGCTGTTGTGCCCCTGACACATGAACGCCGCTCTCTTGGGCAGTCGGATGGGCGTCAACCAATCGCAACCGCACCGGGAGTGAGCGCAGATGGTCTTATTGGGCCTGCTTCTGGTCCTGATCGCGGCGGCGGCCGTGATCGAGGTGTCGGTGAACGACACCGCGAACACCCTGCCGATCACGGTCCTGGACCGCACGTTCAACCTCAGCCCGTTCGAGCTGTTCATCGCCGGCGTCGTGACCGCCGCCGTGTTCGTCGTCGGCCTGCTGCTCATCACCGGCGGCATGCGCCGCGCCGCCGTGAAGCGCCGCCGGCAGCGTGAGGCGCGCCTGGCGGAGCGGGACCGCGTGTCCCGCCTGGAGGCCGAGAAGCGCGACCTGGAGCGCCGCCTGGAGACGTCCCCCAAGACCGACCGGGATGGCGACGGCGTCGACGACCGGGCCGAGCGCGCCGAGCGTCCCACCGCGCCGCACGACCGCGTGTCGGTGCCCGCTCAGCAGTCGTCCCGCGACCAGCTGGTGGCCGGCGGGCGTCACGCGACCGACGACCACCGCGCCTGATCTGTCCATACCGGGGCACGCTGGGGCATGACGGGGTGGCACTCGCCCGTCCGGTCACGACCGGACGGGCTCGGGGGTCCGCCCGGGAGCCGACTCCGGAAGCCGCGCCCTGGGCACGTCCCGCCCCTGCGCGCGGGCCAGCTCCGCGAAGGTGATCGCGTTGCGTACGGCGGCGCCGCCGGGGTCGTTGTTGAAGTAGACGTAGGCGTCCGTCACGTCCCCCAGGCGGTCCACCCAGTGGCTCAGCGCGCGCCGGCCATAGTTCGGCCAGGGCTCCGCCGCTCCCTCGTGGAAGCGCAGGTAGACCCAGCCGGCCGTACGCCACAGAGGACCGGCGGGCCGGCCGAGCCGGTCCGCCCAGCACAACGCGGCCCCATACTCGGTCAGCAGCGAGCGGATCTCGTCGGTCCACCACGAGGCGTGCCGCGGCTCGACGGCGACCCGTACGGCACGCGGAAACCGCGCCAGGCAGGCCCGCAGCCGCCCGGCGTCCACCTGCAGGGTCGGCGGCAGTTGCAGCAGGATGGGGCCCAGCTTCGGGCCGAGGCCCTCGGCCACGCCCATCAGCCGCTCGACCGGCTCCTCAGGGTCCTTCAGCCGTTTGATGTGCGTCAGGAAGCGGCTGGCCTTGACCGCCATGACGAAGTCGGGCGGCGTACGCTCCCGCCACGACTCGAACGTCTCCCGCTTCGGCAGCCGATAGAAGGCGTTGTTGTTCTCGACCGTGGCGAAGATCTCGCCGTACCTCTCCAGCCACAGCCGCTGGGGCACACCGCCGTAGACGAGGTCGCGCCAGTCGGCGTACTGCCACCCCGAGGTTCCCACCAGCACGGGCATGTCCGTCCCCTACCCACCGGACCGCATAGATCGCAGTTATCGGGGCACGCGACGTCAAGAACGAGCAAAAGAGGGGAGCATCGAATGATCCAGGACAAGACGATCGCGTTCCTCGTCGCCCCGGAGGGGGTCGAGCAGGTCGAGCTCACCGAGCCGTGGAAGGCCGTCCAGCAGGCGGGCGGCACGCCGAGGCTGGTCTCGGTGGAACGCGGGGAGATCCAGGCGTTCCATCACCTCGACAAGGCCGACACCTTCCCCGTGGACACCGTGGCAGGGGAGGTCTCCGCCGCCGACTTCGACGGCCTGGTCCTCCCGGGAGGGGTCGCCAACCCCGACTTCCTGCGTCTTCGGCCCGAAGCCGTACGGTTCGTCAAGGAGTTCTTCGAGGCGGGCAAGCCGGTAGCGGCGATCTGCCACGCGCCGTGGATCCTCGTGGAGGCCGACGTGGTGCGCGGGCGCACGCTGACCTCGTGGCCCAGCCTCCGGACCGACCTGCGCAACGCGGGGGCGACCTGGGTGGACCAGGAGGTCGTGGTCTGCACGGCCGGTCCCAACACGCTGGTGACCAGCCGTAAGCCGGACGATCTGAAGGCCTTCTGCCAGGCCGCCGTGGACGCGTTCGGCGCCTGAGTTCGGCACCTGAGTTCGGCGTCTGAGGCAGGGCTTTCCCGGGCGGATCAGGCTCTGTCATGCTTTCCGGGTGCGATCCCGCGGACTTACGGCATGACCGAGGTTTTCACGCTCGGAGAGGCATTGGGCGTCGTCTCCGGCGACCGGCTCCGGCATGACATGACCATCCGTCTCGACGTGGAGGGGCCCGAGCTGACCACGGCGGTCGGCCTTGCCCGGCTCGGCCACACGGTGAGCTGGCTGGGCCGGGTCAGCTCCGACGAACTCGGCATGCGCACGCTGACCGTGCTGCGCGGCGAGGGCGTCGACGTCTCCCACGTACGGGTGGACGAGACGGCGGCGACCGGGCTGATCCTGCGCCAGCGGCGCATCGGCCGTTCGTCGCATGCCGTCCACTACCGCGAGGGCTCGGCCGGGTCACACCTGTCGACCGGCGACGTGCCCGGTGAGGCCGTCCAGTCGGCACGGATTCTGCACGTCACCGGCGTCACCCTCGGGCTGAGCGGCCTCGCGTGGAGCGCCGTCCACCACGCCGTCAAAATCGCCAAGGACGCCGGCGTGCTCGTCTCCGTGGACGTCAACCACCGCGCGAACCTGTGGGAGAGCGTGGAGGACGCCCGGCAGGGGCTCACCGAGCTCGCCGCCTCGGCCGACGTGCTCTTCGCCACCCAGGACGAGCTCATGCTCGTGGAGCCCGCCCTCGCGTCCAGGCCCGAGCTGGTCGTGACCCGGGGCGCCAAGGGTGCCAGCGCCACCGTCGAGGGCCTGCGCTACGACACCCAGGCCGCCCCCGTGACCTCCGTCGACCCCTCCGAGGTCGGCGGCGCGTTCGTCGCCGGCTACCTCAGCGCGATCCTGGACGGCCTGCACCCGGCGGACCGCCTCAAGCGCGGCATCTCGGTGGCCGCCTTCGCGGTCGCCAGCCACAGCTCCTGGCAGGGCCTCCCCACCCGCGGCGAACTCCCCCCGTGACCAGGGCGGTCCCCTCAATCTGTGATCCCAGGAGATTCCTAGTTGATCTTGAACTAGCCCCGAAGACGCGAAAGAATTAATACAAGCTTTCGAATCTCTTGTTGGGGGGTGCCATGGATCTGTTCGACATCGATCCCGAGCACTCCCGTCATTCGAACACGCCTGACGACGGCTGGTGGGACCGTCTGATCGCCAATTCGCCGCTGTGGTCGTCCGACGGCTCATCCGCCCGCGAGCCCTTCCCGATCATCAACTTCGGGCCCCGGCAGCCCGCCAACGCGCCCAGCACCGAGACCACGAGCGGCCCAGGGGCGGACGTCTCGGGCACCGATCCCGACAACGCGGGTAGCGATGGTGCGGATCCCAGGCGTAGGGACGCCGCCGGTGCGAATGCCGCTGGCATGGACGGCGCTGGCGCGGATGCCGCGCGTTGGACCGCCGACAGTGCGGGATCTGACGCGGGTGCCGCCCGTGGAGCTGCCGACGGTGCGAATGCCGCTGGCACATACGGCGCTGGCGCGAACGCCGCGT
>NZ_JAATEK010000057.1:0-44334 GCF_012034195.1 Microbispora sp. CL1-1
GAAAGGGCCCGGCCTCCAGCCGGGCCCTTTTCCATTGCCCGAAACCGACCACACCCGCGCTTCAAGCACGGCGGTCACACCATCCATCTCACGGCCGATCCCAGAGCCGCACTCAGGGCGAATCCCAGAACCGAGCCCAACGCCGAGCCCGGGCCGATTCCCGGAGTCGAGCCCATAGCCGATCTCAAGACGGATCCCCGCGCGGATTTCACGGCCGGTCTCTGAGCCGAGCCACAGGGCCGAGCTCACAAGGCCGAGCTTAGAGCCGATCCCGCAAGTCGATCTCAGAGCCGTCCGCTCCGGCCCGTCTCCTTCTCCTCGCCCTCGCCCGCCGTCTCGCCGCAGCGGGCATCCCACGCCCCGCCGGGCCCTTCGGTGAGCGCCTGGAGCACAGACGCCGCACTCCCTGCGCTCCGAGCGCCATCCGGATCCCCTGCGCCCACGATGCTCGCGATGCTCGTGCCCGGGCCGCCGGCCGCCGGATGAACGTGTGACGGGCCGGCTCGCCGTACACGCCGCAGATCGCTCCCAGACGGACGGGAACCACTCGGAACCCCTATCCCGCCAGATCGCCCACGGACCGCCGTTTGGGCCCTTATTGGGCACCCGGAACGGGCGGCTGAGCGCATGGACACGGTCCGCCGAGGGCCCTTTTGACGTAGTACCCCCTCTCTCGGTTTCATCCGATCAGTGTGATTTACATCACATAAGCCCCCATCTGAGAGCCGACACTCGGTACGGCAACAGACGTCCGACACCACTCGTGATCAGCGCAGATGCCGCACAGACCCCTCAACCACCCCGAAGTTCGCGGGTCCGGAGGGGATGGGCGGACGCGGTGGTTCCACTTACACCACACCAACTTCTCCTATAACTTTCTGACCGTTCCTTTACTGACGTATGGGGCGCAGGAGTCGCCTCACGACAGACCAGGGAGAGAAAGTTGAAGCGCACCCTCGCACTCGGTGGTGTCGCGGCCGGCCTGCTGGCCTCCGCCGCCATCGCCGCCCCGGCTCACGCCGACTCCATCCCGAGCGTGAACCTGGCCAACACCAACCTCGCCGCTCAGCAGGTCGCCCAGTACTGGTACGCCCAGGCCAAGGCCAACCTCGTCAACGCCACGCCGTACACGGTGGAGACCACGGTCGCCGCCAAGCACGTGACGACCGGCGGGGCTTCCGCTGACACCAAGGCCGGTGTCGTCGGCTCCAGCGGCGACCAGAAGGCTTCCACCGGCACGTCGAAGAACGTGAACCTGCCGAAGACCACCGGCAAGGTGTTCTTCACCGGCGCCGACGGCAAGCCGCACTGGTGCTCCGCGACCGCCCTGCAGTCGACCTACAAGAACGTTGTGGCGACCGCGGGTCACTGCGTCTACGACACCAAGTCGAACAAGACGACGCTGGACAACTGGGTCTTCGTCCCCGGCTACTACGAGGGCAAGACCCCCTGGGGCATCTACGTCGGTAAGACCGCTTACACGCACTACGACTACAGCGTGTACGAGGACGGCGACCGCGACTACGCGTTCGTCACGGTCTACAACGGCGTCATCCCCACCGAGAACGGCACCAGCGGCGGCGGCGTCTCGAAGTTCTTCAAGAACAAGAAGGACGCCGAGGACTACAAGGCCAAGCTCGCGGCCGACAAGACCACCGGTTGGTCGAAGCTCGCGGTCGTGCCGGTCTTCGGCAAGTCCGCCGGCAAGGACAACGACCACAGCTGGAAGAACGGCGACAACCGCGGTAACGACCGTGGCCGTGGCCACGACCAGGGCCCGGGCCGCAACATCATCGGCTACAAGGTCACCGGCGTGAAGCTGTCGATCGGCCTCAAGGACGTCGGCACCCTCGGTGCCAACGTCGGTGGTCAGGGCCTGGCCTACAACCAGAAGGTCGGCACGGCCGTCTTCGAGTTCGGTTACCCGAGCGGGTCGCACCCGGACGGCAACTACGCCTTCACCGGCAAGACCCAGAAGTGGGCCTACGGCAAGACCTTCAAGGCGAGCGCTCCCTCGATGAAGGCCGAGGAGCTCGTCGGCATCAAGTCCTCCTTCACCGGTGAGGGCGCCATCGGTTCGTCCTGGCTGTACCGCTACAGCAGCGCCAAGCGGCTCGGTTACCTCAACGGTGTGACCATCGCGGTCTCGGACACCGACGGCAACGGCCGGATCGACACCAGCGTTTCCCCGTACTTCGACGGTGAGACCCTGGGCGTCTACAAGGCCGCCGCCGCCAACTGGTCGGGCAAGATCGTCTGATCTTCCCCCGGTCAATGATGTGAGAAAAGGGCCCGGCCTCCAGCCGGGTCCTTTTTCTTACGCATTTCGCCGGACCGCCGAGAAGGCGCCGGGAAGAAGACTCCGTGAAGACACCACTGAAGACACCGGGAAGACGGTGAGAAGACGCCGGGGAAAACGAACGGCGTCGGCTATTAACCGTCCCCCTCGCCCTTCCCGGGACCGCCCGGCCACCGCCGCGACGGCGGCATCCGGTTCCGGCGCCGCCAGGTCCTCTCCCTCCGTACGGCCAGGGAGGAGTCCGTCCCGTCAGTGCCCGGACGCGGCCGGCCCGTACGACCTCACGACACCCGGGAAGCCCGCTCCCGCCACGGCGAATTTCACCGGGAAAGACCCCGCAGCGCCCGCGAGCAATGGCATTCACATTGAAGATCACGATCAAGATCACGAGGTGATACCCATTGCTTCACCTCTCTTACGCCCTCAGCTACCAATCCGGTAGTTTTTGCGCATCCTTTACTGACGCATGAGGCGAAGCCGCGCCTCACGACAGACCATGGAGAGCACTTGAAGCGCACCCTCGCGTTCGGCGGCGTCGCGGCCGGCCTGCTGGCCACCGCCCTCGTCGCCTCCCCCGCGCACGCCGACCACTTCAAGCCCAAGGCCAAGCCGCTGGCCGAGACCAACTTCGCCGCCAAGCAGGTCGCCGCCTTCTGGCTGGGCGAGAAGATGGCGAACCTGGTCAACGCCACGCCGTACGGCACGGAGACCAAGGTCGCCGCCAAGCACGTCTCGACGATGCCCAAGGGAACGGCCGACACGAAGCCCGGTGTCGTCTCGTCCAGCAGCGACAAGAAGGCCACGAGCACGTCGAAGAACGTCAACCTGCCCCGCACCACGGGCAAGGTGTTCTTCATCGGCTCGGACAACAAGCCGCACTGGTGCACCGCGACCGCCCTGCAGTCGCTGCACAAGAACCTGGTGGCCACGGCCGGTCACTGTGTCTACGACACGGTGAAGGACAAGGACCTGATGGACAAGTGGGTCTTCGTCCCGGGTTACTACAACGGCAAGACGCCGTACGGCATCTACGTCGGCAAGATCGCGTACACCCACTTCGACTTCACCACCTACGGTGACGGCGACTTCGACTACGCGTTCGTCGCGGTCTACAACGGTGTCGTCCCCACGGACGGCGGCACCAGCGGCGGCAAGTACGAGTCCCGGCTCTACCGGACCAAGTGGGACGCCTACAAGGCCAAGGACCAGCTGGCGAAGGACAAGACCACGGCTTACTCGAGCCTCAAGGTCGTGCCCGTCTACACGGACCAGAAGCCGGGCGTCAAGTCGGCGAGCCCCTCCCCGTCGCCCTCGCCGTCCGCCTCGGCTTCCCCCTCGTCCACGCAGAGCAAGAAGTACCTCGTGGGCTACAAGGTCGTCGGCCTGAAGCTGACGATCGGCCTCAAGGACGTCGGCAAGCTGGGCGACAACGTCGGCGGCCAGGGCCTGGCCTACAACCAGAAGGTCGGCCAGCCGACCTTCGTGTTCGGCTACCCGAGCGGCTCTCACCCGGACGGCAACTACGCCTTCACCGGCAAGACCCTCAAGTACAGCTACGGCAAGACCTTCCCCGCCACGGCTCCGGCCCTGAAGGGTGAGGCGCTGCAGGGCATCAAGTCGTCGTTCACCGGCGAGGGCGCCTCCGGTTCCGCCTGGCTGTACAAGTACAACAACGCGACGCGGTTCGGTTACCTGAACGGCGTCACCATCGGTGTCTCCGACACCGATGGCAACGACCGCTACGACACCAGCGTTTCGCCGTACTTCGACGGTGAGACCCTGGCCGTCTACAAGGCCGCTGCCGCCACCCCCTCCTCCAACATCGTCTGATGCCTTCTTGATTGAGGCTCAGCTGAGCAAGGGCCCGGCCGCCTGCGGCCGGGCCCTTCTCCTTTTGTGCCGGTATCTCCCGCGAACGCTCTCCACGCTCCCCGCCGCCACGACGCCCTCACGACGCCTCAGACGCGTCTTCCCGCCGTCCGCGGCGACCGGGCCCTCGGCCGCCGGAGCAACGCCGCATGGGGCGGATCAGACGTGATCACCGGGCCACACGGTTCCATCTCACGAATGTGATTTACGTCACATTTGCCGCGTTTGTGATCAGCGACACAGAGCGCGCACACCCCCGCGAAATCAGCATCTCATCAGCGCAAACACAGGAACCTTTCAGGTTCGGCTCCGACCTCCATCAATGCGGGTGCGCCGCCGGGGCAGGTTTCGGCCCTACTTTCCGCCTGCCTCCTTCGATAGCTTGCTTACCGTCCCTTTACTGACGTGTGGGCCTGTTTTGTGCCCCCGACAGACCGAGGAGTACAACCCTTGAAGCGCACCCTCACTCTCGGCGGCATCGCGGTCGGCCTGCTGGCCTCCGCCGTCGTCGCCACCCCCGCGCACGCGGACTCCGTTCCGCACGACACCCTGGCCAGCAGCAACTTCGCCGCCAAGCAGGTCGCCGCCTTCTGGTTCGGCGAGCGTATGGCCAACCTCCGCAACGCCAAGCCGTACAACGTGGAGACGCGGGTCTCCGCCAAGCACGTCTCGACCGGCGGGGCCTCCGCGGACAGCAAGCCCGGCGTCGTCGGCTCCAGCGGCGACAAGAAGGCGACCAGCAGCACGAAGAACGTGAACCTGCCGAAGACCACCGGCAAGGTGTTCTTCATCGGCGCGGACAAGAAGCCGCACTGGTGCACGGCGACCGCCGTGCAGTCGCGTTACAAGAACCTGGTGGCGACCGCCGGCCATTGCGTGTACGACACCAAGAGCAACAAGGCGACCCTGGACAAGTGGGTCTTCGTGCCCGGTTACTACCAGGGCAAGACCCCGTGGGGCATCTACGTGGGCAAGACCGCGTACACCCACTACGACTTCGACGTCTACGAGGACGGCGACCGCGACTACGCGTTCGTGACCGTCTACAACGGCGTCCTGCCCACCAGCGGTTCCAGCAAGAGCTACGCCCGCACCTACGAGACCTCCCGCGAGGCCAAGCGGGCCAAGGCCAAGCTCGACCGCGACAACGCCTACTCCCACCTTCGACTGCGGCCCGTGGTCGACACCCGCCATGTGGTCAAGGAGGGCACCCGCGACTCGCAGAAGGTCTACGTCAAGCGGGACGACTGGAAGAAGCTCAACCCCGAGGGCACCCCGGCCGACGGTCCCTTCAAGGAGGGCACCGGCGTCACGGACAAGGAATACCGCTTCAAGCCGCGTGGCTGGGAAGAGGGCAAGCAGTCCCGTGACGGCAAGGCGTTCTACCTGAAGAAGGGCGACAAGTACGTCGTCCGCACCTACTGGATCAACTACGACGTCGACTACCGCCTGACCGGCCGGATCCTCTCCATCGGCCTGAAGGACGTCGGCACCCTCGGCTCCAACGTGGGCGGCCAGGGCCTGGCGTACAACCAGAAGATCGGCGCCGGCACGTTCGTGTTCGGCTACCCGAGCGGCTCGCACCCGGACGGCAACCACGCCTTCTCCGGCAACACGCTCAAGTGGTCGTACGGCAAGACCTTCAAGGCCAGCTCCCCCACCATCAACGCGCAGGAGCTCATCGGCATCAAGTCGTCGTTCACCGGCGAGGGCGCGCTCGGCTCGGCGTGGCTGTACCGCTACAGCAGCAAGAAGCGGCTCGGCTACCTCAACGGCGTGACCATCGGCGTCGCCGACCGCGACGGCAACCGGCGCTACGACACCAGCGTCTCCCCGTACTTCGACGGTGAGACGTACGGCGTGTACAAGGTCGCCGCGAACAACTGGTCGGGCAAGATCGTCTGATCGGTCACCGCTGCACGCGAAGGGGCCCGGCATCCCGCCGGGCCCCTTTCCGTTCTCCGCCTCGCCGGTGGCGGATTTCTCCGCCTCGCCGATGGGTTGATCACATCTCCGGTTGCCGAGATCGCGACCGGCCGGCGGCCTACTGCCCTTCGAGGCGCTCCGCCAACGCCATCCACTCGATCTCGGCCGCCTCCTTCTGCGCGGCGATCTCCCGCAGCTCGGCGTCGAGCCTGCCCAGGCGTTCGAAGTCGCTCGCCGCCTCGGCCATCTCGGCGTGCAGCTTCGCCTCACGCTCGCCGAACTTGTCGATCTGCCGTTCCAGCCGGTTGAGCTCCTTCTGCAGCTCCCGCAACTCCTTGGCGGACAGCCCGCCCGACGGCGCCGGCTGCTCGTCGCGGGCGGCCCGCTCGGGAGCGCCCGTGGCGGCGGCCGCCCGGGCCGACAACGCGGCGCCCGCCGCGCGGCGTTCCAGGTATTCGTCCACGCCGCCGGGCAGCATCGACAGCCTGCCGTCCCCGAGGAGCGCGACGCAGCGGTCCGCCACCCGCTCCAGGAAGTAGCGGTCGTGGCTCACCACCACCAGCGTGCCGGGCCAGCCGTCGAGGAGGTCCTCCAGCTCGGTGAGCGTCTCGATGTCGAGGTCGTTGGTCGGCTCGTCGAGCAGCAGCATGTTGGGCTCGTTCATGATGAGCCGGAGGAGCTGCAGCCGCCGCCGCTCGCCGCCCGACAGGTCGCCGACGACCTTCCACTGGGCCTCGCCCCGGAAACCGAGGCGTTCGAGCAGCTGGGAGGCCGACCACTCCTTCTTGCCCACCTGGACGTACTTGCGGATCTCCTCGACCGTCTCCAGCACCCGCCGCGTGGGGTCCAGCTCGGCGAGCTCCTGCGACAGGTGGGCGAGCCGCACGGTCTTGCCGCGCACGATGCGGCCGGAGTCGGCCTCGACCGTGCCGGACAGCAGGCGCAGCACCGACGACTTGCCCGAGCCGTTCACGCCGATCAGGCCGATCCTGTCGCCCGGGCCGAACTGGTACGTGCAGTGGTCGAGCACCAGGGGCCCCGCGCCTGGGCCGCCCGCGTGGAGCGTCACGTCCTCCAGGTCCACGACGGTCTTGCCGAGCCGCGCCGAGGCGAAGCTCAGCAGCTCGACGGTCTCCCGCGGCGGCGGCTCGTTCGCGATCAGCGCCTCGGCGGCGTTGATGCGGAACTTGGGCTTGGAAGTCCGGGCCGGCGGGCCGCGCCGCAGCCAGGCGATCTCCTTGCGCATGAGGTTCTGCCGGCGCTCCTCGGCGGCCTGCGCGATCCGCGCCCGCTCGGCCTTGGCCAGCACGTACGCCGCGTAGCCGCCCTCGTATCGCTCGACCGAGCCGTCGACGACCTCCCACGTGCGGGTGGAGACGGCGTCGAGGAACCACCGGTCGTGGGTGACGACGAGCAGCGCCGACTTGCGCTGGACGAGATGCCCGGCCAGCCAGGCGATGGCCTCGATGTCGAGGTGGTTCGTGGGCTCGTCGAGGATCAGCAGGTCGTGCTCCTCGACCAGCAGCCGCGCCAGTGCCGTACGGCGGCGCTCCCCGCCCGACAGCGCGCCCGCGGGGGCCGCGAGGTCGATGTCGGCGAGCAGGTTGGCGAGGATCTCCCTGATCGCGGCGTCGCCGGCCCACTCGTGCTCGGCCCGGCCGGCCAGGACGATGTCCTTCACGGCGGCGTCCGGGTCGAACTGGTCGCGCTGGGCGAGCGCGCCGACGCGCAGCCCGCGCGTGTGGGTGACCCGCCCGCTGTCGGGCTTCAGCGTTCCGGCGATGATCGAGATGAGCGTGGTCTTGCCGCCGCCGTTGCGGCCGACGACGCCGATCCGGTCGCCTTCCTCCAGCCCGAGAGAGACGTCGGCGAGCAGGGGCTTGGGCCCGAAGGCGTGGGAGACGGACTCCAGATTGACCAGATTCATCGCCCGTAAAGCTTATCCGGCCACGGTGGCCCCGGGGACGGGCCCGTGGGCGGTGACGACGGACCTGCAGCCGTCCACGTCCTTGAGCAGGGCGGCCAGCTCGTGCGCGTGCTCGGCCGACTCGGCCAGGAAGGCGCAGGTGGGGCCGGATCCGGAGACGATCGCGCCGAGCGCGCCGTGCGTGCGGCCGGCGGCGAGCGTGTCCGCGAGCGAGGGACGCAGCGCAAGCGCGGCGGGCTGCAGGTCGTTGGACAACGCCTGCCCGAGCGCCCTCGCGTCGCCCTCGCGCAGCGCGGCGAGCAGGGCCTCGCTCACCGCGGGCGTGGGCGCGGCCACTCCCGCCTCCTCGCGCAGCCGGTCGCACTCGCCGTACACCCGGGGCGTGGACAGGCCGCCGTCGGCGAGGGCGAAGACCCAGTGGAAGACCCCGGCGGTCTCCAGCGGGGCGAGCCGCTCGCCGCGTCCGGTGCCCACGGCGGTGTCGCCGAGCAGCGCGAACGGCACGTCGCTGCCGATGTCGGCGGCGATCTCCATCAGGTCTTCGACGGGCAGGCCGAGGCCCCACAGGTCGTTGCAGGCGACCAGCGCCGCGGCGGCGTCGGCGCTTCCGCCGGCCATGCCGCCCGCCACGGGGATCGACTTGCGGATCAGCAGATCGGCCCGGTAGGAGCGGCCCGCGCGGTCGGCCAGCGCCCTGGCGGCCCGTACGGCGAGGTTGTCGTCGCTCACCGGGACCTCTCCCGTGAGGTCGCCCTCGACCCTGACCCTGAGCGGGGCGGCGGAGGGATCCGCGTCGAGCGGCTCGGCGGCGGTGACCTCGTCGAACAGCGAGACCGCGTGGAAGACGTTCACCAGGTCGTGATAGCCGTCCTCGCGCAGCGGCCCGACCGCGAGCTGGAGATTGACCTTCGCCGGCACGCGCACCGTGATCGCGCTCATCGCCCGCCCTACCGCCTCACGTCGCCATGCCTGCACTGCCTGGACATGGGACCGAAGCTTAGCGTCACCCGCACCCCCCGAGATCCGCCGGCGGATGCGGTCCGGACAGCGGAAAGGGGCCCGGCGGGATGCCGGGCCCCTTCGCGTGCAGCGGTGACCGATCAGACGATCTTGCCGGACCAGTTCTTCGCGGCGGTCTTGTAGACGGCCAGGGTCTCACCGTCGAAGTACGGCGAAACGCTGGTGTCGATGCGCTTGTTGCCGTCGGTGTCGGAGACCGCCATGGTCACACCGTTCAGGTAACCAAGCCGCTTGGCGCTGCTGTAGCGGTAGAGCCAGGACGAGCCGATGGCGCCCTCACCGGTGAAGGAGGACTTGATGCCGATCAGCTCCTCGGCCTTCATCGACGGCGCGGCCGCCTTGAAGGTCTTGCCGTACGACCACTTGAGGGTCTTGCCGGAGAAGGCGTGGTTGCCGTCCGGGTGCGAGCCGCTCGGGTAGCCGAACACGAACGTGCCGCTGCCGATCTTCTGGTTGTACGCCAGGCCCTGGCCGCCCACGTTGGAGCCCAGGGTGCCGACGTCCTTCAGGCCGATCGACAGAGCCCGGCCGGTCAGGCGGTAGTCGACGTCGTAGTTGATCCAGTAGGTGCGGACGACGTACTTGTCGCCCTTCTTCAGGTAGAACGCCTTGCCGTCACGGGACTGCTTGCCCTCTTCCCAGCCACGCGGCTTGAAGCGGTATTCCTTGTCCGTGACGCCGGTGCCCTCCTTGAAGGGACCGTCGGCCGGGGTGCCCTCGGGGTTGAGCTTCTTCCAGTCGTCCCGCTTGACGTAGACCTTCTGCGAGTCGCGGGTGCCCTCCTTGACCACGTGGGCGGTGTCGACCACGGGCTGGATGGTCACGTGCGAGTAGGCCTTGTCGCGGTCGAGCTTGGCCTTGGCCCGCTGAGCCTCACGGAGGGTCTCGTAGGTCCGGTTGTAGCTCTTGCCCGAGGCGCTGGTGGGCAGGACGCCGTTGTAGACGGTCACGAACGCGTAGTCGCGGTCGCCGTCCTCGTAGACGTCGAAGTCGTAGTGGGTGTACGCGGTCTTGCCCACGTAGATGCCCCACGGCGTCTTGCCGTTGTAGTAACCCGGGACGAAGACCCACTTGTCCAGGGTCGCCTTGTTGCTCTTGGTGTCGTACACGCAATGGCCGGCGGTCGCCACCAGGTTCTTGTACTGGCTCTGCACGGAGGTCGCCGAGCACCAGTGCGGCTTCTTGTCCGCGCCGATGAAGAACACCTTGCCGGTGGTCTTCGGCAGGTTCACGTTCTTCGACGTGCCGGAGGAGGCCTTCTTGTCACCGCTGGAGCCGACCACGCCGGCCTTGGTGTCGGCGGAGGCGCCGCCAGTGGACACGTGCTTGGTGGGGACCGTGGTCTCCACCGCGTACGGCGTCGCGTTGACCAGGTTGGCCTTGTTCTGGCCGTACCAGAACGCGGCGACCTGCTGGGCGGCGAAGTTCGTGCTGGCCAGGGTGTCGTGCGGAACGGAGTCCGCGTGGGCGGGGGTGGCGACGGCCGCAGAGGCCAGCAGGCCGACCGCGATGCCGCCGAGGGTGAGGGTGCGCTTCAACTTACTACTCCCTGGTCTGATCGTCGGGCGCCATTGCGCCCCATCCGTCAGTAAAGGACGGCTAAAAGCTATCTGAGGATTTGCTGTCAGTGACCGCCCTAGTGGTTTTCGGTCTGAGCCACCCGTCAAGATCTCGACCGTCGCCGCCGCCCGCACCCTCTCGGCGGCCGTCACGTTTTCGCTGATCACACGGGCCGCCGTCGCCGCAATGTCACGAATTGTCACTGATCGACACATGTGCTCGGTGTGACGTAAATCACACTTCTTCGATGGAACGGATCTCCCGTCGATCACGTCCAAATTGGCCCGATCAACGGGGTCGCCGCCACCGCCAGTTCAGCTCGCCCGGCTCCGGAGCCGGGCCGGGGAAAGCACCCCCATCGACCCCCTCTTCGGCGGCCCTCGCGATACCGGCCAGCGCCATCGCCAGGAAGCGCCGCCGCAGCTCGCGCGTGCGTTCGGGGTCGGGCACGCGTACGGCGGCGCACCCCTCCAGCACAAGGCCGAAGTCGTCGGCGACCAGGTCGCGGCGCTGGACGACTCGGCCCGCGCCTGGGCGACGGTGGACGACGACGCCGAGCAGGTGCCGGTGCCGCTCCCCCAGGGCCCCATGCCTGCGTGGCTCGCGGCCGGCGCGTGTGCGCTCGACGCGGCGGTGCACGCCTGGGACATCGCCGTGGCCACCGGGCGGCCCTCGCCGCTCACCCCGGAGATGGCCGTGCCCTTGATGGAGGTCGCCACCCGGATCGTCGAACCCCTCCGGGCCTACGGCGCGTACGCTCCCGCCATCGAAACCGGCGACGATGCCCGCGACGATGCCGGCGCGGTGGCCGCGCTGCTGGCCTACCTCGGCCGCCGGCCGATCTGAACCGGTTCCAACCGGTTCTAGGTCGCCGCCGCGGCCCGCTGCTCGGCGATGCGGGCGAAGTCCTCGATCTTCAGTTGCTCTCCGCGGGCCGAGGGGTCGATCCCCGCTCCGAGCAGGGCCTTCTCGGCGGCGGCCGCCGTACCGGCCCAGGAGGCGAGCGCGGCCCGCAGCGTCTTGCGGCGCTGCGCGAACGCCGCGTCGACGGCGGCGAACACCTCCCGCCGGGTCGCCGTCGTCACCGGCGGCTCCCGCCGTACGAGCGAGACCAGGCCGGAGTCGACGTTCGGCGCGGGCCAGAAGACGTTGCGCCCGACCGGGCCGACCCGGCGCACCTCCGCATACCAGGCGGCCTTCACCGAGGGAACGCCGTAGATGCGCGACCCCGGCGTCGCGGCGAGCCGGTCGGCGACCTCCGACTGCACCATCACCAGCCCGCGCCGCAGCGACGGCAGCACCTCCAGCAGGTGCAGCACGACCGGCACTGACACGTTGTAGGGCAGGTTCGCGACCAGCGCGGTCGGCTCGGTGCCGAGCTCGACCGGCCCGACCTTGAGGGCGTCGGCGTGCACCACCTTCAGCCGGCCGGCCACCTCGGGGGCCCGCTCGGCGACCGTCAGCGGCAACTGCTCCGCCAGCACCGGGTCGATCTCCACGGCGACGACCTCGGCGACCTCCGGGAGCAGGGCGAGGGTGAGCGAGCCGAGGCCCGGCCCGACCTCGATCGCCACGTCGTGCGGCTCGACGCCGGCGAGCCGGACGATCCGGCGGACGGTGCCGCCGTCGATCACGAAGTTCTGCCCCAGCTTCTTCGTCGGCCGGATGTTCAGCTTCTCCGCGAGTGCGCGCACTTCGACCGGCCCGAGCAGACTCATGCCTCCAGTGTCTCCCGCGCTACCAGGCGCCGAAGACGGTCTCGCCGTTGGCCGTGATCCGGGCGGCGAGGTCGGCGAGGTCCATGCCCTTGACCTCGGCGAGGCAGCGGAGCGTCAGCGGGATCAGGTAGGGCGCGTTGGGCTTGCCCCGGTGCGGCGTCGGCGGCAGGTAGGGCGCGTCGGTCTCGACCAGGATCAGCTCGGGCGGCGCCACCGCCGCCGCCTCGCGCAGATATCCGGCGTTCTTGTACGTCACCGGGCCGGAGAACGACATGAAATAACCGGCGTCCACACACCGCTTGGCCATCTCGGCGTCGCCCGAGAAGCTGTGGAAGACGACCACGTCGGGCGCGCCCTGGTCGGCGAGCACGGCGAGCACGTCGTCGTGCGCGTCGCGGTCGTGGATCACCAGGGCCCTGCCGGTCCGCTTGGCGATCTCGATGTGCGCGCGGAAGCTCGCGTGCTGGTCGTCCTTCGACGCCCAGTCGCGGAAGTAGTCGAGGCCGGTCTCCCCGACCGCCCGCACGTCCGGCCGCCGCGCGAGGTCCTCGATCTCGGCGAGGACCTCGGGCGTGGCGGCGTGCGCCTCGTTGGGGTGGATGGCCACGGCCGCGTAGACGTCCCGGTGCCGACCCGCCACCTCGGCGTTCCACCGGGAGGACGGCAGGTCGTATCCGACCGTCACCAGCCGCGTCACGCCGACCGACTTCGCCTCGGCGAGGATCGACTCGACGCTCGCCCCGGCGGCCTGGGCCGCCAGCGCGACCGGGTCACCCGAGGACGCCTGCCGGTTGCCGACCATGATGTCCAGGTGGCAGTGGCTGTCGAAGACCTCACCCGGCAGCGCCTCGGGCGGCGCGGGACGCTCACGCGACATGGTCAGGCGTTCTCCAGCCTCGGGAAGAGGATCTCGCCCTTGACGACCTGCGCCCCGGCGGGCAGCTTGCCCCAGGTGGCGACATCGGCGATCCGCTGGTCGGCGAGCGCGCCGAGGTGCGGCTCCGCCCCGAGGGACGCCCACAGCTTCTCGCTGGTGGCGGGCATGACCGGGTTGAGCAGCACCGCGATCGCGCGCAGCGACTCGGCCGCCGTGTAGAGGATCGTGGCGAGCCGCGCCTGGCCCTCGGGCGAGGCGTCCTTGGCGACCTTCCACGGCGCCTGGTCGCTCAGGTAGCCGTTGACCTGCTTGACGAAGTCGAAGATCGCGCCGATGCCGCCCGCGAAGTCGAGGTTGTCGCCGATCGCGGTGTCCGCCTGGGCCACCGCCGCGGCCAGGCCGTCCGCGATCGCCTGCTCGGCCGGGCCCGCGTCCTTCGCCTCCGGCAGCACGCCGTCGAAGTACTTGCCGATCATCGCGGCGACCCGGGACGCCAGGTTGCCGAAGTCGTTGGCGAGCTCGGAGGTGTAGCGCGCGGAGAAGTCCTCCCAGGAGAACGAGCCGTCCTGGCCGAACGGGATCGCCCGCAGGAAGTAGTAGCGGTAGGCGTCCACGCCGAAGTGGCTCGTCAGGTCACGCGGCGAGATGCCGGTGAGGTTGGACTTGCTCATCTTCTCGCCGCCGACCAGGAGCCAGCCGTTGGCGAAGATCTTGCGCGGCAGCGGCAGGTTGTTGGCCATCAACATGGCCGGCCAGATCGCCGCGTGGAACCGCAGGATGTCCTTGCCGACCAGATGGACGTTCGCCGGCCAGGTGTCGTCGAACTTCGCCTGGTCGGAGCCGTAGCCGACGGCCGTGGCGTAGTTGAGCAGCGCGTCGATCCACACGTAGATGACGTGCTTGGGGTCCCAGGGAATCGGGACGCCCCAGTCGAAGGTCGAGCGCGAGATCGACAGGTCCTGCAGGCCCTGCTTCACCAGCTGCACGATCTCGTTGCGCGCCGAGGCGGGCTGGATGAAGTCGGGGTTCTGCTCGTAGTGCTCCAGCAGGCGCGGGCCGTACGCGGAGAGCCGGAAGAAGTAGTTCTCCTCCTTCAGCCACTCGACCGGGCGCTTGTGGATCGGGCACAGGTCGCCCTCCAGCAGGTCGCCGGGCGACTTGTACTCCTCGCACCCGACGCAGTAGGGGCCCTCGTATTCGCCCTTGTAGATCTCGCCCTTGTCGTACAGGTCCTGCACGAACTCCTGCACGCGGTCGGTGTGGCGCGGCTCGGTGGTGCGGATGAAGTCGTCGTTGGCGATCTGGAGGTGCTCCCAGAGCGGCTTCCAGGCGTCCTCGACGAGCTTGTCGCACCACTCCTGCGGCGAGACGCCGTTCGCCTCGGCCGTGCGCATGATCTTCTGACCGTGCTCGTCCGTGCCCGTGAGGTACCACACCTTCTCGCCGCGCTGGCGGTGCCAGCGGGTGAGCACGTCGCCCGCGACGGTCGTGTAGGCGTGGCCCAGGTGCGGGGCGTCGTTGACGTAGTAGATCGGCGTCGTCACGTAGAACGCCGACTCCCCGGATGCAGTCGTTCCTGTAGCCGCCATGTGCGAATCCTATCGGCCCCGGAGAGATGACTCCCCGGGTTGAACCGCCGTACGCCGCGCCCGGACGCGGGGCGAGCGCCACGCGCGCCGCGGAGACCTCGTCAGCGCGGGACGCGCGCCACGGAGGCCCTGTCAGCGCGGGGCGCGCGCCGCGGGTACGGTCCCGCGCGGACACCGTGCCGGCGCGGCGCGTGTCAGGCCACGGACTCGCGGTCGGCCACGGTCTCGGCCTCGCGGCTGACGGCCTCGGCGGCCTCCTCGGCCGCGGACGCCGCGATGTCGACCGGGTTCTCCCGCGTACGGCGGATGCCGAGGATGCTGATGAACAGCGACGCGAAGATCGTCTGGAAGCTCATGATGAACGCGGTCGCCGACGGCACGACGAGGCGCAGCGACTCGGCCGGGATCAGCTCGCCGAAGCCCTTGCCGCCCCAGTGGGCGAGCGAGGCCACCAGGCCCGCGAGACCGGCCACGGCCAGCGCGCCACCCGCGAGCAGGCCCTTCTCCAGCGTGACGACGTCGACCAGCCTGCGGATGCGCCGGTCCTCGGGGAGGAAGCCCTCCTCGGCCGCGTACACCTTGGTGAACAGCGCGAACAGGACGGCCTGGAAGCCGATGACCACCATCGCGGACGCGCCGACCAGCGTGTCGACGTCGAAGGCGAGCTTGCCGATGTAGACCGGGCCGAACGAGAGCACGGCCCCGGCGACCAGGCCGAGGCTCATCAGCACCAGGCCCGGGATGAAGAACAGCCAGCGCGGGCTGTACAGCATCAGGAAGCGCAGGTGGCGCCAGCCGTCCCGCCAGGAGCGCAGGTGCGGCGGGCGGGAGCGGCCGTCGGGCGACAGGGTGGTGGGCACCTCGCGGACGTCGAGCCCCTGCAGCGTGGCCTTCACCACCATCTCGGAGGCGAACTCCATGCCCCCGGTCTGGAGCCCCAGCCGCAGGATCGAGTCGCGGCGGAAGCCGCGCAGCCCGCAGTGGAAGTCGCCGATCTCGCTGGGGAAGAACAGCCGGCCGATGAACGACAGGACCGGGTTGCCCAGGTAACGGTGGAGCGGGGGCATGGCCCCCGGAGCGATGCCGCCGCGGAACCGGTTGCCCATGACCAGCTCGGCGCCGTCCCGGAGCTGCTCGACGAAGGGCATCAGGTTCGTGAAGTCGTAGGAGTCGTCGGCGTCGCCCATGATGACGTACTTGCCGCGGGCGGCACGGATGCCGCCGATCAGGGCGTTGCCGTAACCCTTCTCGTCAATATGGACAACCCGGGCGCCCGCGTCGCGGGCAAGCTGTTGGGAGCCGTCCGTACTGCCGTTGTCGGCGATGACCACCTCGCCGTCTATTCCGTTCTCGCGCATGCAGGTGAGAGCCTTGCGAACACAGATCTCAACGGTCTCGGCCTCATTGAGGCATGGCATGACAACGGTAAGTTCCACGTCGCAACTCCTCGCATATGACGGCAGGACACCAATGATGCCCGCTTCCCCGTAGCGCCCGAGTCAAGTCCGTGAAACGGCTGGCATTCTGTAACCGTGACTCCACCCACCGCTGGGGCGGCGGGCTCCCCGCGTCGCCGGCCAAGCGGCGTCGCAGAGGACGAGCCCGGCCCGGAGAATTCTCAGCGCGCCGGCCACGTCGGCGTGCAGGGTATGCCCACAGGTGACGGGCCGGAACTCCGCCCGGGTGGCGGGGCTCCCGGTGGCGCGGTTCTCCCGCGCCGCACGCCCGTGGGCGTTCCATGGAAGGCACCGGCGACATTCGAGGGGAGGAAGCGCGGACTCATCCGCCGGTTGGAGCAGGCGGTCGAATCCGCGCGACTGTGATGGTCGCGATCGCGGATCCCCCGTCGGTGGACGTCTCTCCGGCCGGGGGCTGGGGCCGTCCGCTCGCCCTGCTGCGCCGGCACAGGGTCTTCGCGGTGACGCTCGGCGTCGCCTTCGTGCTGCGGGTCATCACGATGCTGGGCTTCGGCCCGGCCATGTGGTTCAACGACTCCTACGACTACGTGTCGGTGGCGCTGCGCCCGCGTCCGCACCCGATCCGCCCGGACGGGTACAGCTTCTGGCTGCTGCTGCTCAAGCCGTTCCACAGTTTCTCGCTCGTGGTGTTGACCCAGCACCTCATGGGGCTGACGGCGGCGTTCCTTATCTATGCGCTGCTGACCAGAAGATTTGGGATGCCAGGTTGGGGGGCGACGCTGGCCGCAGTCCCCGTGATGTTCGACGCCTACCAGATCCAGCTCGAACAGCTGATCATGTCGGACACCATGTTCATCCTGCTCGTCGTGGGCGTGGTGACGCTCGTGCTGTGGCGGGAACGGATGACCTGGCGGAGCGGGGCCGTGGTCGGGCTGCTGCTCGCGCTGACGGCGCTGACCCGGAGCATCGGCCTGCCCATCCTCGCCCTGGTCGTGGGCTATCTGGTGATCAAGCGGGCGGGCTGGAAGCCGATCGTCGCCATGGTCGTCGCGTGCGCGCTGCCCGTGGTGGGCTACATGGGCTGGTTCAAGGCGGTCAACGGCCAGTTCGCGATGACCAACAGCGACGGGGTGATCCTCTACATGAGGACGTCGCTGTTCGCCGACTGCCACAAGATGGACATCGACGAGCGCCGCGAGCTTGAGCTGGCGCTGCTGTGCATCAACATCCCGCCCAAGGACCGCGGGCTGTCCGCCCAGGCGTACCTGTGGTGGGACGACCAGAACCAGCTCCACGTCTTCGGCTCGGGGATGAAGTTCACCCCCGAGATCAACGCGAACGCGAGCGCCTTCGCGAAGAAGGCGATCCTGGCGCAGCCGGGCGACTATCTGGCCGCGGTGGCCAAGGACTTCTTCCGCGCCTTCCAGTGGGGCCGTCCGCGGTTCCCCGACGCCAAGACCTTCCTGCAGTACGAGTTCGACAACGAGTACACCCGCAAGCTGCCCAAGTGGAGCTCCTACCACAGCACCACGGACAAGGACGCCGAGGCGTACGAGAACGGCCCGGCCGCGACACACGTGGTCTCACCGTGGTCGGACATCATGATCGGCTACCAGAAGGTCGTACGGCTGCCGGGCCTCGTGCTGGGCCTGGTGCTGCTGTTCGGCCTGTACGGCGTGTTGCGGCGCTGGCGCGACCTCGGCGGGCCCGAGCTGCTGCCCTGGCTGGGAGCGGTGGGGCTGATCCTGGCCCCGGCGGCGACGGCCGAGTTCGACTACCGCTATCTGCTGCCCGCCGTGCCGCTCGCCTGCCTCGCCGCCGGCATCACCGCCGCCGGCCTGCTGGGCCGCCCCTCGCCGCGGCTGTCGTCCCTGCGCCCCTGGTCCCTGCGGCCGCTGCCACTGCGCTCGTCCTCGCTGCGCCCGTGGTCGCGGCGCGGCTCCTCGCTCCGTTGACACGGCGCCCGGCCCCCTGAGCAGGGGCCGGGCGCTTCCGGTGTCAGGCGTTCCGCCGGTGGTTGCGGGCGGTTCCCGGTGTCAGCGTGCTGGCGCCTCCCCCGTCCACCCCGCCGAACAGAGCGTTCTCGCCCGAAGAACACCACGTCGGGCTTGAGCCCGCGGCGTTCGGCCGGTGGTTACGGACGGCCGGTGTTCTCGCTGGTCAGGCGTTATGGACGGCGTTGTAGAGGTCGCGCTTGGGGACGCCGGCCGACTTGGCCACCTCGGCGATGGCCTGCTTGCGCGGCACGCCCGCGCCCTCGCGCCTGGCCACCTCCTCGACCAGTTCCTCGATGACCGGCGCGGCCTCCTCGGCGGTGCGCCCGGCCACCACCAGCGTGATCTCGCCCCTGACCTCGCCCGCGGCCCATTCGGCCAGCTCGCCGAGGCCGCCGCGGCGTACCTCCTCGTAGGTCTTGGTGAGCTCCCGGCAGACGGCGGCGGGCCGCTGCGCGCCGAAGGCCTCCGCCATCGCCTCAAGGGTCGCGTGCAGGCGGTGCGGCGCCTCGAAGAACACCATCGTGCGCTCCTCGGCCGCCAGCGCCGCCAGCCGCCTGGACCGCTCCCCCGGCTTGCGCGGCGGGAACCCCTCGAAGCAGAACCGGTCGCTCGGCAGGCCGGAGACGGCGAGGGCGGTCGTCACCGCAGACGGGCCCGGCAGCGCCGTCACGGGCAGGCCCGCCTCGACCGCGAGGCGGGTGAGCCGATAGCCGGGGTCGGAGACGCCCGGCATCCCCGCGTCGGTGATCACGACGACGGTGCGGCCCTCGCGCAGCGCCTCCAGCAGCTCGGCGGCCCGCGCGCTCTCGTTGGCGTCGTAGTAGGACACCACCCGGCCACCGATGGCGATGTCCAGGTCGGCCGCGAGCCGCCGCAGCCGGCGGGTGTCCTCCGCGGCGATCACGTCGGCCGCGGCGAGCACCTCGCGCAGCCGTGGGGACGCGTCTTTGGGCTGGCCGATCGGGGCTCCGGCGAGAACGAGCACCCGTCCACCCTATGGGGACATGAAACATTCATCGACGAACGGCCAGATACTCCAATCCACGCGCGAGCCGTGTCCTCAACGGGGACTCACCAGTAATCTGTCGGCGTGGCCGTGACCGACTATTCCCACAAGGCGTTCGAGCAGCCGGAAGAGGGACCACAGGACGACGCTCCCTCGGTTTCCCTGCGCGACCGGCTCGTGCCGCCCATGCCCGGCAGCGCCATGTGGGGCTGGCTCGGCCCCATCCTGGTCGCCCTCTTCGGCGGATTCCTGCGGTTCTACCGCCTGGGCACGCCGCACGCCGTCGTCTTCGACGAGACCTACTACGCCAAGGACGCCTTCGCCACCATCAAATACGGTGTCGAACGGCAGTTCGTCGACGGCGCGGACAAGCTCCTGCTCGCCGGCAACGAGAACATCTTCAAGCACTGCGGCTCGGTGAGCGAGTGCGCCTCCTACGTGGTGCACCCGCCGGTCGGCAAGTGGCTGATCGGCGTCGGCGAGCTGATCTTCGGAGCGAACCCGCTCGGCTGGCGCTTCACCGCCGCGCTGCTCGGCACGCTGTCCATCCTGATCCTCGCCCGCACGGCCCGCAGGATGACCCGCTCGACGCTGCTCGGCTGCGCGGCCGGTCTGCTGCTGTCGCTCGACGCCCTCCACTTCGTGCTGTCGCGTACGGCGCTGCTGGACATCTTCCTGATGTTCTGGGTGCTCGCCGGGTTCGCCTGCCTCGTGGCCGACCGGGACTGGTCCCGCAGCCGGCTGGCCGAGTGGCACGAGGCGGGGTCGCCCGCGGAGGGGCCGCGGCTGGGCCTGCGGCCCTGGCGCCTGGCCGCCGGGTTGTGCCTCGGCCTGGCCATGGCCACCAAGTGGACCGGCGGCTTCTACATCGCCGCCTTCGCGATCATGACGCTGCTGTGGGACGCGGGCGCCCGGCGGGCCGTCGGCACGCCCCGGCCGTACGGCACGGTCATCCGCCGCGACCTGCCGCTCGCCACGGCGTGGATGGCGGCCGTCCCGGTCCTCACCTACATCGTGTCGTTCACGGGGTGGTTCGTCACCGACAAGGGCTACGGGCGCAACTGGGACCAGGCGACCTCCAGCGGCCCGGTCTACTTCATCATCGACTCGCTCCGCTCCTGGTTCGACTACCAGAAGCAGGTGCTCAGCTTCCACACCGGTCTGGAGTCGAGCCATCCGTACCAGTCCGAGCCGTGGCAGTGGCCGCTGCTGCTGCGCCCGGTGGCGTTCTTCTACGAGTCGCCGAAGAACTGCGGCGCCGACTCCTGCTCCTGGGCGGTGCTCGGCACCGGGACGCCGGTCATCTGGTACGCCGGTCTGATCGCGCTCATCGGCATGATCGCCTGGTATGTCGCGACCCGCGACTGGCGGGCGGGCGCGGTGCTGCTCGGCTACGCCGCCGGATGGCTGCCGTGGTTCTACTTCGCCATCGCGGACAACCGGACGATGTTCATGTTCTACGCGATGCCGATGGTGCCGTTCATGATCCTCGCACTCGTGCTGGCCTGCGGGTTGATCATCGGCAAGGAGGATCCGGCCCGGCCCAACCGGCGCGTGGTCGGCACGGCCGTGGTCGGCGCGTTCGTGCTCCTGGCCCTGGTCAACTTCGGCTGGCTCTATCCCGTGATCGGCGCCGAATCCGTCCCGTACGAATCCTGGCACGCGAGGATGCTGTTCGACTCGTGGATCTGACACCCCCGTATCGTTGGGCGCGTACTGTGCGCCCTATGGTGCACCCAGAGGGGGGGTGGTCGCGAGTGATGCCCGGTCGTCGTCAACGATGGGGTCGATACGGCAGACTGCGGGTCATGCCCGCACCTGACGTCGCCGCGCTCCTCGCCCTGCTGGAGCGCTCCGAGCCGGACGTCGCCGAGCCCGCCCGCGTCGCGGTCGAGTGGCTCGCCGGCGGCGAGGCGCTGGAGACCATCAGCCAGTTCGACGTGTGCGAGTTCCTCTGGTACACGCTGCCGATCAAGGTGCCGGGCGACCAGGCGACCATCGCCAGGGCGCTCGGCCGGTTGCTCAGGCTCGCGGGCATGGAGCGTTACGCCGCCCTGTGCGACTCCCCGGCCACCGCACGCATCCTGATGACGTACGCCAGGGAGGGCGAGGAGGCCGGGGCCGCGGCCTACCACCGTGAGCTGGAGGCCACCGGGGTGCTGCCCCCGGACGTCGCCGAGCTGTCATGGAGCTCGATCATGGGGCCGGAGGAGCTCGGGGCGCACGTCGCGTGCGCGGCCGCCCTGGAACTGGCCATCGTCACCGGCGACCCGGTGGACCGCGAGGAGCTGACCCGCCGGTGGCTCACCGCGCCCCGCCCGGAGCTGGGCGGCGACTGCTGGCTGCACCGGGTGCACGGCGAGCGGCTGAACCGCTGGGTGCTCGGGCGCGGCACCGCCCGCCGCGAGCTCGCCCAGCCCTTCGAGGTGCGGCTGCACGCCCCCATCGCGGCTCCGGACGAGCCCCACCTGGAACCGCTGCGGTGGCTGCTCGGCCTGGCCCGCACCGGGGTTCGCCTGACCGAGCGGCTCAACGTCGGGCGTGCCGTGGCCGCCGAGGCGGCCGACCGGTTCGGCTGGGGCAATCCCACCAGGCCGGGGGCCGTACGCGGCGAGGCCGACGTGCCCGCGCTCACCGAGCTGCGGCAGATCGCCGTACACGATCTCGGGGCACTGCGGCGCAGCGGCCGGAGGCTGGTGCTCACGACCACGGGCAGAAACCTGCTGGACGACCGCGCCGCCATGTGGGACGCGGCGGCGCCCACGCTGCTCGTCCCCGCGCCCGGGGAGCACGACTTCGAGGTCTCCATCCGCGAGTCGGCGCTGATGATCCTCGTGGACGGCGACGTGGTGCGCGACGGCGACCTGCGCGCCCGGATCGCCGAGGTGGTCAACGGCGAGGGCTGGCGCGCCACGGACGGCGGCCGGGTCGGCGGCGCCGACCTCACCGGCCCGCTCTCCCGGCTCCGCCACCGCCTCGACGCCCTGGGCCTCGACACGCTGGGCTTCGACACTCAGGGCGCTGGCGCTCAGGGCCCTGACGCTCCGGGCCTGAACGCTCAGGGCCCCGGCGCTTCGGGCGCCGACGCTTCGGGCCTCGTCGGCCCCGAGCCGGGGGCCGCGGCTCAGGAAGGCCAGGCGACGGCTTCGGCGCCGCGGGCGACGGGTTCTGCGCCCGAGGGCACGCGCCGCGAGCCCGTGACGCGGGTGGCGGGCGACGACGCGCCGTGGCGGCTCACGGACGCCGGGCGGCGCGCCGCGCTGGCCGCGCTGCGCGCCCAGGCCCTGCGGCCCCGCCAGTACGCCGGCCTGGGCTGAACGCACTCCACCGACCTCGGCCGACCCGGCCTTCCGCCGTCCGAAGCGGTGCCGCGTACGCCGCCAATGGCGGGCACCGGGCGCGGACGGCGGCAGGCCCCGGGGAGGCTTCAGGCGCAGACGGAGCCGTTGAGCCTGAACTGCGCCGGGGTCGGGTTGACTCCCGTGTGAGTGCCGTTGAAGCCGATGGTGATCGAGGCGCCGGCAGTGAGGTCCTTGCCCCAGGCCGGGGCCTCCGCCGTCACCTGTGTGCCGGTCTGGGACCACGTGGCCACCCATCCCGAGGTCACCTGCTGGCCGGTGTCCGGGAAGGTGAACGTGAGCCGCCAGTCCCTGACGGGCTGGGTGCCCGTGTTGGTGATCGAGATGTTCACGGTCATCCCGCTGGACCAGGGGTACGCCTGGTAGGTCACCCGGCAGGCGCCCTGGGCCGGGACCGACGGCGAGGTCGTGACGATGACGTCGTTGTGGACCCGCACCGTCACGCTCTCGGACGCGGGCCCCACCGCGCCCTTCGTGTCCACGGCCACGACGTGCAGCTCGTGGTCCTCGTAGGGGACGCCGTAGGGCGGCCACGGCAGGGCGAAGGTGCCCTCGGTGGCCGCGGGCTGGAAGGTCGCCACGTTGGTTGTGCCCTCCCTGACGTAGTAGCAGGCGATGCCGTCCTCGTCGGTGGCGGGCGCCCAGCGCAGGGTGACCGAGTTCAGGAACACATGGACGACCTCGGGCGTCCCCGGGGCGCTCGGCGGCGTGTTCTGCGGCGCCGCCGAAGAGGCCGGGCCGGTGTTGCAGGGCATCGCCGACGCGGCCGCCAGCAGCGGCGTCGTCACCGTCGCGGCTCCCGCCCCGGTCTCTGCCGCCAGCGGCGCGAACAGCGCGGCGGCCGCCAGGAGCACCGCCGTGAGCCAGGCGCTGATCTCCTTCTTCGATCTCATCGTCCGCATCCCTCGTGTCGATCGGCGGTCCCGGTGACGGCGATCGTCCACAGCGGAGGGCGGGCCGGTCAACGTACGCCGGAGCGGCAGGCCGTACGCGCCTGGTGGGCGGGGCACGGCGCTGCAACTTTCATCCGCGGCCTTCGAGGACCTCCAGGTAGTGGGCGTTGCGCATGATCCCGAGGATGTTGCCGAACGGGTCGGCGACCGAGGCCGTGACGAACCCGGGCCGCGCTCCGTGGGCGACTCGTGCTGTTTCGCGCCCATCGACAGCAACCTGTCCGGCCGTCCCGGCTGCGCCACCGGATCGAGGCCGTGCGCGCCGCGACGGTCGCGGTGCCGGGGCACGGCCCCACGGTGGACCCCGAGACGCTGATCTCGATCGCCGCGGCCGTCCGCGACCACGAGACCCTGCGGTTCGACTACCTCGGCCACCGAGGCGGCGAGGGACGCCGTACGGCCGAGCCGCACCGGCTCGTCTTCACCGGCCGGCGCTGGTATCTGCCGGCCTGGGACGTCGACCGCGACGACTGGCGGACCTTCCGCGCCGACCGGATGCGGCTCCGCGTCCCGAACGGCCCCCGCTTCACCCCGCGCGAACCGCCCGAGGACGGCGCCGCCGCCCACGTCGTACGCGGAGCGGGCTCGGCCGCCTGGAGGCACCGGGCCGTCGTACGGCTGCACGCGCCCGCCGATGTTGTGGGCGCGCGGCTCACCGCCGCGGCCGGGCTGCCGCGCGCCGACGGCGCGGACGCCTGCGTGCTGGAGACCGGCGGCGACTCGCTCCACAACCTGACCGCCTTCCTCACCGGGCTCGACGTGCCCTGCACCGTGCTCGACCCGCCCGAGCTGCGCGATCATCTGCGCGCGCCGGCCGGACGCTACCTCGACGCGGCGGGCGGACGGCGAGCGGATAACGTGTGAGGTCATGCCGGACGAGACATCCGCCGCAGGCGACGACATCCGACGCGTGACCGCGTTCTGGCGGGAGCTGGGCCTGCCGGGCCTGATCGACGTCCACACCCACTTCATGCCGGAACGCGTCCTGACCAAGGTGTGGGCCTACTTCGACTCCGCCGGGCCGCTGGTCGGCCGGCCCTGGCCGATCGCCTATCGGCTGGCCGAGGACGACCGCGTCGAGCGGCTCAGGGCCTTCGGCGTGCGGGCGTTCACCTCCATGCTCTATCCCCACAAGCCGGGCATGGCGGAGTGGCTGAACGACTGGGCCGCCGGTTTCGCCGCCCGGGTGCCCGGTTGCCTGCACACGGCCACGTTCTTCCCCGAGCCCGGCGCCGGGCGATACGTCGCGCAGGCCATCGAGCGGGGCGCCCGGGTGTTCAAGGCGCATCTCCAGGTCGGCGCGTACGACCCGAACGACCCGCTGCTCGACGACGTCTGGGGGCTGCTGGAGGACCACGGCATCCCGGTCGTCACGCACTGCGGGTCGGGCCCGGCCCCCGGGCCGTACACCGGGCCGGAACCGATCGCGGCCCTGCTCTCCCGGCATCCCAGGCTGCCGCTCGTGATCGCCCACATGGGCACGCCCGAGTATGCCGAGTTCCTCGATCTGGCCCTGCGGCATCCGGCGGTCTTCCTGGACACGACGATGGCCTTCACCGGCTTCACCGAGGAGACCGCGCCGTTCCCCAGGGAGGCCGTCCCGCTGCTGCTGGAGCTGCAGGACCGCGTCCTGCTCGGCACCGACTTCCCCAACATCCCCTATCCGTACGGCGAGGCGCTGACGGCCCTGGCCGACCTGGACCTGGGAGACGAGTGGCTCCGCGCGGTCTGTCACGACAACGCCGCCAAGATCTTCGGCCTCGGTCAGGCCGAGGACATGACCTCATAGGTCATGCCGCGCTCCCGGGGGTCTTGAGCGTGCCGTGCAGCAGGATGTCCACGAGCTCCTCCGGGGACGCCTCCACGCCGCCGGAAGCGGCCTGAGGACGGACGAAGAGCATTCCCATGAAGACGGAGGCGATCTTCTCGGGCTCCAGGCGGAGCGCCGCCCGGTCGGGTTCGATCAGCTCGACCATCGCCTCGTGGATCGCCCTCATCGAGGCCTCCCTGCCTCGCGAGGCGCCGCCGCCTCCGGGCCTGCCTTCCTGGGCCCGCCCGCCGCTTTGCGGGGCCTGCCCGACGCTTTCCTCGCCCTGCCGTCCGCGGCGTTCGAGGCGGTGGCCGGTGCCGTGGAGGGCGCCGATCACGGCTCCCATGCGTTCCAGGTGGGCGCGCAGCGCCTCGACCGCCTGCGCCAGCCGGTCGGCGAGCGGGTCGTCCAGGGAGATCGAGGCCAGCTCGCGCAGCACGTGACCGGGGTCCGTCGCCTCGGTCACGCACGCGTCGAGCAGCTCGTCCTTGTCGGCGAAGACCCGGAAGACGGTGCCCTCGCCGATTCCGGCGGCCCGGGCGATCTGGCTCGTGGTGACGGCGGCGCCGCGCTCGGCGACCAGCGGAAGCGCGGCGGCGACGATCATCGCCCTGCGCTGCTCGGTGCTCATGGCCGGCGCACGCCGGCGGGGAGTGGTGTCCGTCATGCCCTCAATGTACGGAGTGAGCACTCACTCCGTCAAACGCGATGTTCAGCACGGCTCACTGGGGTCGTTCTCACCGGGGACGCCGTCGCCGGCCCGGGCCGCCATCGTCGGGTCGCAAACGGCCGGGAGGCGCAGGACGAAGCGGGCGCCGACCGGGCTGTCCTCGATTTTCAGGCTGCCCCCGTGGGCCTCCGCGATCTGGCGGGCGATCGGCAGCCCCAGCCCCGCGCCTCCGGCGTTCCTGCTGCGTGCCGTGTCCAGCCGGGTGAACCGGTCGAACACGATCTCGCGCTTGTCCTGATCGATGCCCGGCCCGTCGTCGCCGACCTCCAGCACCGCGGTGCCGCGCCCCTCGCCGGCCTCGTGCCGTACGGACACGGAGACCTTCGACCTGGCATGCCGTTCGGCGTTGTCGAAGAGGCTGGTCAGCAACCGGGCGAGGCGCATCCTGTCGCCGGCCACGATGGCGCCGGGCTTGAGTGCGCATTCGTACCGCTTGGTCTTCTGCGCGCGTCCCCGCAACTCCGCGGCCACGAGCACGGCCAGATCGATCCTGGCCTGTTCGCCGTAGACACCGTGCTCCAGCCGCTCGATGGTCAGCAGGTCGTGCACGATCGCCTCCAGCCGCTCGAGACTGGGCAGGATGGCCTCGCCCAGCTGGGAGACGCTGGTCTCCTCCGGCGCGAGGAGACCGTCCTCCACCTCGGCGCGCATGGCCGCTATCGGCGTACGCAGATCATGGGAGGCGTTGGAGACGAACTGGCGCTGATGTTGCAGCGCGCTCTGCACCTGCTGTAACGCGCCGTCGAGCCGGCTCAGCGTATGGTTGACGCTCTCGGCCATCGCCCGGATCTCGTCTCGCGCGGGCGGCATCGGCACCCGGCGGCTGGGACAGGTCTCGTTGATCTCATCCAGTTCCGTGCGGATGGCGTCGACCGGCCTGAGCGATGCCCGCACGTCCCGGTAACCCAGATAGGTGATGGCCGCGGCCAGCGCCGCCGCGCTCAGTCCCACCAGCGAGGCCAGCCAGGGATCGACCCACGGCGGCACCTGCGGGGCCGCGCTGTAGACCAGCCATCTCTCGCCGCTGCGGTGCGCCCACTGGGCCACGACGACGTTGCATCCGGGGGCCGCGAAGTCATCGCCGCACACGACACGACTGATGCTGTTCCTGGTGTCCGGCGGAATGAAGTTCGCCATTCTCGGCTTGCCACGCATATTCGCGGTCGCGGCGACCACCCGGCCGGACGGGTCGACCACCTGGAGATCGCGGCTCTTGTAGACGTCGAGCGGGTAGGTCATCTGCCCCCGCTCGATCTGGACGGCCACGCGGCCGCCCGCCGCCGAGATCTCCCTCTCGACGTCGTCACTGACGTAATGATGGATGCCCGTCATTATGGACAGGGCCAGCAGCGCGCACAGGAAAGTCGCCATCACCCCGGTGAACAGAGTGATGCGAAACGTGATGGAGAAACGGTCGTGCAGGCGCATCCTCCCCCCTCCCGGCCAGTGGACCATATGCGGCGGAAAGAACCGGAAAAGAAATGCCTGTCCTATATCGGTAGGCCGCCAGGGCCCCTCCACGTCTCCGGCGGAACACCAAGATTTCCCCGTCTCTCGTCCGCGTGTCCCCCTGTGCGGGCTCCCACGGCAGCTCGGACGGCGATAAAAGCGTCTCCAGCGTCGCACCCTGCATGGCCGGGTAGCGATTCGCCCCTCCTGATCGGGTGTGTCATCCCGGGAGCGCGCAGGCCCACAAAATCGAGTACGACATACTCAGTTTCCCTCATCTCAACCATGTCGCAGTGATTCGACAGCAGGGATTCGGCAAGCGGGGAGGGGCCCCTGGGCGGGAGAGCGCTGGTTCTCGGCGGCGGGCCGACCGGGATCGCCTGGGAGGCGGGTGTCTCGCCGGCCGGGCCGAGCAGGGCATCGACGTACGCGACGCCAGCCTCATCGCGGGCACCTCCGCCGATGCCGTGGTGGGAGCTCAGATCGCCGCGGGCCTCCACCCCGAGAAGCCGCTGGAGGCACAACTCGTGTACGGCGAACGCCTCGCGAAACCGACCGCCATGGGAGTAATAGGCCTGATTTGGTCGCTGAAGAGGTCAAAGAGCCCCCAGGAGTTCGGCGTACGAATGGGGCGTATTGCGCGAACTGCGGTCACGCCGCCCGAAGAGGAGCACATCGCGGAGATCGGGCGCCGGCTCGGAGACGTCCGCGGCTGGCCGAAAAACGCGCTTTCTGATCCCCGCCGTCGACGCCGGCTCGGGAGAACCGGCCGTCTTCGACGCGGAAAGCGGGTCGATCTGGTGCACGCGGTCGCGGCAGGTACCGGGCCAGGCATCCGGCCACCGGTGTCGATCAGCGGGCGCGCGTACATCGACGACCCGTCGCGCCGCGCACCCGCGGCCATGGCCGGCAAGGCCGTGGGCATCCGCATGGCCGCCGAGGCCGCCCACGTGTGGAACGACCCTCCGTACTGGAACACGACCGGGCAGGAGATGAGCCATCCAGGACGTGGCAGAGGCAGCGGAGAGGCACGGCAGATGGATCACCTGCCGGACCTTCGTCGTGGTGAAGCTATAGGGATGTGAACCCCCTGGTGCCGGCCGGCTCCGGACGCGGACGGCCGAAGACCAGCGCGGGCATCAGCCGGCCGCCGAACACCGTAGTAGCCGGATCGCCGGCCTGGACCGCGACGACCGCCGCCGGCATCACCAGGCAGGCGGGGGTGTAGAGGAACAGGTTGAGCCAGTAGAACGGCATGCCGGTGTCGGCGCCGATGCCGAACGCCCACACCAGGCCCGCCGCCCCGCGCAGCAGCACCCCGCAGCCCACCGCGAGGGTGACCAGCGAGGCGAGCCTGCCGCCTCGTCCGCGTGAGCGGGCCACCACCGCGGCGGCGCCCGTGGTCAGCGCGGCGACCAGCGGGATCAGCACGGGCGGGGTGAAGGGCACCTCCATGTTCAGCACGGCGAGAGACAGGGCCCTGACGTCGTGGGCGGGCCAGGTGCGGCCCGTCGTCCAGTAGAGGTGTGCCGCCGCGTCGGTGAGCAGAACTCCGGCGACCAGGTTCGCGAGGCGCTTGCGCGTTCGAGTGTTCACACCCTGGAGGAGGGGCCGCCCGCCGAGGAGGTTCCATGGAACCTTCCGGGCCTTCGCCTCCTCTGAAAGGACATGACCATGTCCTCGTCCTGGCCTGTCGCCGAGCTCGACCCGGTGCGACGGCTGCGCGTGCTCGCCTCCGCGATCGCGGGCGCGTACGTCAGCGAGCGCACGATCCCGGCCCCCTTCGACGTGGTGTGGGGCATCGCGAGCGATCTGGAGAGGAGCTTCGGCACCTTCGAGCCCGACATGAGGGGCCTGACCATCGACGCGGACCTGGGCGGGGGCCGGCTCGTGGCACGGGCCCGCAGCAGGTATGGCATGCGCGCCCGTTTCGACGTGGATCTTCAGCCCGGCTGGTGCTGGATGCAGAGCCGCTTCCTGCTCATCGGCCTGGCGGCCACCGCCGTGCCCGGTGGCACCCTGGTCGCCCAGACCGGCGGCGTCCGCGTCCCCGGGCGCGCGGCGCTGATCCCCATCGGCGTACGCGCCGCGGGCGAGCGCGCCCTGGCCGCCCTCGCTCTCCAGGCCGGGCAGACCGCCCGATGACCGCGCACGACACCGCCGCCCTGGTGGTGGCCGCCCAGCGCGGCGACACCGTGGCGATGAACGACCTGCTCAAGGAGCTCACGCCCTACCTCGGCCGGATCTGCGGCCCGATCGCGCTGGACGCCGGGGCCGACGCCGCCCAGGAGGCGCTGATCGCGGTCTTCCGCAACCTGCGCACGCTGAAGGAACCCGCCGCCCTGTACGGCTGGGCACGGGCGATCGCCGTACGGGAAGCGGTGCGGATCGCCAAGCGGGAGGGCCGCACGGTGGCCGCCGAGCTGACCGAGCTGCCCTCCCCGGTCGACGTCGAACGCGCCGCCGACATCAGGGACGTGCTGGGGCATCTGTCCCCCGAACACCGCGCGGTGCTCGTGCTGCGCGACCTGGAAGGGCTGGAGGAGAGCGCGGCGGCCCGGTTGCTCGACGTGCCGGCCGGCACGGTCAAGTCGCGCCTGCACCGGGCCCGCGAGAGCTTCAGGCGGGCCTGGCAGTCATGACCCAGGTTCGGACCACATGTGCGCTGGCTGCGGCGGGAACAAGGCGGTGGCCGTACCTCCCGGCGGCCCGGGGCAGCGAAAAGGCCCGCCAGGTGGATCACCTGACGGGCCTTCGTCGTGGTGGAGCTATGGGGATTTGAACCCCAGACCCCTTCGATGCGAACGAAGTGCGCTACCGGACTGCGCTATAGCCCCAACGACCTCGACTAGATTAGCAAACTCTGCGGGGTGTTCGCGCCACCAAATCAGTCCCCGGCCGCGCGGCGCCCGTCGGCGTACTGGTCGAAGACCTGCACACGCCTGCGCGCCTCGAACTTGATGATCTCCGCCTCGCGGGCCGCCTCGGCCAGGGCGCGGCGGCGCTCCCGCCGGCGGCGCAGGTGCTCGGCCCGCATCCGGGCGGCCCTCTCCCGCTGCTCCCTGTCCGCGCGTACGGCCACGCGCAGCACGGCGAGGTAGCCGAGCAGGAGCACGCCCGAGGGTGCGACCGCCCACCAGGGCATCACGCGTACGGCCGCGGTGACCACGGAGGCCAGCACGAGCAGGATGCTCCACAGGAGCCGCCGCCTGCGCCGGGCGAGGATCCGGGCGCGGCGGTGAGCGGCGACACGGCGGGCCCGCGCATGCCGCTCCGCCGCGACCTGGTCGGCCGTGACGGTCTCGTTGCCCGGGGCCGCGTCGGAAGCGGCGACGGCCGGCGGGGTGACGACCGTGTCGGCGTCGCCTCCGTCCGCATCCCCGTCGGAATCGTCGGCGTCATCGGCGTCGTCCGAGGCCTCCGGCGCCTCGGCGCAGTCGGCGGCGGGCCGCTCGGACAGCGTGTTCGCCACGGCCTGCTCCTCGAACAGCTCGTCGTCGGTGTGCCGGTCCCGGCGCAGCCACATGGGCAGCAGGACGCTGAGCCACATGACGACGATGGCCAGGTAGAGCAGGGCACTACCCATGCGGCCACCTCCGGACCGCCGTACGGGCGTGCCGGAGGGCATGGTGAACACATCCGTGGCCCTGGGTCGGCGGAGAGGTGTTCACGTCACGCACCGTAGGACTGTGTGTCACTGAATGACGAGCATTCAGTCCGGTGTGTCGCGAGATCGTCAAAGCTCTTCATGTAATTCGATCCCGTGCGAACGCGCGATTTCCACAGGCCAGCGCGTGCGGGCCGCTACCGGTGGGCCAGCGGCGGCCGGGGCGGGAGGGACGGGATCCGCTTGCTCATGGCGATGCCTCCGGTGACACGGTTTCTGTCGAGTGCCACCGAGCATCACAGCGCCCGCTAGTGATCGGCTTGTCCTTCGATTGCAGCCGGCCGTACGCCGGCTCCTAACCGGGGCTGGACTCGCTGCGGCGGGCGGCCGAGTTCATGGTGCGGCGCCACTGGACGAGCAGTCCGCGGGGCACGTCCTCCACGGTCAGCGCGTAGCAGATGTGGTCGCGCCAGGCGCCGTCGATGTGCAGCTGACGCCGGCGGATGCCCTCCTCGCGGAACCCGAGCTTCTCCACGACCCTGCGGCTGGCCTGGTTCTCCGGCCGGATGTTGGCCTCGAGGCGGTGTAAACCGGTCGTGAAGAAGCAGTGGTCCACCGCCATGGCGAGGGCGGTCGGGATGATGCCCCGCCCGGCGAGCGCGCCGTCGACCCAGTAGCCCACCTGAGCGGAGCGGGCCGATCCCCACACGATCGCGCCCACGGTGAGCTGCCCGGCGAACCGCCCCTCGTACGTGACCACCCAGGGCATGGCCATGCCCTGGCGGGCCTCGCGGCGCAGCGTGCCGACCATCGAGACGTACGGCCCGAGACCGGTGCGGAACAGCGGGGTCTCGGGGTTGCTCGGCTCCCACGGGCGGAGCCATTCGGCGTTGCGCAGCCGGGTGTCGCGCCAGTCACGGACGTCACGCAGGCGCAGCGGCCGCAGCCCGACGGGCCCCTCGGCCATGGTTGCCGGCCAGCCGCGAAGTCGATCCATTCGTCAATCATCCACCGGAACACGGTCAACGCGCCACGCGGGACGCGCCGCGGTCTCGGCCGGCTGCTCAGCGGGCATGATCGCCGCCGTGGATCTGGTCGACGACGTGGGCCAGGATCGGGGTCAGCACGGCCATGCCGTCCCGTACGCCGCCGGAGGACCCGGGCAGGTTGACCACCAGAGTCGTGCCCGCCTGCCCGGCGAGACCCCGGGACAGGATCGACGCCGGCACCTTCTCCCGGTTGACCTGACGGATGGCCTCGGCGATGCCGGGAATCTCCCGGTCGAGCACCCGGCGGGTCATCTCCGGGGTGAGATCGAGGGGCGTCACCCCGGTGCCGCCCGTGGTGACGATCACGTCGTAGCCCGCGGCGACGCCCTCGCGCAGCGCGGCCTCGACGGCGTCGCCGTCCGGGATCACGCGGGGCCCGTCCACCTGGTCGCAGCCCGCCTCCTTGAGCAGGCCGGCCAGCAGCGGCCCGGACCTGTCCTCGTAGACGCCCGCGGACGCCCTGTTGGACACCGTCACCACCAACGCGCGCACGCCTTACTCCTGTCCGGGCCGGGTCCAGTGGCCCGTCTTGCCGCCCGTCTTCTCCTCGACCCGGACGTCGCTGATCACGGCCGCCGGGTCCACCGCCTTGACCATGTCCACCAGTGCGAGCGCCGCGACGGTGACGGCCGTGAGCGCCTCCATCTCGACGCCCGTCCTGTCGGCCGTACGGACCCGGGCGGTGATCTCCACCCCCTCGTCCACGACGGCGAGGTCGACCTTCACGCCGGTCAGGGCGATCGGGTGGCACAGCGGCACGAGGTCGGGAGTGCGCTTGGCGCCCATGATCCCGGCGATCCGCGCCACGCCGAGCGCGTCGCCCTTGGGCACGTCACCCGCGCGGAGCACGGCCACCGCCTCGGGCGACAGCAGCACGCGCCCGGTCGCGACGGAGGTGCGCGCGCTCACGTCCTTCTCGGAGACGTCCACCATCCGGGCGGCGCCCGACTCGTCCACGTGAGTCAGCTTCGCAGTGCCGTCATTCACAGGGGTATCACCTCCACCTCGGCGCCCTCGGGCAGCGAGGTCTCGTCCTCCGGCACCACGATCAGCGCGTTCGCCCCGGCCAGCGCCGCGAGCTGGTGCGAGCCCTGCCCGGTCACCGGTGCGACGCTCTCGCCCGTCAGCACGGCCCGCAGGTACGACCGCTTGCCCGCCGGGGACCGCACCGGCCCGGTGAGGGCCGCGCGCGCGGTCGCGGGCGGCCCGGCCGGAAGGCCCTGCATCGCCCGCAGGGCCGGCTTGACGAAGAGCACGAACGACACGAACGACGAGACCGGGTTGCCGGGCAGCGTGAAGATCGGCACGCGGTCGGGCCCCACGACGCCGAAGCCCTGCGGCATGCCCGGCTGCATGGCGACCTTCTCGAAGGTCACCGTGCCCAGCGGCGACAGGGCCTCCTTGACCGGCTCGTACGCCCCCATGGAGACGCCGCCGCTGGTGATCACGGCGTCGGCCCGCACGAGCTGGGCGTCCAGCGTGTCCATGAACTCCTTGGGGTCGTCGGTCACCGAACCGGCCCGGAACCCCTGCGCCCCCGCCTCGCGTACGGCGGCGGCGAGCATGAAGCTGTTGGACTCCCAGATGCGGCCCGCGCCCAGCGGGGTGCCGGGCTCGCTGAGCTCGGCACCCGTGGACAGCACGACCACCCTCGGCCGGGGCCGCACCAGCACCCGGCGGCGGCCCACCCCGGCGAGTATCCCGATCTGGGCGGGCCCGATCCTGACGCCCTCGCGGAGCACCACGTCGCCCGCCCGCACGTCCTCGCCCGCCCGCCTGATCGCGTTGCCAGGCGGGGCCGGCCTGTCGATCCGTACGCGGGCGGTGCCGCCGTCGGTCCACTCCACCGGAACGACGGCGTCGGCGCCGGTGGGCACGGGCGCCCCGGTCATGATGCGGGTGACCAGGCCGGGGCCGAGGGCGTTCAGCCCGCCGTCCCCCGCCGCGACGTCCCCGATCACGGGCAGCGTGACGGGCGCGGCGGCCACGTCCTCGGCCCGTACGGCATAGCCGTCCATGGCCGAGTTGTCGAACGGCGGCAGCGGGACGGGCGAGGCGACGTCCTCGGCCAGCACGGCGCCGAGGGCGGCCTCGATCTCGACCTCCAGCGGTGCGAGCGGTCGCACCACCGCGAGGATGTCGGCGAGATGGCGGTCGACGGGTTTCATCGGCTCACTGTCCGGACTTGTCCAGGAACTCCCGCAGCCACGGCAGGAACTCGGGGGCGAGGTCGTCCCGGTTCGCGGCGAACTGCACCACGGTCTGCAGATACTCCAGCTTGTTGCCGGTGTCGTAACGACGGCCGCGGAACAACACGCCGTGCACCGGACCGCCCTCCTCCGGGCCCATCGATGCAAGGGTGCGCAGGGCGTCGGTGAGCTGGATCTCGCCGCCGCGTCCCGGCGGGGTGCGCTCCAGCACGTCGAACACGGCGGGGTCGATCACATAACGGCCGATGACGGCCCAGTTGGAGGGCGCCTCGTCGGCCGGGGGCTTCTCCACGAGGTCCGTGACGCGGACGACGTCGTCCTCGTCGGTCGGTTCGATGGCGGCGGCGCCGTACAGGGAGATCTGCTCGCGCGGCACCTCCATCAGCGCGATGACGCTGCCGCCGTAGGTCGCGCGCGCCTCGATCATGCGCTTGAGCAGCGGGTCGCGGGGGTCGATGATGTCGTCGCCGAGCAGACAGGCGAACGGCTCGTGGCCGACGTGCTGCTTGGCGCACAGGACGGCGTGGCCGAGACCCTTCGGCTCGCCCTGCCGCACGTAGTGCATGGTGGCGAGGTCGACGGGCTCCTTGACCTGGTTGAGCCGCTCTTCGTCGCCCTTCGCGCGAAGAGCGTCCTCAAGCTCGTACGCTACGTCGAAGTGGTCCTCGATCGAACGCTTGTTGCGGCCGGTCACCATGAGGACGTCCAGCAGTCCGGCGGAGACGGCCTCCTCCACCACGTATTGGATGGCCGGCTTGTCGACGATGGGCAGCATCTCCTTGGGGGTCGCCTTCGTGGCGGGAAGGAAGCGGGTGCCGAGACCCGCGGCGGGCACGACGGCTTTGGTCACGGGATCGAAGTCAGCCATGAGTAGACACTAACGGAGCAGTCTTTGGACAAGATGAACCTGCGTCGGCGTATATTGCGCGGCCGCTCGGAGCTCGATCCCGGGACGTTGCGCGAGTCGTCGGCGGCCATCAGGGAGTTACTCCTCGACCAGCCGTGGGTGCAGATGGCGGGCCTGGTGGCCTGCTACTGGTCGACGGGCACCGAGCCGGCCACGCAGGGACTGATCCTGGCCCTGTGGAAGCACGGCGCCACGGTGATGCTGCCGGTGCAGCGCCCGGACGGCGACCTCGACTGGGCGGTGTACGACGGGCCCGACTCCCTGGTCCCCGGTCCGTACGGAATCATGGAGCCGGTGGACGTCCGGCGCGGCGTCGACGCGATCCGCACCGCCGCGCTGGTGATCGCGCCGGCCCTCGCCGTCGACCGGGTGACCGGCGTACGGCTCGGCCGCGGCGGCGGGTTCTACGACCGGGCGCTCGCCCGCGTCGGGCCGAATGTGCCAACGGTGGCGCTCCTGCACGAGGGCGAGTTGCTGGAGGGGGTTCCCGCCGAGCCGCATGACCAGCGCGTCCGCTTTGCTGCTCTTCCCAGCGGAATCGCCCGCTTGGTACAGATATGACAAGATTGACATAAGAGACGGCGAAGGGAGCGGATCGGTCTGAACGTCTGGCTGCTCCTGTCCGCCGTCGTCGTCATCGCGGCCATCGCGTCCGTACGGATCGCGCATCGCACCGGCCTTCCCTCGCTGCTCCTCTATCTCGGCCTCGGGCTGCTGCTCGGCGAGGGCGGCCCCATCGGCATCAACTTCGACAACGCCCAGATGGCCCAGCAACTCGGCCTGGTCGCGCTCGCCGTGATCCTCGCCGAGGGTGGTCTCACCACCAACTGGAAACACGTACGCGACGCCGTCCCGACGGCGCTCGTGCTCGCCACGGTCGGAATCGCGGTCAGCGTCGTCGTGCTCGCGGCGGGCGTCGCCGTCCTGCTCGGCATGGAATGGCGCATGGCGCTGCTGCTGGGCGCGTTCCTGGCGTCGACCGACGCGGCGGCCGTGTTCTCCGTGCTGAGACGGCTGCCGCTGCCGCCCCGGCTCGCCGGGATCCTGGAGGCCGAGTCGGGCTTCAACGACGCCCCGACCGTCATCCTCGTGATCATGCTGAGCGCGGGCTCGTCGTTCGAGCTCTCGCTGCCGCACATCCTGCTGGACACCACCGTCGAGCTCGTCATCGGCGCGGCCGTCGGTCTCGCCGTGGGCCCGGCGGGGGTGTACGCGCTGCGCCGGGTCGCGCTGCCCGCCTCCGGCCTCTACCCGATCGCGGTGCTGGCGCTGGCGTTCATCACCTACAGCGGGGCGACCCTGCTGCACGGCAGCGGGTTCCTCGCGGTCTACCTGACCACGCTGGTCCTGGGCAACGCCAGGCTCCCCCACCGCGCCGCCACGCGCGGCTTCGCGGAGGGCGCCGCCTGGCTCGCCCAGATCGGGCTGTTCGTCATGCTCGGCATGCTCGCGGACCCGGGCGAACTGCCGGGCGTGCTCGTCCCAGCCGTGGTGTCGGGCCTGCTGCTGGTCCTGGTCGCCCGGCCGGCGTCCGTGGTGGTGTCCGCGGCGATCGCCCGGCTCCTGCGCCTCGGTGCGCTGTCGTGGCGCGAGCAGGTGTTCCTGTCGTGGGCCGGGCTGCGCGGTGCGGTGCCCATCGTGCTGGCCGCGATCCCCTGGGCCGCCGGGCTGCCGGGGGCGAAGGGCCTGTTCAACGACGTGTTCATCATCGTCATCGTGTTCACGATCCTCCAGGGGCCCACGCTGCCGTACCTCGCCAGGCTGCTCGGCCTGGCGGCGGAGGGCGAGGCCCGCGACCTCGACGTGGAGGCCGCGCCACTGGAAGAGCTGAACGCCGAGCTGCTGCAGGTCCGCATCCCGCCCGGCTCGCTCATGCACGGTGTGGAGATCTTCGAGCTCCGGCTGCCCGCGAACGCCATGGTCACCCTCGTCGTACGGAACGGGCAGTCGTTCGTGCCCACGCCGACGACGCGGCTGCTGGCGGGCGACCAGCTCCTCGTGGTCACCACGGCCGCCCAGCGGGAGACGGTCGAACGCCGCCTGCGCGCCGTCAGCCGCCGCGGCAAGCTGGCCGGCTGGTACGGCGAACGCGGCGGCTGACCGTCGTAGGGGCTGCTTTCGCGTGGCGGTCCGGGCTGAGTTTGCGCTGCGGCGGTCCGGGCGGTGGTTTGTGACGCGGTCCGGGCCGCGGTTTGCACTGCGGCGGTCCGGGCTGCGGCGGTCCGGGCTGCGGCGGTTTGGGCGGCGGTTCAGGGCTCGGTTCGGGCTGCGGACGGATCGCGGACGGATCGCGGGCGGACCGCTCGTGGATCGCGGGCGAGGCTCGGCGGGAACCCGCTGGGATCTCGGCGGGAGCCCGGCGAGATCTCGGCGGGGATCTTGGCGGGGATCCTGGCGCGCGCGAATGGGACGGCGCGGGGCAATAAACCGGGCTGGAGTGGCGTTTGGGCTTGTTGACTGCTTACCATTAGCAATCGACCCGGTCGAGTGCCAGTCTCAGGAGGAGCGAGTGCCTACCTACCAGTACGCCTGTACCGCTTGCGGTGAGCAGCTGGAGGCCGTCCAGAAGTTCTCTGACGACCCGCTCACGGAGTGCCCAGCCTGCCAGGGCAAGCTGCGCAAGGTCTTCTCCGCGGTTGGCATCGTGTTCAAGGGCTCCGGGTTCTATCGGACCGACAGCCGTTCTTCGAGCTCGTCCACGACCACGGCCACCACGACGACGACGTCCTCGAAGTCGTCCGGCGACTCCGGCAAGAAGGAGCCCGCGACCTCCACGAGCTCGTCTTCGTCCTCGTCGTCGAGCGCCTCCTCGTCGAGCACGTCGTCGTCCGGTTCGACCGCCGCCGCCTGAGGTTATCCACAGGGGCCGACGGCACGCGCCGGACGTGCTGCGCCGTTCGCTAGTGTCGGCCCATGGTCAATCGCGCAGACATCGGGGTCATCGGCGGCTCGGGGTTCTACTCCCTGCTTGAGGACGCCGAAGAGATCGACATCACGACGCCGTACGGCCCGCCGAGTGACACGATCACCGTGGGCCGCATCGGCGACCGAACCGTCGCGTTCGTCCCCCGGCACGGCCGCGGCCACACCTTCCCTCCCCACCGCATCCCTTATCGGGCGAACATGTGGGCCCTTCGCTCCCTCGGCGTACGCCAGGTGCTCGCGCCCAGCGCGGTCGGGTCCCTGCGCCCGGAGATCGGCCCGGGCGCCCTCGTGATCCCCGACCAGCTCGTGGACCGCACGCAGGGCCGCGAGCAGACCTACTACGACGCGGGCGGGGCGGTCCACGTGTCGTTCTCCGACCCCTACTGCCCCTCCGGCCGGGCGGCCGCCGTGGCCACTGCCCGCGAGACGGGCTGGGACACGGTCGACGGCGGCACTCTGGTCGTGGTCCAGGGGCCCCGGTTCTCCACCCGGGCCGAGTCGAAGTGGTTCGCGGGGGCGGGCTGGTCGATCATCGGCATGACCGGGCACCCCGAGGCCGTGCTCGCCCGCGAACTCGCCCTCTGCTACACGACCCTCGCCCTCGTGACCGACCACGACGCCGGTGTGGAGGCCGGTGAGGGGGTCACCCACGAGGAAGTGCTGGCCTTCTTCGCCGCCAACGTGGAGCGGATGCGCACGCTTGTCGCGCAGGTCGTCGAGGCCCTTCCGGAGGAGCGCATCTGCCCCTGCGGCAACGCCCTCGACGGGATCAAGCTGCCGATCGAGCTCCCCTGACGCCGATGCGTGCCATGCCGTACGGCCCTGTCCGGCCGCGCGATCGGCGGCGGAACCGGCGGCGGAACCGGCGGCGCGCCACCGCCGCCGGGGCATCGCCTGGACAGGCGATCCATGGGGGCCATCGGCGTGAAGCGTCCACGATGCAACCGGCCCTCGCGAGGAGGCTTGCAAGGAGGCTCGCAAGGAGGCGAGAGGCGAAACCGAGATGGTCATGCGTGATCTGAAGCGGCTGAGGACGCGCCGTCGCCGTCCGATCGCCGCCGTCCTCGCCGGTCTGGCGGTGGCCTGCGTGCTGCTGGCCGTCCGCACCCCTGACGGGGTGGAGGTCCTCGCCGCCGCCCGCGATCTCCCCGGAGGCCGTCTGGCAGCCGCCGACGTCGTGGTCGTACGGCTCCCGCCCGATGCGGTGCCCGCCGGGGCGTACGCGCCGGGCACCCCGGTCTCGGGCCGCGTGCTCGCCGGTCCATTGCGTCGAGGCGAGCTCCTCACCGACGCCCGGCTGCTCGGCTCGGCCCTGTTCCGCCAGACCCTGGCCGGGCAGGCGTACGGCGGCCAAGCCGGCGGCGGCTCGGGCGGCGGCGACCCGGCCGACGGTGGTTCAGCCAGTGGCAGCGCGGCCGACAGTGATTCGGCGGACGTCGGCTCAGCCGGCGGCGGCCCGGCCGCGGCACCAGGGGCGCCGGACCCGCAAGCCGATGCGTCGGCTGCGCGAGCGGGAACGCCAGCCATCGAACCGGGTCTGGTCGCGACGCCGGTCAGGATGGCCGATCCCGACGCCGCCCGCCTGCTGTCGCCGGGAGACGTGATCGACGTCCTGGCGGCCTTCGAGGACGGGCCTTTCCAGGCCAGGACCGTCGCCCGGGAGGTGCGGGTGATCGCCCGGCCACCCGGCCGTACGGACGGCGGCGCGCTGCTGGTGCTGGCCACGACCCCGGCGCAGGCGGCCCAGCTCGCCCAAGCCCAGGCACAGGGCAGGCTGTCGATGACCATCCACCCGCACTGACGGACTGTGCCCAGGCTGTGGAGGGGCTTTGCCCGGGCGGCGGAGCGCGCCCGGGGTTTGTCAGAACGGCAGCGGGGCCGATCAGGCGGTGGTCACCTGCGGCGTGCAGGGGGCGTCCGTCGTCGCCGCCCCGGCCTGCCGTCAGGCCCGCTGGTCACGCGTGACCTGCCGAAACGTCTCCTCGGACCCGGCGTAACGCCCGGCGCCGAGGTTGCTCGGCCGAGGGCGATCGTCAGAGTTTCGCGCCAAGTTGGGGATCGTACTCCCAGTGCCAGGGCTCGAAGGGGCTGTGATACGACCAGTCGGGGTGTATCCAGCCATACCGCTTGCTGTTGGCCTCCAGCCAGTTGAACTGGACAGACCGGAAGTTCTGCACCCCGCCGCACAAGTCGACCGCGAGCCCCAGCCCGTGGTTGCTCTTGCCCGGAGTGGCGGCGAAACCGGGCCGCCGATAGTAGATGGACTGCTGCTCGCTCAGACTGCGATAGCTGTCCGAGATGCACATCGAGGTGCCGAAGCGCTTCTTGTAAGCGATGTTGAGATCGGCGAAGGCGATCGCCGCGTCCGCCCGCAGTTCCTCCCCGGCCTGCGGCAGGGGGCACAGGATGGTCTGGGGCAGCAGGCCGTTCGGGTACTGCTCCGCCTGGCCGATCCTGGTCGGGTCGCAGCCGCCCGCCCCCTTGCTGCTGATCTTCACACCAAGTTTGATCAGCGCCTTGGTCAGCGACCGCACCAGCGAGCTGGAGCGTTTGCGCAACGCGGCGACCTGCGCGCTCAGCTGCGCCTCCTGCAGGAGGCTGGCCGCCCGGAGCTCCTGCGCCTCCTCTGCGAGCCGCTGCTGCCGTTCCAAGAGCTTCACCGCGTCGCCGAGCACGTTGTTCCGTCCGGCGACGATGTGGTCGAGGTCGGCGATCCTCCGGAGCGTCTCCGTGCCGTTCCCCGCCCTGAAGAACGGGCTGAGCCCGTCGAGCGAGGGGTCCTGATACATCGACGAGGCGAGGTCCGACAGCGGCTTGCGCATCTTGTTGAGCTCCGCCGTGGCCTGCTGGAGACTCTCCAACTTGGCCGCCAGCGCCTTCTCGACGGTGCCGAACTTCTTCTGCCGCGCCACCAGTGCCCGGTTCGCGTCCTCGATCGACTTGTACGCCTTCTGAGCCTCCCGCCGCAGCTCGGTCAGCGTGGTGGGCTCCTTGTCGAGCGTCATTACGCTTTCCCCCGCGGACGCCGTACGGACCTTCGCGGTCGTGGTGTCGGCCAAGGCCGGCGCGGCCGTGCCGTACGGTGCGGAGACGGTCAGCGAAGTCATCGCCGTGACGACCGCGATCAGCCTGGCTGATCGAGGAGATGACACGATCGATTCCCCCGTTTGCGAACTCTTGACCTGGGTCAGGGACGCACGTTACTACAGCGCCCTGTGTGCCCGAGCCCCGGTTCGCATAAGTGCTATCGACCGGACACGTCGCATTTGCGCGTTTCCCAGCTCATCGCCCGCCTTCGGGCTGGCTCTCATGCTCCCGGCAGAGCTCCCACAGCCACGTGTCCCGCCACTCCGGCTCGCACGTGAACGTCTCCTCCTCGTGAGGCTCCGGCTCCTCCGTCGGCCGGCTCGCCTTCGGCGTCGTGGCCGTGTGGATGATCCGTTGGACGGGCCGGGCGATCGGAAGGATCCGTACGACCCCCTCGTAGAGACGCGCGGGACCGGGCGGCGCGGGCACCGGGGTCGGATTCAGCAGGGGTCTCGTCCCCGCCATCGTGATCACGTGGATCCTCTGAGCTTCTCGGCCGTCCACCGTTGGTGGCATGGCGGGCCGCGCAGCAGGCGTTCCGGCGGGGGCCCGATCTCCCCCGGTCTCGGCAGTGGTCTCGGCGCGCTTCTGGTCCGCCGCCCGAGCCGGTGCCGCGCGTACGGCCGCGCTGCCCGATAACTGAGCCCGCGCCCGCTCCCCATAGCCGGTGAAGTCGGCCATGAGCATGCCCGAGGCAAGGATCGCCGGCGCGAGCAGCGCCGCGACGAGCAGCACCGATCGCAGCCTGCGCGCGGATCCACGTCGCGTTAGGGTCACGGCCAGCGACGGTAATCCCCCTCCCCTGACCGGCGTACGACCACTTGCCATCGCTTTACCGCAGGTCAGCCCGCCGATGACCGGCGCACCACGAAACGACACCCCTGGGGAGGCGCGAGCGGGCCCAACCTTTCGCTAGGCTTACTGGTGCACATCATGCGCCTCCGTAGCTCAGGGGATAGAGCACCGCTCTCCTAAAGCGGGTGCCGCAGGTTCGAATCCTGCCGGGGGCACTCTTTGATCAGCCGAAACGGCCCCCACCTGGGGCTTCTCCGAATCCATCTCGTGATCTTGCGCAGTGAGATGCAGCCGTAGGCAGCTGCATGTCAGTGATCGCGAAATATACGCGAAATGATCTTACAGGTGTTTCCCCAGGTCAGGCCGCACATGCGAAGAGGCACGCTGCGCCCCGCCAGTTGGGCCACCTCGGCTGCCGGAACGCCCGCGTTCAACCACAGCGAGACGGTCGGCTGTCACGGTCGCATGGGACCGGGGTACGCGCAGGGTGGTCCGCGCCCTCATCGAGGGTCGTAGCGCCAGAAACGCAGCTTGAACAGCTCTACGCGAAAGATGTCAGGCGGAAAGTCCGGATCGACGTCGTTCTCTAGCGTCTTCGCGTGCACTTCGACCGACCATTCGACATCAGCGCATCCCAGGTCGAACGTCTTATGGTTGTCACCCCCGAGGTACTCGCGCGCCTGGACCTTGCCTGATGGCACGCGCACCCGGCCGCTCCACGAGCGCTCCCAGGAGGGATCGACAGCCGGGGGCGGACCGCTCCACAATTCGAACCGCACGTAGACGCTGCTTTCCCTGTCCGCGCTGCAAAGGAAGAACTTGTCGTCAGTCTCGATCCACCAGTAGTCCTCCCGCGCTTCTGTCGTCGACGACACGGTCAGATCGTCACCGCTGTCGCCGTCTACGATGTCGAAGCCCCCGTAGAGATCCTTGATCTCTTCTACGAAACTCGTCAGGCATTCAGCCACGCCGCACCTCATCTCACGCTCGGAGCCCGCATCAGGGATCAAAGCAGGCAGGTACGACAACCCAGCAGAGCGATCAACGACCGCTGGCACTAACCCCCACGTCCCGCGAAAGCGAAGGGCCCCGGGTAGCCCGAGGCCCTTCCAAGGTAACCCTGTCTCAGTCGTCCAGAGCGGCTGTGATCTTGTTGTTCGCCTGGAGTGCCTGGCCTTCCACGCACTTGGCGTAGACGCGTTGGAGAACCTCCACACTGTGCCCGGCACGCTGGGCGACCTCGGTTGCCGGAACGCCGATATTGAGCCAGAGCGAGACGGCCGCGTGCCGAAGGTCGTACGGCCGAGCAGCCAGCGGCGAGGCCGCCTGCTCCGGCCCGAAACCGATCGCCCGCGCCTCCTGCCAGATCCGAGAGATCGCCGAGGCGGTGTAGGGGCGGCCCTTGGCGGTGCGGAACAGCCGGCCATCGTCGGCCACGCCGTACCGCTTGATGTGCTCTCTGAGGATCGCCACCAGGACCGGCGGGATCGGGATCGGGCGGGTTTCCCGCTCGGCCCGATGCTTAAGGCCACGCTCGTCGTGTGCCTCCCCCGAGTCGGTATAGCGCTTGTTCGCCTGTGGGCGAGTCTTCTCCAGCGTCAGCATGCCCCAGCCCTCATCGGGCAACTGGCAGTTCTCCCGCCGGAGGCCCGCGGCCTCCTCCGGGCGCAGCGCGGCGTAGTACATGCACGCGTATAGAGCCATCATGCGCGGCCCGCGCGAGCGGCCGACGTAGCTCACCGCGGCGAGCAGCGCCCCCGCCTGACGAGGGTTGACCACCGTCCGAGGGTCGACGGCTTCCGTCGACTTGGGCGGAGTCCACTTGATCTCGCGCAGCGGGTTGGAGGGCAAGACCTTCTCTTCAACGGCGAGCTCCAGGAGGTGATTGAGGACCTCTCGCTTACGCAGGACGGTGTTCGCCGCCGCCTTCTTACCGGCGAAGGTCACGGAGATTGCATCGAGGCCACGCCGGAGAACGCCGGCCTCTTGCAGGTCGGCCAGCGGAAGCGACGCGGTTTCCAGCCAGCGCAGGACCGCCGCCCGGTTTCTGGGCAGCTCCGCGCGCCGGTCTGCCGGGAGCAGGGCGTGATCTCGCAGCACCTCACGCAGTTCCGCATCGTCAGGCTTACCCGGCAGGTCCTTGACGAAGGCAGGGACGAGAGCCATCAGGGCGTACGTGTCGGTCTCCCGAGTACGCGCCGCCGATGCCTTCCAGCGTCGCGCCACGTACTCCTGAGCGAAGCTCAA
>NZ_JAATEK010000058.1:0-36637 GCF_012034195.1 Microbispora sp. CL1-1
GGGGTGTCCCTCGTGGTCGTGGTCGCCCAGGTTGCCCGGTCCGTTGTACTGCGACCCGACGAAGTCGATCGTGTAGCGGCCCGCGGCCAGGCGCTGCCACAACCCGATCCGGTAGCCGCCGGGCACCTGCGTGCCCTCGGTGATCGAGTCGCCCAGCGGCATCACCCGCACCCCGCCGTTCGACTCGGCCCGCGCGACGGCGGGTGCGGTCGCCACGACGGTCACGGCCAGGAGCGCGGTGGTCAGCCGGCGTCCCCACCGTCTCCGTCCGCACCGCTCTGTGAGTGTTGACATCGCTGTTGGTCAACCCCTTTCGGTGATGATGAGATAGGTGGGCGGTCTCCGCCCTGCGGCCTGACGGTCAGGCGCACCTGTCAGGCTCTACTGTCAGGCTCACCTGTCAGGCCCAACTGTGAGGCTTGACTGTTAGCGCTAACATCAGCGCGACGAGAGGCTCCTCTCTTCGAAATGAGCAATGGTGGTGGTGCGCCGGAGCCAATACGACGTGAGGAGTGCCCGTCAAGCTCAAGCGCCCGCCCCGCTTCGCCCTCTCCGCCCGGCCTGCTCGTCTCAACTGCCACGATGAGGCGCGCACGGCGCCGCCGAGGGGAATCGCGATGATGAAACGTTCACCGCGTCCGCGTCGCTGTTGTCGAGGAACAGGAGCCGAACGGAAGCGTACGGAAAATTACAGAACAGATCGATGGCATCAGTGCAGTAAACAGGCCTGTCGGCCCACGTGGACGGGCGAAACTTACCGGCACCGCCCTTGACACATTTCGCGATGATTTCCAGACTGACTCCCCGAAGCGGCTCCTCCTGCCGGGGTCGGTGGTGCACGGCAGGGGCCGCAGCTTTCGACGCGACGACCGTTCGCGTGGTGTTCCCGCGGACGTCTTTTCCGCGTTCCCTCATCAATCCCGCAGTGGAGGCTCAGGCATGGGCGAAACCCCCTCACGCACCGACGGAGGACGACGGCATAGGCTCGCCGGCTCCCGCCGGCTGCTGATCGCCGGCGCCCTCGGCGCACTCGGCACGGTCACCGCACTCTCGGCGTCGCTCCCCGCCGGCGCCGCAGCCGGCACCCTGGGTGCGGCGGCCGCCCAAAGCGGCCGCTACTACGGCGCCGCGATCGCCGCCGGGCACATGAACGACTCGACCTACGTGGCCACCTGGGACCGGGAGTTCAACGCCGTCACCCCCGAGAACGAGATGAAGTGGGACGCCACCGAGCCCTCACGCGGCTCGTTCCGCTTCACCTCCGCCGACCAGATCGTCAGCCACGCCCAGAGCAAGGGCATGAAGATCCGCGGGCACACGCTCGTCTGGCACGGCCAGCTGCCCGGCTGGGTCAGCGGCCTGTCCACCAACGACCTGCGCTCGGCCATGGTCAACCACATCAACAACGTGATGGGCCACTACAAGGGCAAGATCTACGCCTGGGACGTGGTCAACGAGGCCTTCGCCGACGGCGGCGCGGTCGGCACCCTGCGCAGCTCGGTGTTCACCCAGAAACTCGGCAACGGCTTCATCGAAGAGGCCTTCCGCGCCGCGCGGGCCGCCGACCCCAACGCCAAGCTCTGCTACAACGACTACAACATCGACGACGCCAACGCGAACAAGACCCGCGGTGTCTACAACATGGTCAAGGACTTCAAGGCCCGGGGCGTGCCCATCGACTGCGTCGGCCTGCAGTCGCACCTGTCCCAGGGATCGGTGCCGTCCAACTACCAGCAGAACATCGCCCAGTTCGCCGCCCTCGGCGTCGACGTCCAGATCACCGAGCTCGACATCGGCGGCTCGGGCTCCGCGCAGGCCGACGCCTATCGCCGCGTCACCCAGGCCTGCACGGCGGTGCCCCGCTGCACCGGCATCACCGTCTGGGGCATCACCGACAAGTACTCCTGGCGCAGCGGCGACAACCCGCTGCTGTTCGACGGCAACTTCAACAAGAAGCAGGCGTACACGGCCGTCCTCGACGCCCTCAACGCCGCGACCCCGAACACCAGCCCGTCACCGACCACGAGTCCGTCCCCCAATACGAGCCCGTCTCCGCGTACCAGCCCGTCCACGACGCCGTCTCCGGTGACGGGGGCGTGCTCGGCGACGATCGAGACGACCAACAGCTGGCCGGGTGGGTTCCAGTCGACGGTGACCGTACGGGCGGGCAGTTCGGCGGTCAACGGCTGGACGGTGAAGTGGACCTGGCCGGGCGGGCAGACCTTCAGCAGCCTGTGGAACGGCGAGCAGAGCGTGTCCGGCTCCTCTGTGACGGTCCGCAACGCGCCCTACAACGGCTCGATCGCGGCCGGCTCGTCCACCACCTTCGGCTTCACCGCCAACGGCAGCGCGGCGACGCCGTCCGCCACCTGCACCAGCCCCTGACGGAAGAACGCCTTCACGGCTTCGGCGGGGCGGTGCTCTCCCGTACGACGAGGGTCGTGGCGAACTCCTTGCGGTAATGGGGGAGGGGTTCGCCACGGGCGAGCGTCACCAGCATGGCGGCCGCCGCCCCGGCCATCTCGGCCAGCGGCTGGTGGATCGTGGTCAGCGGTGGGATGGCCCATCGCATCGGAGGCATGTCGTCGAAGCCGACGACGCTGAGGTCCTCGGGGATGCGCATTCCCAGTTGGTGGGCCGCGTGGTAGACGCCGATGGCCTGGCCGTCGTTGGAGGCGAACACGGCCGTGGGCGGGTCGGGCAGGCGCAGCAGCCGGTGGGTGTGCGTCAGGCCGTCCTCTATCTGGTAGTCGCCCTGGCAGATCAGGTCGGGGTCGACGGGCACCCCGGCCGTGTCGAGCGCGGCGCGGTAGCCGTCGAGACGGGCCCGGCTCGACAGCGCGTGCGGCGGCCCGGTGATGATGGCGATCCGCCGGTGGCCCAGCTCCAGCAGGTGGCGGGTGGCGGTGAGCCCGCCGTTCCAGTTGCCCGCGCCCACCGAGGGGACGCGGTGTCCCGGGTCGCCGGTCGGGTCGAGGAGGACCAGAGGGATCTTGTGCGTGGCGAGCCGCTCACGCTGGAGGTCGGTCAGGCTGGAGAAGACCGCGATGACGCCGGCGGGACGGCGGCCGAGCACGTCCTCAAGCCAGTCTGCGCCGGGGACGTGATTGCCCTGCAACTCGGAGATCGCCACGGCCATGTGATGATCGCGCGCGACCTGTCCCACGCCGCGGGCGATCTCCGTCGGGTAGTCGCCGGCCAGCTCGTGGAAGACCAGCTCCAGCACGGCGGCCGGGCTGGAGCGCCGCCGCTGCCTGCGGAAGCCGTGCTCGCGGATGAGGCCCTCGATGAGGGCGCGGGTCTCGGGCGCCACCGCGGACCGGCCGTTCACCACCTTGGAGACCGTCGCCTTCGACACTCCGGCGAGTTCGGCAAGCTGTGCGAGGGTCAGCGGCTCTGGGACGGATGCGGACGGCTCGTCGACAACGGTCACAAACCGCAGTCTAACGTCGGCGTGGAGCCAAACCTTAATGTTTCGGTGATTAGCCGAATAATTTCAGTCGGTTACCGGGTTCGCGCTGCATGCCGAGTGCGAAAACTTTCGGAAACCGGTTTACACAGCCGGGGCCGAGGTGCTGAACGCACTGGTAGCGGTGAGGGATGCGAGGCGCTCGGCGTCTTCGGTGCCGGGCTCGGCCGTGTAGACCATGATCCGCAGGTCGCTGCCCGTCACGGTGAGCACGTCGCAGTCGAGCGTCAGAGGCCCGGCGTCCGGATGGTCGATGATCTTGCGCCCGGCCTCGTGCCGGCTGACGGCGCCGGATTCCCACAGCTCGGCGAACCGGCGGCTGTTCGCCCGCAGCTCCGCGACCAGCCGCCGCACCCGCTGGTCGGCCGGATAGCGGTCGGCGGTCGCGCGCAGGTCGGCGACCAGGGCCTCCTCGAACATCCGCAGGGACTCAGGGGTGTGCCGGGCCCGGCTGCCGGGGCCGAGGAAGTGCCGCCACACGGAGTTGCGCTGGTTGCCGCGCCACTCCGACGGGTCGCCCATCAACGCGGCGTACGGCGGGTTGGCCAGCAGCAGTGTCCAGCACGCGTCGAAGACCGCGACGGGCGTGCCGTCCAGCCGGTCGAGCAGCCGTCGTACGCTCGGGGTGATGTGCGTCGGCACCGTCCGCGGGCTGGGCGAGGCCAGCCCCGCCAGCCGGAACAGATGCGCGCGTTCGGTCTCCGTCAGCCCCAGGGCCCGGGCCAGGGCCTCGACGACCTGGGCCGACGGATGGGACGCCCGGCCCTGTTCGAGCCGGGTCACATAGTCGACGGAGATCCCGGCCAGCAGGGCCAGCTCCTCACGGCGCAGACCGGCCGCGCGCCGTTGTCCGCCCGCGGGCAGCCCCGCGGCCTCGGGCGCGACCCGGTCGCGCCAGCGGCGCAGTGCCTCGCCGAACGCTCCCGTCGTTTCCGTCGTCGCCATGCTCACCAGTCTGCATCACCGGAGCTCCTCGAAGAGAGCGGCCGTCCGTACGGCGGTGCCCTGAGCCCGGCGCCCGGTGCTCAGCAAGGCGAGCACCAGGAACCGGCGGCGCCGGCTCAGCTCGCCCACCGGCAAGGTTGCGGTAGTCATGCCCGCGACCGTAGGAATTCGAGCGCGCTCGAGGTCAAGCGCGGCGGCGGGCCGGCCTCGCCCGGTTGAACACATCCGCGAATCGGGGTTCATTGCGTGCATGCGCAGTCGCTTGAGGAAGCGCACAAAACCGGCTGGCACCGCGGGCGGGTCTCTGGCGCGCAATCGCGAGTTCCGCCTGCTGTGGCTCAGCTTCACGATGTCGGTTGCGGGCGACCAGATCTTCCCCGTCACGGTCACGATCGCGGCCCTCAACGCGGGCGGCACCGCCTCGACCGTCGGCGCGATCTTCACCTGCCGGTGGATCGCGTTGATCGTGTTCGCGCTGCTCGGCGGATTGTGGGCCGACCGGTTGCCCCGCCGTACGGTGATGGTCGCCTCACTGGCCTTCCAGTGCTGCGTGGCCGCCGCCGGGCTGTGCGGCATCGCCTCGCCATGGCTTCTCGGGCTGCTGGTGTTCCTCGTCGGAGGGGCGGAGGCGTTCCACCGGCCCGCGTACCAGGCGTGCCTGTCGTCGGTCCTCACCCCCGCCCAGCGTCCGGCGGGCGCTGCGCTGACGGCCGTATCCTGGCGGCTCGGCGCCATGATCGGGCCCGGTCTCGGCGCGTACGTCGTGACCGCGTGGTCCGCGAGGATCGGGTTCCTCGCCGTGCTGGCGGCCTATCTGCTCGGTCTCGTCCTTCTCCTGCCGTTACGCGAACCCGTCGTCACGCCGGGGCGGCGGGCGTCCGCCGTACGGGAGATCGCCGACGGCCTGTCGGAGGTCGTCCGGCGGCGGTGGGTCCTGGGGATCATCGTCGCCGTCGCGCTCCAGCAGATGCTGACGATCGCGCCGGCGCAGGTCCTGCTGCCCATCGTCTCCCGTGACACCTTCGGCGGCGACACCGTGTATGGCACCGCCCTCGCCCTGCTGTCGGTCGGCGGCCTGGCGGGCGGGCTCGTCAGCATGAGATGGAAACCCGGACGGCCGGGGCTGGCCGGCGTCACCGGGCTCGCCCTCTACGGTCTCGTGCCGCTCGCGCTCGCCTGGCCGGTGTCGCGGGAATTCGTGTACGGGTGCTACGTCACGGTGGGCCTGGGGCTGGAGATCTTCGCCGTTCAATGGGTGGTGAACCTCCAGAGGGAGATCCCCCCGGAGCGGCTCGCCCGGGTCACGTCCGTGGACTGGCTGGCCGCCTCGGTCATGACGCCCCTCGGCCTGACGCTCACCGGTCCGGCCGTCGTGGCGATCGGCCGCCCGGCGCTCCTGACGATCGGCGTGGTGGCCGGATTCGCCGTGCCGCTTGCCACCCTGCTCCTGCGCGGCATGACCCGCTTCCGGAGCGACGTCCCAACGCTCGGTCAGGACACCACCCCGAAAGCCCCCACCCCCCTCAACTAGGGTCACCACCCGTGAGGATCTCGACGTAGCCGTCGGTGCCGTGAACGCGGATCCGCTGGCCGTCGCGGATCAGCCGGGTGGCCTGCTCCACGCCCACGACGGCCGGCAGGCCGTACTCCCGCGCGATCACCGCGCCGTGCGTCATGAGGCCGCCCACCTCCGTCACCAGTCCGGCGGCGGCGACGAAGAGGGGTGTCCAGCTGGGGTCGGTGTAGGCGGTGACCAGGATGTCGCCCGCGTCGAGGTCGGCCTGCGCCATGTCCACGACGACACGGGCACGGCCCTCGACGGTCCCGGCGGAGACCGGGAGGCCCACGAGCGCGCCGGGCGGGGCGTCGTCATGCCGATACCGGCCGGTGACGACCTCGCCGTCCGACGTGAGGACCCGGGGCGGGGTGAGCGCCTCGTACGACCGGAACGCCGCGCGCCTTTCCAGGATGAGCTCGGCGTCCACGTGGCCGGTGCGTACGACGTCGCGCAACTCCTCGAACCGGAGGAAGAAGATGTCGTCCGTCTCCCGCAGGACGCCGGATCGCACGAGACGCTCGGCCTCCCGCAGCAACGCCTGCTTGTAGACGAAATAGCGGCTGACCATGCCATATTTGGGATATTCGCGATAGCCGGCGAAGGCACGGACGCGGTCGATCATCCGCTTGGTCTCCTCGGCCTTGCGCTCCCCGTCGGGCAGGGCGCGCAGGCGCGTCAGCAGGTCCCGCTCCTTGCGCAGCGACTCCTGGCGTCCCTGCTCGAAGCGCCGCTTGCCGGCGCCCGGCTCGAAGTTCCTGACGTTGCCGAGGATGGTGGGCACGAGCGCGGCGGGGTTCTCGCTCCAGCGCGTCCTGGTGATGTCGATCTCGCCCGCGCAGCGCATGCCGTACGCGTCGAGGTAGCCGCGGATGGCGTCACGGGCCTCTTGCCCGCCGGGCAGCCCGGCCAGTTCGCCGAGGAAGCCGTCGCCCTCGCGGCCCTCGTCCACGACGCGCTGGAGGAACGCCACGACCTCCGCGTACGGCCGGATCACGTCGGCGACGTCGAGGAGCGCCAGCCCCATCTCGGACGTGACGTTGTGGGGGACGGACTGCGCGAGCACGTCGGCCGCGTTCTTCTCGCCCAGCCATGCCTCGATGTGGTCGTTGAGCCACCAGGTCGCCTCCATCCCCGCCATGATCACCTGGAGGCCCACCGGGTCGAACAGGAGGCGCTTCAGCTCCGCGATGTCGGCCAGGATGAAGTCGAGCAGCGCCGGTCCGGACAGTCCCCGGATCTCCTGCCGCAGGGCGGCGACGGACGCCTCGGTGTTCCCGATCAGCCGCGTCACGATGCCCGGATCGGTCTCGACCGTCGTGGGCGCGCCATCAGGTGCGGGGCCGGTGGGCTTGGCAGCTTCGTCAGGAAGCGTACGGATGACGTCGCCGCGGTCGAGGAGGGTCTGCAGCGCGTCCCGGATCAGCGGGTCGGATCTCCCCAGGGTCCCGACGAGCCGCTCGCGACCCGCGGCCGTCGCCAGGATGGGGGCGACGTCGACGAACAGCCGCCCGCCCGCCTCGTGCATGGGTTGCGGGGTCGTGAGCTGCCACAGTGAGAGCCCCAGCGGCTTCATCGCGTCGGTCATCATCTGCTGGTGACCCACGGAGACGTAGACGTGGTTCTCCTGGTCGTCGGTCACGGGAACGGGGAACAGGGTGGTGATCGCCCGGCTCTGCACGATGTGGAAGTCGTCGCCGGTCAGGCACCATTCGATGTCCTGGGGCCGGCCGAAGTGCGCTTCGATCCGCCGGCCCAGCCGCACCAGGCGTACGGCCTGCGCGTCCGTCAGGACCGGCGTGCCCACGGCGGCTCTGGAGACGACCCGGTCGTCGCGCACCGTGTAGGCGTCCCCGGAGACCCGGCCGGAGACGAGCGCCTCCCCGAGCCCCCGGACGGCCTCCACGGTGGCGATCTTCCGGTTCGAGGTCACCGGGTCGGCGGTGAACAGGATCCCCGCCGCGTCGGGGAACACCATCCGCTGCACGACCACGGCCATCCGCACCTTCCGGTCGTCGAAGCCGTTGCGGCGCCGGTAGGTCACCGCCCGCTCGGTGAACAGCGAGGCCCAGCACCGCCGTACGTGCCGGAGGATCTCCTCCAGGCCCACGACGTTCAGGTACGAATCCTGTTGGCCGGCGAAGGACGCGCCCGGCAGGTCCTCGGCCGTGGCGCTGGAACGCACCGCGTAGGAGCCCTGCTCCCCGAGCCGTACGAGCGATTCGCGGATCTCCGCCACGAGGTCGTCCGGCATCGCGACGCCCTCGATGGCACTGCGGACGTCCGCGCTGCGGGCGCGGATCGCCGCCTGGTCGTCCGCCTCCACGCGCGACAGCAGGTCGAGGTGAGTGTCGATCGACGGCGTCTCGGACACGACCCGATGGAAGGCGTCCGTCGTGACGCAGAAGCCGTCCGGCACCTGGATGCCGTCGATACGCGAAAGCTCGCCCAGGTGCGCTCCCTTGCCTCCGACGTCCGCGAGATTCGTCGCGTCGATCCGCTCGAAACCCATCACGTAGTGCAATTCCGTCGCTCCCTCGTTCGCCGGGCCGGTTCGCAACGGGCAAGTATGGAGCACTTTCCGGCGCCTCATGAGGCGCGCGCATCCGCTGTACAGTGAAAGCGGAGGGGTGAAACCGCCAGGTCAGAGACGAAACCGGCGTGAAGCCATCTGAAGCCCCGTGAAGCCCCGTGAAGCCACACTGAAGCCACCGTGAAGCCGCACGCGCGGAAGCTCTTCTCGAACGCCGGGAGATACCCGGCGGAGAGAGGAGACGCGCCATGGCGGACCTCAGTGCCGTCCGGGCCGACAGTCTGGTCAAGAACTTCGGCGACTTCCGGGCCGTGGACGGCATCGACCTGCACGTACGGCAGGGCGAGATCTTCGGGGTCCTGGGCCCCAACGGAGCGGGGAAGACCACGACGCTCCGGATGCTCGCCACCCTGCTCCCGATCGACGGCGGCCACGCGGAGATCTTCGGCGTCGACGTCCGGCGGGAACCCCACCGCATCCGGCAGCTGGTCGGCGTCACCGGCCAGTACGCCTCGGTGGACGAGGACCTGACCGCCCGGGAGAACCTCTGGCTGTTCGCCCGCCTGCAGGGCGTGACGAGCGCCCGGGCCAAGAGCATCGCCGGTGACCTGCTCGAACGCTTCGGCCTCCAGGAGGCGGCCAACCGTCCCCTGTCCCAGTTCAGCGGTGGCATGCGCCGCCGCCTCGACCTGGCGTCGAGCCTGATCACCCGCCCGCCCCTGATCTTCCTGGACGAGCCCACGACCGGCCTCGACCCGAGGACCCGGGGTCAGATGTGGGACACGATCCGCGAGCTGGTGACCGACGGCTCCACGATCCTCCTGACGACCCAGTATCTGGACGAGGCCGACCAGCTGGCCGACCGCATCGCCGTGATCGACCGGGGCCGCAAGGTCGCCGAGGACACTCCCGACGCGCTGAAGACCCAGGTCGGCGAGTCGACTCTGCAGCTCCGCCTCGTGGAGGGCGCCGACACCGCCCTGGGCGTGGACGTCGTCCGCCGGCTGCTGGGCGAGGAGCCGGTCCTGACCCCCGAGTCAGGGCGCATGAACATCCCTCTTCCCGACCCCGACCGGGCCGCGGACGTGCTGATCGGCCTGCGGGAGGCGGGCCTCGGCATCTCCTCGGTGAGCGTCGCCAAGCCGACGCTCGACGAGGTCTTCCTGGCGCTGACCGGCCACGGCGCCGACGACGAATCCCAGATGGAGGCGGCCCGATGACCACCACGACCACCACGACCACCGCGATGACCGTCACCACCGGCACCGCCGGCTCCCGGCGCGTCGACCCCGCCGCCGCGGTCGCCCGCACCACGCCCCGCAGCTCGCTGCAGGAGACCTGGGTCCAGACCCTGTCCATGGCATGGCGCGCCCTGAAGAAGATGCGCCGCAAGCCCGAGCAGTTCTTCGACGTGCTCATCCAGCCCTTGCTGTTCACCGCGATGTTCGCGTTCATCTTCGGTGGCGCGATCTCCGGCAGTGTGTCGAACTATCTCCCGATTCTGATCCCCGGCATCCTCGCCCAGACGGCCCTGACAGTCTGCATGGCGACGGGCGTGCAGTTGCGTGAGGACATGGACAAGGGGGTCTTCGACCGCTTCAAGTCGCTGCCGATCGCGCGGATCGCCCCTCTGGCCGGCCCGATGATCGCCGACCTGATCCGTTATGGCATTGCGTCGGTGCTGACGGTCGTCACCGGTTTGATCATCGGTTATCGCCCCGGCGGCGGTGTGCTCGGTTGCATCGGCGGTGTCGCGCTCACCATCATCGCGGGCTGGTCGCTGGCGTGGATCTTCACGTGGCTGGGCACGATGGCGCGCTCGGCGCAGAGCGTCCAGGGCATCTCGATGATGATCATGTTCCCGCTCACCTTCCTGTCCAACGCCTTCGTCCCCGCCAAGACGCTGCCCGGCTGGCTGGAGGCGTTCGTGAAGGTCAACCCGGTGTCGCACGTCGTCTCGGCGGTGCGCGACCTGTTCAACGACGGCGCCGTGACGGCCGAGGTCGGCTGGGCGGTCGTCGGCTGCGCGGTCGTCGTGGTGGTCTTCGCGCCGCTGGCGGTCCGCTCGTACTCCCGCAAGATGTAGCCGGCGCCCACAGCCGGTGCCCACAGCCGGTGCCCACAAGCCGGTGCCCAGAACCGGTATCAGATGACTCGCTCCAGGACGGCGTGTGCCTCGGCCAGCAGGCCGGGGCCGCGCCGTTCGCCGTATTCGGCCTCGATCCTGGCCATGACGCCGGGGGCGACCCGTTCGGCGTGCGCGGACAACCTCGGCCAGTCCATCGTCGGGACGAACCGGTGATAGGCGAAGCGGTCGGCGAGCACGAGCAGCCGCACCGCGTCCTCGGCAGGCAGCGCGCCCTTCAGCAGGCCCCAGATGCCCAGCGCGGCGAGCACCATCCCCATAACCGGGTAGTCCTTGTTGGCGGAGTCCTGGCCGAACACGGCCAGGGTCTTGTCGCGCAGTGACTCGAAGAGGTCCGCGCCGTCGTCGCCCTCGCCGTGCTGCGCGAACGCACAGAGCGCGACGACCTCGCCCAGGATGCCCCATTGGGCGAACTCGTCGGCCATTCCCGGGGCGCGCCGCTGCCGGAGCACCTCGGCGGTCTCGCGGTGCCGCCGCAGCCCTTCGGCGATGTCGCCGTCGGCGAGGGCCAGCTCCGCCCTTCCGGCGGCGACCACCAGGGCCTCGCCGTACGTGCCCTGGGTGGCGATCGATTCCATCTCGTCGAGCATCCGCGCGGCCTCGTCGCGGCGGCCCTCGGCGAGCGCCGTCATGGCGAGGGAGGCGCGGAGCTGGATGACGTCGTCCATCGCCCCGAGGCGTTCGAGCACCGGGAGCGCCTCGGCGGCATGCCGGGAGGCCGCCGCGGAGTCGCCGAGGTGCGCGTACAGGCCGGCCAGCTGGGTGTGCAGCAGCGCCCGATGCCAGGGACCGCCGTCGTCGCCGACGAGTTCGAGGGCGGCCAGGGCCGTGTCGATCGCACCGGCCGGGTCGCCGGTGTTCTCCCGGCCGTGGCTCAGCCAGTGGAGCGCGACCTGGCGGATCAGCGGGTCGGGATCGGCGACCAGCTTTTCCAGGCCGTCCTCGGGATCCGACACCGTGGTGAGCAGGGCCGTCACCAGCGCCTGTACGGCGGGGTTCGCCGAGTCGGTCCCCAGATCGGACAGCAGCCGCGTCAGGTGCGCCGACTCCTCGATGGAGACCATGATGCTGTTGAACAGCGCGATGCTCACGGCCACCCGGGTCCGGTCGAGGAGCGGGGGCGGCGGCGTCCAGCCGCTCAGGGCCGCGGCGACGGCGGGGGCGAGCACGATGCTGCGCGGGTGGTCGCCGCAGATCGTCCAGTAGGCGCCCAGCGCGGAGAACAGCACCACGACCGCTTCGGGGTCGGGGTCGGCCAGGGCCTCGCGCAGGATGTCGGCGAGGTTCGTCTCCTCGGCACGCAGCCGGTCCATCGCGTCGATCTGCTCCGGCGAGTACAGCCGGACGCTGGCCCGGCCGGCGTATCCGACGGCCCAGGCGCGTACGGCGGCCCGCGCCTCGTGGGTCTCGCCGGCCGACTCCAGCTGCACCCGGCCGAACTCGCGCACCGTCTCGAGCATGCGATAACGCACGCCGCGGGCCGTCTCCACGACGGTGAGCAGGGACTGCTCGACCAGCTCCTCGACGTCGCCGAGAGCGCCGTCGCCGAGCACCTCCTCGGCCGCGTCGAGGGCGAAACCGTCGGGGAAGGCCGACAGCCGGCGCAGGGCCAGGCGCTCCCGCTCGCCGAGGAGGTTCCAGGACCAGTCGATCACCGCTTCCAGCGTCCGATGCCGGGAAGGGGCGCTCCGGTCGCCGCCGCGCAGCAGCGAGAACCTGTCCTCCAGCCGCCGGGATATCTCGGCCGGTGACATCACCCGCACCTTGGCTGCGGCCAGCTCGATCGCGAGCGGCAGCCCGTCGAGGCGGGCCACGACCGCCCGTACGTCGTCCTCGTCGAGGTGCACACCGGGCCGCGCCGCGGTCGCCCGGTCGCGGAACAGCTCGACGGCGTCGCCCATGCCGAGCTGGGGCAGCGGATAGACGCGTTCGGCGGCGATGGCCAGCGGCGAGCGGGTCGTGGTGAGGACCCGCAGCTCCCGTGTGGTCGCGGTCAGATAGGCGACCAGGTCGGCCACCGCCTCCACCAGATGCTCGCAGTTGTCGAGCACCAGCAGCGCCGGGGCGAGATCGAGCTGCTGGGCGATCCGTGCCCGGACGTCGGCGCGCTGCGGCGGCGTGAGCGTACGGCGGCCGGCGACCGAGTCGCGGACCCCGAGCGCCGACCCGACCTCGCCGACCAGGTCTTCTGGCGCGGTCACGCCGACCAGCTCGACGAAGTGCACCACCGGCTGCGGAGCCTCACGGGCGACGGCATGCGCGAGCCGGGTCTTGCCGAGCCCGCCCGGGCCGAGGATCGAGACCACCCGCGAGGTGGCGAGCAGCGCCCGCACCCGCCGAAGGTCGTCGTCGCGGCCGAGCAGCGGGGTCGTGTCGAACCGCACCCCGACGCGTACGGGGCTGTCGAGCGCCAGCAGCGCACTGTGCACCCGCCGCAGCTCCGGGCCGACGTCGGCGCCGATCCGGTCGCGCAGGTCCGACCGATAACGCTCGAAGCGGTCGAGCGCGGCGCCCGTTCCACGCACCGCCGCCTCGCTGTGCAGGAGATCGGCGAGCAGTCCCTCGTCCTCGGGGTGGAGGCGCGCGGCCTCCTCGAGCTCGGGCAGCGCGATGTCGTGGTCGCCGCTCCTGCTCCTCGCCCGGGCGAGCACGACCCGCGCGGACGCCAGGTCGCGTTCCGCGCGCAGGCGCACCTCGGCCAGCGGGCCGTCACCCTCCGCAGGCGACGCCCCGGCGCCCAGCGCGAGCGCCTCCTCGGCCGCCGCCCCCGCCGCGGCCGGATTCTCGGCGAGCAGCGCCGCCGCCTGGTCCGTCAGGGCGTGCAGCCGCCCGGCGTCGACGCGGTCGGGCGGGACGTCGAGCCGGTATCCGCTCCCTTCCGTGACCAGCGCCTCCGGCCCCACGACCGCCCTCGTCCTGGACACCAGGACCTGCAGCGCCTTCGCCGGGTTGGCCGGTTCGCTGTCTCCCCACACGTCCGCGACGAGCTGCTCGGCGTGCACGGCCCGGGAGGCGAGCGCGAGGGCGGCGAGCAACGCCTGAGCCCTCTCGCCGACCACAGGCTGCCCCCGCCACCGCACACCGTGGAGCAGGCACAGGTCGATCGGCATGCCGCAAGTCTAGGCTCCGGCGAGCCGCGTCACGGGGCCGTGAGAAACGTGAAGTGCTCCTTGCCCACGACAACCGGATTGCGGAGTTCGCCGATCTCGTCGATCGTCACGGTGATCACGTCGCCCGCCCGCAACCGGAAGTCGATTTCGGGCACGACGCCGGTCCCCGTGGCGAGAACGGCCCCGTGGGGGTGGTTCTCGGAGTGGAAGAGGTAGGCGGTCAGCTCGGCGAACGGACGCCGGATCTGCTTCGTGGAGGTCGCGCCGTCCCAGACGACCTCTCCCTCGCGGGTGATCGTCAGCCGGATGGCGAGGTCGGAGGGGTCGACCTCCCACGCGGGCCGGATGCCGGGGGAGAGGGCGCACGCTCCGGCGTACACCTTGGCCTGCGGCAGGTAGAGCGGGTTCTCACCCTCCACGGAGCGCGAGCTCATGTCGTTGCAGACGACGTAGCCGACGATCTCCTCGAAGCGGTTGACCACGAGGGCCAGCTCGGGCTCGGGAACGTTGAGCTCCGAGTCGGAGCGGATGCCCACGGGTTCGCCGTCCACGACGACCCGCCAGGCGGGCGACTTGAAGAACAGCTCGGGCCGCTCGGCGTCGTACACCAGCTCGTAGACCGACTTGAGACTGCTTTCCTCCACGCGCGCGTCCCGGGAGCGCAGGTAGGTCACGCCTGCGGCCCACACCTCCGTGGCGCCGTCCACGGGGGCGAGCAGGCGTACGTCACCGAGCGAGCGATCGGGGACGGCGTCGGCGCACATCCGTCCGATCTCCTCGATCCGGTGGCTCAGCAGCTCGGACACGCCAGCGACCGGGAGAGGGGACAGGACACCCTCGTTCAGTACGGCGACGCGTGGATGGGGATCGCTGTCACTCCTGTATCGAACGATGTGCACGCGAATCCTCGCCTTCGAAATCTGGACAAAGCGCACAAGATCGGTGACGGTGTGATTGTAATCGTTATCGATTACGTTTGCGAGAGTCGGAATGATCGGAGTGAACGGGTGACCACGGTGAGGCGGGAGTCCGGAGCGGCGTACACCGATCCGGCCGTGCCGGTGAGCGAGCGCGTGGCGGATCTGCTGGGTCGGATGACCCGGGAGGAGAAGCTCGCGCAGTTGGGGAGCGTCTGGGCGTTCTCCCTGATCGAGGGAGGCCGATTTTCGGCGGAGCGGGCCCGCCCGGTCCTCCGCCACGGCCTGGGCCACGTGACTCGTGTCGCGGGAGCCACGAACCTCAAGGCGGCGGATGTCGCGCGGGTCGCCAACGAGATCCAGCGGTTCCTGGTGACGGAGACCCGGCTCGGGATCCCGGCGATCGTGCACGAGGAGGTGTGCTCCGGGGTGATGGCGCGGGAGGGCACCATCTTCCCCCAGGCCATCGGCGTCGCGAGCACCTGGGAGCCGGAGCTCAACCGGAGGCTGGCGGACGCCGTCCGTGCGCAGATGCGCGCGATGGGCGGCCATCAGGGGCTCTCACCGGTGCTCGACGTGGTGCGGGACCCGCGGTGGGGCCGCACCGAGGAGACCTATGGGGAGGACCCCCACCTGGTGGCCCGGATGGGTGTGGCGTTCGTCCGGGGCCTGCAGGGCGACTCGCTGACCGAGGGCGTCATCGCGACGGCCAAGCACTTCGTCGGTTACGGAGCGTCCGAGGGCGGACTGAACTGGGCGCCGGCGCATCTGCCGCCGCGCCTGCTGCGGGAGGTGTATCTGCACCCGTTCGAGGCGGCCGTACGCGAGGCGGGTCTCCAGTCGGTGATGGCCGGTTATCACGAGCTGGACGGCATCCCCTGCCACGGCAACGACGAGCTCCTCGGCGACGTCCTGCGTGGCGAGTGGGGTTTCGAAGGGACCGTCGTGTCGGACTACTTCGCCGTCGACGACCTCCACTCGTATCACCGCTTCGCCGGCGACAAGCGGCAGGCGGCGGTGCGGGCGCTCACCGCGGGCGTCGACGTCGAGCTTCCGGCGACGGACGCGTACGGGGACGCGCTCGCGCAGGCCCTCGACGAGGGCGAGGTCGGTGAAGCGCAACTGGACCGGGCGGTCTCGCGGGTGCTGCGGCACAAGTTCGAGCTCGGCCTGTTCGAGAACCCCTATGTGGACGAGACCGCGGTGGCGGTGACGGTCAACGCCGCGCCGCACCGGGAGGTGGCGCTGGAGATCGCCCGCCGCAGCCTCGTCCTGCTCAAGAACGACGGCATGCTGCCGCTGCGGCCGGGCACGGGAACGGTGGCGCTCATCGGCCCGAACGCCGACGACGCGCGGCACCTGCTCGGCGACTACTCCTTCGCGGCGCACGTCGAGTCGCTGATGCAGGCGCGCGAGCGCAAGGGCCTGCTCGGCCAGACGATGACGATCCCGGACGACCTCGAGATCGAGGAGAGCACCGACGGGGTGCGCACGGTGCGCGACGAGCTCGCGGCCCGCCTGGGCGACCGGCTGCGGTATGCGCGCGGGTGCGATGTGGCCGGCACATCGAGGGACGGTTTCGACGAGGCGGTCGCGGCCGCCGCGGCGGCCGACGTCGCGGTGCTCGTCCTGGGAGACCGCTCGGGGCTGACGCTCGGAGCCACGACGGGTGAGTCGCGTGACCGGTCCAGCCTGGACCTGCCCGGTGTCCAGGAAGACCTGGTGCGTGCCGTCGTCGCCACCGGCACCCCGGTGGTGGCGGTGCTCGTCGCGGGCCGGCCCGTCGGCGGCGACTTCCTGCACGAGAACTGCGCCGCGGTGCTGCTGGCCTGGCTGCCCGGGCAGACCGGCGCGAGGGCGATCGCCGAGGTGCTGCTCGGCGAGGTGAACCCGAGCGGGAAGCTGCCCATCTCCTATCCGCGCACCGTCGGCCAGATTCCCGTCTACTACGGGCACAAGGTGTCCGGAGGGCGGTCGCACTGGCACGGTGACTACGTCGACTCGCCCGTCAGCCCGCGATACCGCTTCGGTCACGGGCTCGGGTACGCCCCGTTCGTGGTCGAACGGGCCACGCTGGACCGCGCCGAGGTGATGGCGGGGGAGAGCGTCGCGGTGGAGGTCACCGTGGCCAACACCGGCGACCGGGCCGGCGAGGAGGTCGTCCAGCTCTACATACGCGACCCGCAGGCGTCGGTCACGCGGCCGGTGCTGGAGCTGAAGGGCTTCGCCCGCGTGTCCGCCGGGGCAGGGGAGCGAACGACCATCCGCTTCGACCTGCCCACAGACCGGCTCGGCTTTTATGACCGGAACATGCACTACACGGTAGAAGACGGACACATCGAGGTATATGTCGGCTTCTCCTCCGATGGCCACACCCATGCCGGCACGTTCACGATCATGAGTCCGGCCTATTTGGGGCGGGCTCAAAAGGGCGTACGGTCGTTGTAACAAGACGCTGACAGGCCTTGTGTTTGCTTTCGGTGTCGCCTACGTTAAAGGCCGGAAACGTAACCGATAACGATTGCAATGCTGAGAGGGCGGCATGGCCGAGGGCGGTTCGCCGGTGACGATGAGCGATGTCGCACGACTGGCGGGCGTCTCCACTGCGACCGTGTCGCGCGTGGTGAACGGGCGTTACGGCGTCAGCGCCAGCACCATCGCGCAGGTGCGTTCGGCCATCGAGCGGCTGGGCTACGAGTCGAGCCTCGTGGCGGCGAGCCTGCGGCGCACCCGCACCAACGTCCTCGGTCTGGTGACCCACCGCTTCCAGTCCTACACGGCCGAGGTGCTCAAGGGCGTCATGGACGCGTTGACCCAGTCGGGCTTCGACCTGATCATCTACGCCAACAGCGACGTCTACGGCACCTACTCCGAGGGCTGGGAGCAGCGGCACCTGACCCGTCTGTCGGGCACCCTCACGGACGGGTGCATCGTGGTCACGCCCTGGGGCGAGGTGCGGGCCAGCACGCCGATCGTGGTCATCGATCCGGTCAGGGACTCGGCGGTGCCGTCGGTGACGGCGGACAACCTCGCGGGCGCGACCACGGCGGTCGAGCACCTGCTCGGCCTGGGCCACCGGCGCATCGGCTTCATCGCGGGCCGTTCCAGCCTGGCGGCGGCGTGGTCGCGCGAGGAGGGCTACCGCAAGGCGCTGGCCGAGGCCGGCGTTCCGGTCGATCCGGCGTTGATCGGGCGAGGGGATTTCAACCCCGAGTCCGCGGTCCCGCTGGCTCGGGCCCTGCTGGAACGGCCGGACCGGCCGACGGCGATCTTCGCGGCCAGCGACGGGATGGCGCTGAAGGTGCTGGAGGTCGCGAAGGAGATGGGGCTCGACGTCCCCGGTGACCTGTCGGTGGTCGGATTCGACAACATCCCGGAGTCGGCGCTGGCGGAGCCGAGGCTGACCACCGTGGACCAGTCGATGTACCGGCTCGGATACGAGGCCGCGCACATGCTCAAAGCGCTGGTTACCGGTGAGTGGGAAGGCCCCCGCCAGATCCTGCTCCCGACGCGCCTGCTGGTCCGTGGCTCCACCGCCCCGGTGAGGGCCGCGACGAGACCATGACACAGACCCTCATCTGCGACGTCAGTTGCCGCTGACGTCGCAGATGAAAGGCATCCCCCTAGGAACGGAGGTACGAAACAAACCACCGCACATCCGCAGACGATTACGGCTGGCCGATCGGACCCCATCCGCAGCCAGCCATCCTAGGAGTGCTCAGTATGAATTTACCGTATCACGGCAGCGTACGCCCCATGGGCGTACGCCGGATCCCGGCGGCCATCGCCGCCGGAGTCATGGCGATGGCGGCGGTGTCGCTCGCACCGCCGCTGCCGGCGGCGGCGGCCGACACCCCCTGGCTGGTGGTGTCCGAGGACGGCTACGCGTCGTTCAGCGTCCCGGCGGACTACGTCCAGGCCAACGCGGGCCAGGTGTCGCAGGTGGTCATCGAGGGGAACTTCGGCCCCTCCTTCACCTGGGCGGAGTTCGGGCTCAGCCGCAGCGGCAACGCCTGGTCCGGAGTCCTCGGCCCGCTCAAGCCGGGGCTGTACTCCTACCAGGTCACGGGTGACGACACGAAGGGTCTCAAGGATCCGACGAACGCCACCAGCGTGGCCTCCGCGCCCCTGAGGAGCACCTTCTTCGTCGCGGGCGACTCCGCGCGCCTCCTGGCGGACGCGCCGCAGGGACAGGGCGGCAAGGTCGAGACCCTGACCTATGAGGTGAAGAAGCAGGAGCGGACGGCGCTGGTCTGGACGCCGCCGGGCTACCAGGCCAAGGGCCCCAAGGGGCCAGGCCCGAAGGAGCAGGGCCCCGCGGGTCCCGGTCCCAAGGAGCCGGGTCCGGCGGGTCCCGGTCCCAAGGAGCCGGGTCCCAAGGGCTACCCGGTGCTGTACCTGCAGTCCGGCGACAGGAGCGCCACCGACTGGCTCGACCTCGGCCGGGCCAAGCAGATCCTCGACAACCTGTCGATCCAGGGCTCCGCGGAGCCGATGGTGGTCGTGATCAGCGACGCCGAGGGGACGGCCGGCGACAAGGATCTGAAGGACCTGCGCAAGGCGGTCGGGGACAGATACAACGTCCTGCGCGACCCGGGGCACCAGGCGATCGCGGGTGTGGGCGAGGGCGGGACGCAGGCGCTGCGTGCCGCGCTGACCAGACCGGCTCAGTTCGCCTACGCCGGCTCGTTCTCCGGTCTTCTGGAGGACGGCGTCGCCGGGGCGGACCCGAAGGCGATCAACCGCGAGGTCAAGCTGGCGCGTCTGTACACCGGGAACGTGACCGACCCGGCCTACAACGCGACCGTACGCCTGACCAAGGCGCTCGACCGCGCCGGCATCAGGTATGAGTTCGACGGCGTCAATCCCGACGCCGGGGCGAACTGGAACGCCTGGCAGGAGAATCTGATCGATTTCGTGCCGCGGCTGTTCCACGACGTGTCGGATCACGGCCCGAGCGCCGGTCACGGGCCGCTGAAGGGCGAGTTCCACCCGCCGGCGGCGGGCACGACCCCGACGCCGTTCCTGAGCGAGGACGGTTTCGTCACCTTCGAGACCACGACCGACTTCACGGACGCGCAGCACGTCACCGTGTGGGCCAACGTGGCTCCCGGCGGAAGCTGGCTGCGTCTCCCGATGTCCCGTGAAGGCGACCGGTGGCGGACGACCGTGGGCCCGCTGGACCCGTGGTTCTACTACTACCGGCTGATCGTGGATCGGGTCGCGGTCAAGGACGCGTCGAACCCGACGAAGGTGACCTCGGAACCGGCCTGGAGCACCTTCCTCGTTCCCGGTGAGCGGTCGCGTCTGCTCTCCGACGTTCCCGCCGGGCAGGGCGGAAAGGTCGAGAGCCTGACCTACCACAGCAACGTGGCGAACCAGGACAGGACCGCGCTGGTGTGGACCCCGCCCGGTTACGACCCGGACCGCGCGGAGCCGTACCCCGTCTTCTTCCTCCAGCACGGCAGCGGCCAGAGCTACACCGACTGGGTGGAGATGGGCCGGGCCAAGCAGATCCTCGACCACCAGTTCCTCGACGGCGACCTGGTGCCGATGGTGGTCGTGATGGGCAACGGCAACGTGTCCAACTTCAACAAGGAGCTGCTGGAGAACATCGTTCCCGCGGCTCGGGCCCACTACAACATCTCCGACGACCCGTCGCAGCAGGCACTCGCCGGCCTCTCGATGGGCGGTGGACAGACGATCGGGGTGCTCAAGGCCTACCCGGGCCGGTTCGCCTACATCGCGGCGTTCTCGGCCGGGTTCGGCAGCGGCGCAGGCGTCGACGTGGCGGCGATCAACAGCGGGACCAAGCTGTTCCGCGTGTACGTCGGCGACGTGACCGACTTCGTGTACCCGTCGTTCATGGCGGGGCTGACCACGATGAACGACCTCGGTGTCCACTACGAGTTCGACGGAATCACCCCCGGACCGCATGGGTGGGACGTATGGCAGAAAAACCTGATCGACCTCGCACCGCGCTTGTTCAAGCGCTGATCAGAAAATAACGTCAAAAGCACCGGATCACCGGTGATGGACATCGTCACGCAAGTGAGCGTGTTAGCGCTCACATGAGAAATCGGCCCGGAAGGGCGGGGCGCGGATCGCGCCGTCCGCGCCTCGCCCCCGGGCCGCTGGTTCGGCCGCAGCGGCGGCGCATGACCCTTGTGCGCAGTGATCCCGGAGGGGACGTTATGTCAACGAAGACGAAAAAACTGTTTGCCACCGCAGCCACGCTCGCCGCCGCGTGCGTGCTCGCCGCCTGCTCCCCCGACGCGGGGAGCCAGAGCAGCGCCAGCGCGACCAACGCCGGCGGCGACACGGCCGGAAACAACGCGGCCGGAAACAACGCGAGCAACTGCACGAACACCATCACCAAGAAGGACCTGCCGGTCGTCACCTTCTGGGGCTGGTACCCCAACATGCAGCTCGTCGTCGACAACTTCAACAAGCAGAACAACGAGGTGCAGGTCTGCTGGACCAACGTCGGTCAGGGCGGCGACGAGTACGACAAGTTCCAGACCGCGATCTCGGCGGGCACCGGCGCGCCCGACGTCATCATGATCGAGGCCGACCGGATCCCGACCTTCCAGATCCAGAAGGCGCTCGTCGACATCAAGAACTACGGCTTCGACGCGGTGAAGGCGAACTACAGCGAAGGCGCGTGGAAGGACGTCTCGATCGGCGGCGCGGTCTACGGCGTGCCGGTGGACGGCGGCCCGATGGCGATGATCTACCGGAAGGACATCTTCGACAAGTACAAGATCACGCCGCCGAAGACGTGGGCCGAGTACGAGCAGGCGGCACAGAAGGTGAAGGACGCCGGCGGCCCGCTGTTCGGCGACCTGGGCGCGAACGTCCCGGCCGTCATGATGGCGCTGCAGATCCAGAAGGGCGCCAGTCCGTACACCTATGACCCGGCCCAGCCGGAGACGATCGGCATCGCGCTGAACGACCAGGCGTCCAAGGACGTGCTGGACTACTGGGGCAACCTCGCCAAGAAGGGCCTGGTCGGGACGCAGGACCAGTTCACGCCGGAGTACATCGCCGGTGTGGTCAACGGCAAGTACGCGACGTACATCTCGGCGGCCTGGGCGCCCGGATACCTCACCGGCGCGGGCGTCGGCAAGGGCAAGGACACCGGCAAGTGGGCGGTGGCGCCGCTCCCGCAGTGGGATCCCGCCAACCCGGTGCAGGTCAACTGGGGCGGGTCGGCCTTCTCCGTGACGAGCCAGGCGAAGAACCCCGAGCTCGCGGCGAAGGTGGCGTACGGCCTCTACGCGGACGACGAGTCGCTCACCGACGGCTGGACCAACCAGATCATCTTCCCGCTGAACCTGAAGGCGCTCAACAGCCCCGACTTCGTGAACCTGAAGGTGAAGTTCTTCGACGGCCAGCAGGCGAACAAGGAGGTCTATGTCCCCGCGGCGAACGCCTACACGGGCATGACCTACGCGCCGTTCGGCCAGTACTACTTCGACGCCATGACGAAGCAGATCAGCGCGGTCATCGACGGCTCCATCACCGGTGCGCAGGCGGCCGACCGGATCCAGGAAGACGTGGTGAACTACGCCAAGGAGCAGGGTTTCACCGTCAAGTAGCCGACCCGGGTGGGCCGCGCCGTCCTCGACCGGCCGGCCCACCCGCCACTCCCCAGCATCGAACCCCTCGGAGCCCAAGATGACCCTCCTGATCGAGGAGAGTGCATCGAGCACTCAAGAAAAAACGCGCAAGGTCCGCGGAAAGGTGCGCCTCCGCGAGCACCTCATGGGGTGGCTCTTCGTCGGGCCATTCGGGATCGTCTTCCTGGCCTTGCTCATCGCGCCGCTCGGGTACGCCCTGTATCTCAGCCTCTGGCAGAAGAAGCTGATCGGGGGCACCAGCTTCGTCTTCCTCGGCAACTACGTGAAGGCGTTCACCGACCCGACCTTCCTCTCCGGGGTGTGGTTCGTCGTCCGCTTCTCCCTGGTCGCCATCCCGCTGCAGATCCTCGTCGCGCTCGCGATGGCACTCATCGTGGATGCCGTGACCTCGCTGTTCACCCGGTTCTCCCGCCTCATGATCTTCCTCCCGTACGCCATTCCCACGGTGATCGGGGCGGTCATGTGGGGGTTCCTGTACAGCAAGAGCTTCGGGCCGCTCACCGACATCTTCGGGCTGTTCGGCGCCCCCGCTCCCGACTTCTTCAGCAAGAACCTGATCTTCTACGGCCTGATCAACGTCGTCACCTGGCAGTGGGCCGGTTACTACATGATCATCCTGTACGCGGCGCTCCAGGGCATCGATCCGTCGCTCTACGAGGCCGCCCGCATGGACGGCGCCAGTTCATGGCAGATCGCGCTCCGGATCAAGATCCCGCTGATCGCCCCCGCGCTGCTCCTGATCCTGGTCTTCTCGCTCATCGGCACCCTGCAGTTCTTCAACGAACCACAGATCCTGCGATATCTGGCCGCCGGCACGATCGCACCGGGATTCACCCCCAACATGTACGCGTACCAGCAGGCGTTCGGGCTCGCGAACTTCAACTACGGATCGGCGATCTCGTTCGCGCTCGGCGGGGTCGTGTTCGTCTGCGTCTACGCGTTCCTGTTCTTCACCCGCAAGCGTAGGAGCTTCTTCTGATGACCGGCAGCGCCGGCGCACGCCGCCGTTCCCAGCGCCACCTTCCCCTGCAGATCTTCCTCGGCTTCCTGGTCGTGTATTTCCTGGTGCCGTTCTGGTGGGTCATCGTCAACAGTTCCAAGGACGCCCCCGGCCTGTTCGGCGGGAGCAACACCCTGTGGTTCGCCGACCAGGTCGACTACTTCGGCAACCTCCAGCGGCTGTTCACCTACGACGGCGGCATCTACGGCAGGTGGATCCTCAACTCCACGCTGTACGCGTTCGCGGGCGGGATCGGCGCCACGATCCTGTCCGTCATGGCCGGATACGGATTCGCCAAGTATCGGTTCGCCGGCCGGCGTTTCAGCTTCTCGGTCCTGCTCGGCGCGTTGATGGTGCCCGCGACCGCCCTGGTGATCCCCACCTTCATGATGTTCTCCGGGCTCGGCCTGACGAACACGATCTGGGCGGTGATCCTCCCGTCGCTGCTCAACCCGTTCGGCGTCTATCTGATGCACGTGTACGCGCGCGACGCCGTTCCCGACGAGATCCTCGACGCGGCGAAGGTCGACGGCGCGGGTGAGCTGCGGACGTTCCTTCAGGTCGCCTTCCCGCTGATGCGGCCGGCGGTGGTCACGGTGCTGCTCCTGTCGGCCGTGGCGTCCTGGAACAACTACTTCCTGCCGCTCGCCATGCTCTCCGACAACCGCCTTTTCCCCGTCACCGTCGGGCTCGGCCTCTGGCAGGGCATCGCCTCGGCGAACAATTCGGGCAGTACCTCCCTTTGGAGCCTCATCATCCTGGGCGCGCTCGTGTCGGTGATCCCGCTCGTCATCGCCTTCTTCACCCTCCAGCGGCACTGGCGCGGCGGACTGTCCGTCGGGGGCCTGAGATAGCCGGTCGTCCACCAGTTGATCAGCATGTAGAGAAAGGTGTCCCGATGTCGATGACCAACCGTCCGCTGCGCAGCCAGGAGTGGTTCGGCGCGGAAGGGCGCAACGGGTTCATCCATCGATCGTGGATGCGCAACCAGGGGTTCGCCGACGACGTCTTCGACGGCCGGCCCGTGATCGGCATCGCCACCACATGGTCGGAGCTGACGCCGTGCAACGCCCATTTGCGCGACCTTGCCGAGGCGGTGAAGCGCGGGGTGTGGGAGAGCGGAGCCCTGCCGCTCGAGTTCCCGGCGATGAGCCTGGGAGAGCCGGTGATGCGGCCGACGACCATGCTCTACCGCAACCTGCTGGCCATGGAGGCGGAGGAGCTCATCCGGGCCAACCCGCTCGACGGCGTGGTGCTGCTGTCCGGCTGTGACAAGACCACACCCGGGCTGCTCATGGGCGCGGCCAGCGTCGACCTGCCCACTCTGATGGTCACCGGTGGCCCCATGCTCAACGGCAAGTTCCGCGGCCGGGACATCGGGTCGGGCACCGACGTGTGGCGTTTCACCGAGGAGATGCGGGCCGGCCGGATGACCGCGGCCGACTGCGCCGAGGCGGAGATCTGCATGTCCCGCAGCCGCGGGCACTGCATGACCATGGGGACCGCCTCCACGATGGCCTGTGTCGCCGAGGCGCTGGGCGTCCAGTTGCCGGGGTCCGCGGCCCTTCCGGCGGTCGACTCCCGGCGGTACGCGCTCGCGCAGGCCGCCGGGCGCCGGATCGTGGCCATGGTGCAGGAGGACCAGCGGCTGTCCACCGTGCTCACCCGCGAGGCCTTCGAGAACGCCATCCGGGTCAACGCCGCCATCGGCGGCTCCACCAACGCCGTGGTGCACCTGCTCGCGATCGCCGGGCGCCTCGGCGTCCCCCTGGCGCTGGAGGACTTCGACACGCTCATCGCCGAGGTGCCCATGCTGGTCAACCTCATGCCCTCCGGCACCTACCTGATGGAGGACTTCGCGTACGCGGGCGGACTCCCGGCGCTGATGAAGGAGATCGCCTCCCTGCTGCACCTGGACCACGTCACCGTCAGCGGAAAGAGCGTGGCCGACAACATCAGCGGCGCGCAGTGCTGGAACCGCGAAGTCATCGGCACCATGGAGAAGCCGTTCCAGGCCGCCGGCTCGGGCACCGTCGTGCTGCGCGGGTCGCTCGCGCCGTCCGGGGCCGTGCTGAAGGTCTCCGCCGCCTCGGCCCATCTGCTCCAGCACACCGGACCGGCGCTCGTGTTCGACCGTATCGAGGACTACGTCGCCGCGGCCGACGACCCGGACCTGGACGTCACCGCCGACACGGTCATCGTGGTGCAGAACGCCGGACCACGCGGCTACCCCGGCTTCCCCGAGGTGGGCAACATGCCCATGCCGCGGCGGCTGCTCCAGGAGGGGGTCACCGACATGGTCCGGATCTCCGACGCCCGCATGAGCGGCACGGGGTACGGCACCTGCGTCCTGCACGTGGCCCCGGAGGCGTCCGTGGGCGGTCCCCTCGCACTCGTCCGCACCGGCGACCTGGTTCGTGTCGACGTTCCGGCGCGGAGCCTGGACCTGCTGGTCGACGAGGCGGAGCTCGAACGCCGCCGCGCCGCCTGGCGGCCCCCGCAACCGCCCGCCACCCGTGGCTGGGTGCGGCTCTACAGCGAGCACGTGATGCAGGCCGACCAGGGTGCGGACCTCGACTTCCTCGTCGGCGGCAGCGGCAGCGCCCCGCCCCGTCACTCCCACTGACCGGCCACCACGGGTGACAAGTAGAGACGGCCGATGTCGAGGATCGGCACGCTTCATGGCGGCCAGACCTCGACACCGGCACGTCAGCCGGCGTGTGCTCCAGGTGGCGACGAGGGCCTGGAGTCCGGAGACCCTGATCGGCGATATGCGCGCCAGAGGCTCAGGGCGTAGGGCGCGTCGCGTGGTCCTCGACCGTCAGGCGGTCACCGGCCGAGCCGGTCAGATGGGACAGTGGGCACTATGAAGACCATTCTCAACGTCATCTGGCTGATCTTCGCCGGTCTGTGGCTCGCGTTAGGTTACGTCGCGGCGGGGATCCTCTGCTGCGTCCTCATCATCACCATCCCGTTCGGCATCGCGTCGTTCCGGATCGCCGGTTACGCGCTGTGGCCGTTCGGCCGGACCATCGCCGACAAGCCGTCGGCCGGCGCGTGGTCGACGATCGGCAACGTCATCTGGCTGATCGTCGCCGGGATCTGGCTGGCGATCGGGCACATCGTCACCGCGATCCCGCTGTTCGTCTCGATCATCGGCATCCCGCTGGGGATCGCGAACCTCAAAATGATCCCGATCTCGCTGATGCCGCTGGGCAAGGACATCGTCCCCGTGACCCGCGCTTAGGCGACCGTGACCCGCAGTTTGAGTTCGGATAGAGGCCTTACATTCGCGTTCCGGTGACGACTTGCCGGCAAAGGGCGCGTCACGAGGACGAAGACGCCGCGCGCTCCTCCCGCCCGCGCTTGACATGGCTGACTGACCGGGTGGTTTATGGATTTATGGGGCATTTGGTCGATGCCGATCATCAAACTGGGGATTGGTCCGGTTTTCGCGATCGTCGTGGCCGGGTTGGCGTGGCCGCGACGCGCTGGCCTCCGCCATCGATCAGCCCGAACCGTGGATACGCGCCTCGGCCGCCGAAGACCTCGGCGTCCTGCTGGCCACCATGTCCACTGCCAAGGCCGTCGACGTCCTGGACCGGGCGCTCGACGGCTACGAACAGATCGGTGCGCTCTCGGACGCGGCCCGCGTACGGGCTCGGCTGCGGGCGCTCGGTGTGCGGCGCCGCCACTGGAACCAGCCCCAGCGGCCGACATCGGGATGGGAGAGCCTCACCGACACGGAACGCGCCGTCGCCGGCCTGATCGCCAGAGGCATGACCAATCGCCAGATCGCCCAGCGGATGTTCCTCTCCCCGCACACGGTGTCCACCCACCTCCGCCGGATGTTCGGCAAACTCGACATCGCATCCCGCACCGAGTTGGCCCGCATCGTCGCCGAAAAGTGCCCTGAGCTCGTCAAGGGTGGTTGAGCGCCGGCCGCCGTATCGGGCTATTGAGCAGGCACTCGACAGGAGCTGACGAATGCACTCTGAACCGCACGAAGGTGCTTCTCCCCGGGTTTGGAGGGAACGGCTGCGCCACGTCTACTGGATCGGCGGCGGGAGCGGAGCCGGAAAATCCACCATCGCCCGGCGCATCGCCGAGCGGTACGGAATGCGCCTGTACGACACCGACGCGGCCATGCCCGGCCACGCCCGCCGCATGCCCGTGGAACAGGCCCCCTACCTGGGCAGGTTCGCGGCCATGGACATGGACGAACGCTGGGTGGCCAGAAGCCCGCGCGAGATGCTCGACACCTTCCACTGGTTCCACGGCGAAGGATTCGAGCTGATCATCGAAGACCTTCTCGCCCTCCCCACCGACCGGCCGGTGCTCGCCGAAGGGTTCCGGCTGCTGCCCGGCCTCGTCCACCCCCTGCTCGCCGAAGCGGACCATGCCGTATGGCTGCTGCCGGCTCCCGATTTCCGCCAGGCGGTGTTCGACAGCCGTGGCGGACCGGCATGGGGATTCCTCGCCAAGACCGGTGACCCGCAGCGGGCGCTGCAGAACCTGCTCCAGCGCGACGCACTGTTCACCGACCGGCTCGGCAAACAGACCAGTGACCTGGGCCTCAACGGGCTCAGGGTGGCTCCCGAGGACACCGAGGAAGATCTCGAACGGCGAGTCTCCGCGCTGTTCGGTCTTGAGACGTGAGCCTTCGACGCGGGGTTCAGCCGCCGAACGGGCGCGGGTGGCGCGATCGTGCCCCTGACGTACCCGCGGTCGGATGGGCGGTGACGTACAGACCCTGAGACGTGCGAGCGTGCCAACGGTTTCGGAGATCTCGCGTTCCACCGGAACAGAGACGAAACCGAGGTCCGATTTCGGCCTGCTCGCTGAACTGTTGACCATTAGCGCCCCGATCTGGCCGCCGTGGAGACGCGGGGGACCGCGCGCAGGATCTACGTGAGCGTCTGCGTGAGTTCATTACGGTGTTCGGTGTACACCACCTGGCCGCGAGCCCCGTTCACCAGAGGCATGTACGGCGGGACATGGCCACACTCGACATCAGCGATGATCGGTACGGCGAGGCCGCCGAGCGCATCGAGCACCGCCTCATGCTGGGTAAGCGAGTCGATGCCCGGAGCCCGGGTGCGGCCGACGAGCACGGCGTTCGCGTTGGTGAAGAATGCAGCCATCCGCATCCCGTGCAGGTTCCTGCAGATGGTCGCCGCGTCATCGGCGGACGCCTCGACGTAGACGAGCAGCCCTTCGGGGGCCGTGGTCGTTGCGAACGACGCGATGTCGCCGTACGGCGTACCGGTGAGGTTGCACAAGGTCTCGATGCACCCTCCGATCAGCCGGCCCTCGGCCCGCACCCCGTGCAGCGGCCGGCGCGCTGACATGTCCGGTGCCGTGCGGATCTCTTCCTCTGTCAGCGCGGTCTCGCGCGTGAGCCTTATCCGTAATCGCAGTAGTCGCCGCTGCCTCCGGTCAGGTTTCTCCCGAAGGCCACGTCGGTGTCACTGGAATACGCGCGGGTCATCGGTGGGAGGGGGTATTCGCGGACCCGCTCGTCCAGGGCGGCCAGACGCGCGTTGTCGCGCCACACCGGAATCATCGCCAGGATGAGCAATCCGGCGATCGGCACCAAGATCGCCGCTAGGCATCCGGTCCAGCATCCCCACCACGGCCGATTCATGATCGCACCATAGGACGGGCGTGCCCTCGCTTCTACCGTTCGATCACCCCGCCTGGTGGCCGAACGGCGCATCGAGTTCGTGAAGGTCGGTCAGCATGTCCGCATCTCCGAGCCGGCAGTGATCGCCTTCGTCGTCGCGATGGAATGACTGGTGATCTACTCTTTCCGGCCAGGGAAACAGGGGTGCAGGTCTGGGATGGCGAGGGACCGTGAGTCTCCGCGATTCACCGCTGATCGCTGTCCGTTCTGGCACGCATCTGGCACGGACGCCGCCCGTACGGGCGCTGACCTGGGCTTGGGGCCGGTCACGAGTGACCGTGGTCGCCCCTTCCTTACTCTCCTTGATGGCCCGCTAATGGGCCCGGCGAACTGCCTGCGGGCTGGGCTCCGGTGAACCGCAGCATCCTTCCCGGGATTCCGGCGTGCTCACCTTGGCGTCGACGCACGGCAAGAGCTCGCGATCGTCTTGCTGGACGGTCCCGCGCCGTACAACTGCTGAATCAGCCGCACACGGTCGACCGCCGCGTTGTCATAGAGCCGCTGCCCGCTTTCACTACGCGTTGAGGCGAGCAACCCCTGCTCCTCGTAGTACCGGAGCGCCCGCACACTCACGCGTCATGCTCGCCAGGTCCCCGATCCGCGCGGTGATCCGCCTCACAATACTTGCCTCTGACGTCAACGTCAGGTTTTAGCGTAAGGTCATGCAGATCAACGGCTCAAAAGCCCTCGTGACCGGCGCCAATCGCGGGCTCGGCAAAGCGTTCGCCGAGGCTCTTGTCGCCCGCGGTGCCACCACGGTCTACGCCACCGCCCGCCGCCCCGACCACATCAACATCCCCGGCGTCGTGCCCCTCCGGCTGGACATCACCGATCCGGCGTCCATCGAGGCCGCGGCCACCGAGGTAGGCGAGCTCGACATCCTCATCAACAACGCGGGCATCTCCACAGAGGCCCCCTTGCTCGGGCCCTCCACGGAAAACGTCCGCCGCGAATTCGAAACGAACTTCTGGGGCACACTCAACGTCACCCGGGCCTTCGCCCCCAGACTCGCCGGCGGCGCGATCCTCAACGTCATCTCGGCGCTGAGCTGGTACGCCTTCGCCCCCGCCAGCAACGGCTACGCCGCCTCGAAAGCGGCGGAATGGTCCCTCACCAACGGCGTCAGACTCGAACTGGCCGACCAGAGAACCCAGGTCACCGCCTTGGCCCTGGCCATAGCCGACACCGACATGATGGCCGCCTACGACATACCCAAGCTCCCACCCCACGAGGTGGTCGCCATGGCCCTGGACGGTCTGGAAGCGGGCAAACTCGAAGTGATCGCCGACACTCCCACCGCCAACGTCAAGGCCTCCCTCTCGCGCGACCCCGCCCTCTTCTATGCCGACATCGCCGCCTCCCTCTTCGGCTGATACCTGCCCTCTGAACTGCGGAAAGCTCTGGTGAGGTGACCGGCGCGTACGCCACTGCTCGGGGTCCGCGTTCCGGCACATCCAGCGCGGGCTTGAACGCCTTGTCGAGCGGTTCGCGCGCCCGGCCCGTGGTCTCGGGGGCCAGGTGCCGTACAGGTCGACGCGGGCTTCCAGACCCCCTTGTCGACGTGGTCGCGGCGGGGCAACGTGCCGCGAGGAGCGGACTCGGGCTCCCTCGTGCGATGAGGAAGCGCTACGTGAGGCTGTCGCTGATGAAGGCGAGGGTGAGCTCTTCCAACCTGCGGAGGTCGGAGCCGGGGAGGTCGCGTAGCGGGCCCTTTCCGGTGAGGACGGCCATCCCGTGGACTGCCGACCAGATGGGGTATTCGATGCCGTCGCGGCGCCCCGGGGTGAGTACGCCGGCGTCGACCAGTTCGTCCAGCACGGTACGCAGTTGGCCGAGAGGGCTGCGGTCCGGTTCGTCGTTGTCCGCGGCCCTGTAGGCGTGTTGCTGCGGCAGGGCGAACGCGGTTGCGAACAGGCCCGGTTCATCGTGAGCGAAGCGAAGGTAGGCCGCTCCGATCGCGCCGAGACGGCGGCGGGCCGCGATGGGGTCGCCGTGCTCGCCGGGCACGCGGGCGACGTCGGCGGCCATGCGGTCGCCCAACTCGCCCATGGCCGCGCCGCAGACCGCGGCGAGGAGCTCATCGCGGTCTGCGAAGTGGCGGTAAGCGGCGTTGGGCACGACGCCGACGATCCGGGTCGCTTCGCGAAGCACCACGGCATCGGGGCCGCCGGTGCGGGCGAGTTCGAGCCCTGCGGCGATCAGGCCGTCGCGGACGGCGCCCCGGGGACGCCGTCGCCTTGCCGGGGGGTTTTCCGCTGCTGGTCCGCCCGTGCTCACCCGGCCACGATATCAATGTGGACGCCGTCCACTAATCAAGCTAAAGTGGACGGCGTCCACTAAATCTTGACGGAGGGCTGACGGACGCGGAGGCCGCCGCGATACCCGACGCACTCCCGGTCTTCCAGCACGTGGTCGCGGCAGGGCCATGACGATGAGACGACCACCCGACCCGAACGGACAACCCCATGACCAGGATGAGCTTGCTGCTTGAACGCAACGAGCAATTCGCTCGCGACCACGCCCCGGTGCCGCTCGGCCCACCGGCCGCCCAGATGCTTGTCGTCACCTGCCTCGACCATCGAGTCGACCCCGCGATCGTCCTTGGGCTTCGGCTCGGAGACGCTCCCGTAATCCGCAACGCAGGCGGACGCGTCACCCGGGCCGTGATCGACGACATCGCCTATCTCGCCTTCCTGGCCGAGAGGGTGTTCGGCGTCTCTGACAGGCTTTTCGAGGTGGCTGTTGTCCACCACACCCAATGTGGAACGGGCTTTCTGGCCGACCCGGCCTTCCTGCGTGACGCCGCTCTGGCGACTGGCGTATCCGAGGCGGCTTTGGGAGCCACCGAGGTCGCCGATCCACAGGCCACCGTGAGGACCGACGTCGCGCGACTTCTCGCGTCGCCTGTGCTCTCACCCAAAGTGAGCGTCTCCGGCCACGTTTACGACATCGGCACCGGACGAGTCACGACCGTTCTCGACGCCCGATATCCCCGGCCAGAGGACGCATGACGTCGATGGCCGAGTTCCACACCTTCCGGCAGAGACTTCACCTCTGACGACTTCTGAGCCGCGCTCGCAGAGTATGCGGTATGGGACTTACCACCGGCTCCCCGCCGTCTGGCTAGTCGGCACGCTCCAACGACAAAGAGCTGCTCGCCGGGGCGATCTTGGCGACGGCGGCCGAGGACGAGCACACCATCGCGAGTAACCATGCCGAATTCCCGGAGCCGGTGACGAGGATCCCGCAGAACGGCCGGTGCTCACCGTGGCTCAGGTCTTCGACCTGGCGGACCGGGTCGCCGTCGTCCTGTCGGCAACGCTGGCAAGCGCAAGAGCGGGGCGTACCGGCTGAGGTTGCGGCGGCACGGCGAGATGCCGGCGCACCCTGAGATCTTCGCCACACGAGGCGAGGCGGAAGGGGCGCTATGGAAGATGGGCGCGGATAGGCGGCCCGGCTGCACCGACTGACCGACGCTTCCGCGCCCTGGTGCTGCTCGCCACCTTCGCGAGCCTGCGGTGGGGTGAGGTGAGCGCGCTACGACGTGCTGCCAAGGGCAGGGATCGTGCGATCGCTGACGATGGGCGAGATCGTCATGCAAGGCCTCGGCGCGAAGGACGACGACAATGATCCGCCCCTCGCCAGCGGTCCCTGTGCCTGAGGTCTGTCGGTCGACTTGTCAACAAGCAACCACGGTAGGTTCTCACCGCTCCGGCCCAACGCGGCGCCAGGACGATGGCATCGTCCGGCCGAGGGGCTTGTAGTAGCTGAGCAGGATGGTCACGAGCAGCACCCCGGAAGCTCCCCCGGAGTCCACGACCAGCCCGTACGTGTCTGAGGGAACTCCTCCGGCCAGTGCCACACCGGCGGCCGCGGAGAGCGTGGGCACGAGAACGAACATGGCCAACAGCGTGCCGCCCGCGGTGAACACCAGCGAGATGAGCACCCACCAGTAGCGCAGCAGCCCCCACGGGGTGAGCAACCCCAAGGCGACGCCGGTGGAGAGGGCGAGCAGCGCCAGGGGCAGGACGAGGAACTCGCCGAGCATGTATCCGGCCGGATAGACGGTCAGCGGGTTCGACCCCTGCCACCCCGCGACGGCCAGAGCGAGTACGGCGGCGTCGGCGCCCAGCAGTCCCAGCGAGGCGACCACATGCACGATCCGCAGGGCCTTGCGCCAAGGTGGTGACAACCGGGTCCTGGGCCGGCCGTTAGGCTCACGCCTGCCTGCCGGCTGTTCTCCCGCCTGCTCTGGGAACCGGGGGTCGGCGGTGCTGTTCACTGGAGGTCCCTTCCTGGTCGGTTACGACGCGTGCTGTGGGTGGCGCCAGAAGGCGCACTGGTGACTGCTCATGAAGTTCACCGGATGCACATCTTGCGGACCGGACGCGAGCGAGAGGACCGTACCGCCGGAGTGGTAGGCCGCCCAGTGGGGTAGCCCCGGCAGGTTGGGATCGCCGGTCGCGGCGAAACGCGTCCAGTAAGCGATCATGTCGCGTGACAGCCTCTCCTGTGCGGGAGAGAGCGCCAGAGGCGGGTTAGGGCCCTCCATGAGGTACGGCAGCTCGGCCGCGTGCCCGGCTCCGAGCGGGAGGCCGACGATCTCCTGCCCCGAGTTCTCGGCGAACTCGAAGGCATAGACGGGCGCACGCCAGGCCGCCGCGTCGTCCGCCGGAAGCTGCGAGCAGGCGCCCAGTTTCGCGCCCCAGTCGGTCAGCACGGTGGCCAGTGCGAGGCTCGGTGTGGGGAAGCCGGCGACCGGATAACGATCGAGCACGGCGTCGGAGTCGTCCCCGAAGAGGTCGGCGAGTATCTCCGGATACTGCTGTGCCGTCACGGGTCGGCCCTGCGCGTCGAACTGCACCGCCACGAAAGGCCGCATCTCGTCATGGGTAGCCCCCTGGAGGAGGGGGACCGGCGCGGCCAGGCCGCGGCGCAACGCCTCCAGCGGCTGCGTCGGCAGCGCGGGCGTGCCCGCCGTGAAGATCCAGGGCATGTCACCGATGCGGCCGGTCGCGGTGAAGACCTGATCGGAGCCGATGGGGAGCAGGTCGGCCACGGGCTTGGCCCGCAGGCACGTCGCAGTCCGGGTGGCGCACCCGAGGTCGGCGGCGATCTTCGTGGCCCGCGCCCGCGCCGCCGCCCGGGTGACGAAGGCGTTGCCGCAGGGGCCGCTCTCCACGATCGCCTTGTGGAACAGGCCGCGCGATCCAGGCGCTGCCAGATGGGCGCACACGCTGAAACCGCCCGCCGACTGGCCGAAGATCGTCACGTTGGCGGGATCGCCGCCGAAGGCCGCGATGTTGCGCCGCACCCAGCGCAGTGCCGCCTGCTGGTCGGCGAGCGCGTAGTTGCCCTCGTACGGGTCGCTCATGGCCGGATGGTCCAGGTAGCCCAGGGCTCCCAGCCGGTAGTTGAGCGTCACCGTGACGACCTTCCCCTGGGTGGCCATCCGGCTCAGGTCGTACTCGTTGCCCGCGCCCGACACGAACCCGCCGCCGTGGACCCAGACCATGACGGGAAGCCGCTCGTCCGGCCGGGAGGCAGGCGTGGTGACGTTGAGGAACAGGCAGTCCTCATCGCCGAGCGGCTGCGGTGGCCGATCGGGGCCGCCTCCGTCGAGCTGGGGGCAGGGACTGCCAGGTTTGGTGGCGTCACGCACGCCTGCCCACGTCGGCGCGGGGCCCGGTGCCCGCCACCGCCGATCGCCGGTCGGCGGGGCCGCGTACGGGATCCCAGAGAACGTCCGGTGGTCGGAGCCGCGGAGACCGTGCACGGCGCCCTGGGCGGTTCGCACGAGGGCCGGATCCTGATCACCTGCCACCCGTGCGTGGGCCACGCCGCCCAGCGGAACCATCAGGACGGCGGCGAGGACAAGCAACAGCGGCTTTCTACGCATGCGGCCAGGCTTTCGGCTTTCGGGTTGTTCCGCGTCGTCTCGCCGGCGGTCCCGCGACTACGTCTTCTGTCGTATGCGAAACAGGGGACGGCTCCGAGAGCGCGCACGATCTTCCGCAGGGCCTTCCTGATCACCTGCATGCGCGGGGGGCCGGCGGCGAAGTCGCCCGCGTCGACCATCTGGAAGGCGCGGTCCGGGTCGCCGGGGGCCGGCACTTTGCCGCCCCGCGCCATCCGGTCCAGCCGCCACAGCAGGTGGCCCACGTTCTTGTAGGGGCCGACAAGCAGGCCGCAGTTGAGGATCAGCGAGCGGTCCGCGCCGAACCGCTCCAGCACCGCGCATTCGCACCCGGCCTTCAAGTGGTTGCCTGCGGGCTGGCCGGGCGGGGTGTCGGCAGGACAGGGGCACGTGAGGGCGTCCCCGTCGGGGCGTTCACCCCAGTCCGAGAACGCGTGGACGGAGGAGACGAACGTGTAGTGGCCGGCGCGCTCGCGTAGGAGCCCGGCGGAGAGCAGTACGTCGCTCGGCTGCTCCCCGGATGTGTCCACCAGCTCCGGCCCCTGGCCGGCCGTTCCAGGTCGGCAGAGGAGGTGCGGTCGCCCCGTACGGCTTCTGCACCTGGCTGGTCGGGCCCGCTGAGCCCCGGTTGAAGGTCGTCACCTCATGGCCGCAGCGCTTCGGAGACGTAGGCACGCCCGAGGAACGACGAACCGCCCAGCACGACAATCTTCATGCGGCCGGCCTCCCGCCGCACTCATGCACCGAGCACCTCCTTCGCTCTGAGCCGTACCGGTTTCATCGCCTTCGCGAGTTTGCGATGGGGAGAGGTGAGCGCGCTTCGTTCCCGCATCCCGCTGAGATGGGCTCCCGATCGCGCCGGTACCGCACCGGGCGTAGACGGGCCGCCGCCCATGGGACGATGTGCGCGCCCAAGGGCTGTGGAAACGATGGCCGGATGCTGCCCCACTCGTGCGGCCCTCGGCGACGTCTGGGGCCTCGCGTTGATGCACCTGGAGGCGTTGAACTCCGGCTCGCTCTTCGCCCGAGAAGGGTCTGAGCTCCCCCTGTAGCGTGGAGACCGAACCTGGAGAGAAAGTTCCTCGGGTGAACTGGCCGTCGGGCCACCCAAGTCCAAGACGGGACGGGACGGCGGACCATGGGCATCCCGCAAGCGATCGTCCCCGCGCTGCGTGAGCACCTGGCGACCTACGTCCAGGACGATCCGGGCGCGCTGCTCTTCCCTGGTGCCAAGGGCGGCCCGCTGCGGCGCAGTGGCTTCAACACCCGTACGCGGTGGGTGGACGTGGTCAAGGAGATGGGTCTCCCCGGTCTTCACTTCCATGATCTGCGTCACACCGGAAACATGCTCGCCGCCGAGTCGGGCGCGGGGCTCAAGGACCTCATGGCCCGGATGGGGCACGACAACGTCCGAGCCGCGATGATCTACCAGCACGCCATACGCGGTGCCGACAAGACGATCACGGACGCCATCGACCGGCACATCGGCGAGGCGGCGGGTGACCAGGACGAGGGTGGTTCGGAGGCGGCCCTGGTCCCCGTGGGCTAATTGCACGGAAGATCGAACAGGTGCCAGAAACGATCAGGGCCCGGGTTGGGATTGACTCCCTGACCTAAGCCTTCGTACGTGGAGCGGGTGACGGGAATCGAACCCGCGCTGTCAGCTTGGGAATCGTATGGATCACGCCTCGTAGGATGGCTGACCTGCGCTTCGGG
>NZ_JAATEK010000059.1:0-34971 GCF_012034195.1 Microbispora sp. CL1-1
CAGATACGCCCCCGCCTGCCTGCGCGGCTCCACCCGCCCGAACAACACATCCAGCCCGGCCACTCACTCCTGAAGGTCGCGGTCAGCTCGTCCGACATGACCCAGAACTGTAAATCACAAAACCCGGCTGTAGTGCTAGGGCTTCTAGGCCCGTGACCGAGCGGCAGGTGCAGTCTTCACGCCTAGTTCTCGCTACGCTGCTTCTCGCACCACCCGTCAAGCCGTCACCGATACCCAAAAGCGAGGAGAGCAGTGAAGAACTCCAAAGCTGCCAGTAGAAGGTCTACGGTCCTCCTGGCAGTCGCCGTATCCGCCATAGTTGGCATGTCGGCAAGAGCCTCGGCAGATATGCACACCCTGCCGAGGGACCCCGGTCAGACCTATGTCACAGTGGACGCGGCTACAGGAAGTGTTATATCCGTTACTAATCATCAACCTCGGATCGACTACGCCGAATCTTATCGGGGCGATAGCTTCCCGGTATTCGGATGGTGGAAAACCGACATATCTTGACATGAGCGGTTAAGGCATATAGATCTTCTGCTGTCAGGAACCCCTCAAGCAGGAGGATCGATGCGTTTTCCGCGCGCAGGAATCAAGCAGCTTCGCGTGCCCCTCGCCGTGGCGATGGGGCTGAGTGCGGTTCTCGCTGCGCCGTCCGGTGCTTCGGCGACACCATCCGCTTCGCCTACGGTGGAGACGGTCATCACGATGGACGTCGCCACAGGTCAGGTCCTCAGTATCAAGAAGGTGGAAGCACCTGTAAGCCCAGACATCAGCAATGACAACATCTGCCAGTCCAGCGATGTTTGCTGGAAGTCCGGGCAGACACCGTATGCGGATCAGGGGTTCTTCGGAACTCCTGGAACGCTCACAGGGAGTTGGCCGTATCGCTCCTCGTTCAGGACGGGCAGTTACACCGCGTCAGGAACGTGGATCTACGGCGGCGTAAGTCACAGCACAGGCAAGCGGGGGCCCGGCACAACAGTCGTTCTGAGTGGACTGGCTACCGCGACGTCCGCGACGATTTACTAGAACTAGGGCGCCACTAGGGGGGATGTCGCGAACGCAATCCTCTTTATGAAAGAGCAGAGAGCTCTTCGCTGATGAGGCGAAGCGCTCTCTGCTCTCGCCTCTTTGCCATAGGTTTGAGTGTGGATGCTTGGGGCCGCAGCGCGGGCCGGGACCTGCTCTCATGCCACAAGCCCGGCCCGCGTATAGCAGGCCGGTCTGATTCTTATTCGATTGATTAGGCGCCTCATCTAATTACACTTCATCAGCCTGAACGAATCGAACAGTAGGGCTTTCCTCGGCATGGACGACCAGGCCCGGGTAGACACGCGGACAAATCTCGGACGCCAAAAACAGACGTGGAGCCTCCGGTAGAAGGGGTCTCACCACAAGATCCTCATACCGAGAAGGCTCCACGTGATCGCCTATCCTGCCACGCTCGACGTCCCCCGTGAACTGCTCGGCTACGTCGGCCGCCTGCTCTACCGGGAGCGCCGCCGCCGCGGCACACCGAAGAACTCCCGGCGCCTGACCTGCTTCCATCAAGCCCTGTTCGCCCTGGCCTGGTTCCGCTCCAAGCCCAACATCCGCCTGCACGGCATCGCATTCGGGCTATCCCAGGCCACCGCCTACCGCTACCTGCACGAGGCCATCGACGTCCTATCCACCCAGGCCCCCGACCTCCACCAAGCACTGGACCGCGCCGTCGCCGCCGGCGTCCCCCACCTCATCCTCGACGGCAAGATCTTCAACACCGATCGGTGCCGCATCAAGACCACCAGCGTGAAAGGCGAAACCATCGACGCCTGGTTCTCCGGCAAAACCAGCGACTTCGGGGAAAACGTCCGAGCACTGTGCGAACCCGACGGTTCCCCATCCGGACCAGCCACGTCGAACCCGGCGGAGCCGCCGACATCGAAGCCGCCCGCCGCCACGTCCTGCCCGCCGTCCACCGCTACGCCACGACCATGCCCGTCATAGCCGGCCCCGGCTACCAAGGCGCAGGTGCTCGTACACTTCGAACACCGCCGGATCAGCTGAATTCAATGAGAAAACGTCAATGCAGCCGGGGCATTGCGCGTGTGGCGTGTTTTGCAACAGGACGCAAAGATGGTGACCCCCTAATGCGAACGAGTCTAGAGACGATGTGCTGCAGTGGCCACACCCACAGCGGCGCTCTATCTATTTTATGATCTTGGCGTTAGGCTGGGTGCTGCCGGACGATGAAGGCGAGGTCGAGGCGCGATGACCCTTCGAGAGACCAGAATCTTCGACATCTCCCATCCCGGAAGATCGCACCACCGGAATCAGCGCTAGATATGCACCATAGCCTATTATTCCACCCAAGGTATTCAAGAGAATGTCGTCAATATCGAAGATCTTATAGGTATAACCGATCGCGCGAGATACGGCAAATTGTGTTAGCTCTATACCCAGGGAAACGATAAGTGCGATAAGCATCAGGCGGCGGATACTTCTAACTTTCCACACCGTGGGCACTAGATAGCCAAGCGGTAGCAAAAGCAGGACATTGCCAACAATTTGCCTCGCTGCTACTTCCGAACTTTCGCGCCCTATTAGCTGAATGAGCCCCTGGATGGGTATCAGGTTATTTTGGGGCGAGTCACTCAGCCGGAGATCATGTAGCAGCGCCGGTTGAAATGGCAACGGAAACAGCGTCACATTCAGTGCTAGGAGTGAATATCCTACCAGCGCGATGGCTCCGAGCAGTCGCAGCTTTGATGGATGGATCTTTGCATTCCAGACTACAAGGAAAACGACAAGTATTGGGATTGCGAAAAGAAGAACGGTTCCCCTAAGCATCTTTCCTCCTGGATACCAACCCTTGTGATGGCTGGCATGGTTGGCATGTTCAGGTGCCGCCGACTGCCGGCGCTGCCTGTGACCAGAAGCACCCGGCCAACAGGGGCCGAACCCGTAAGGTCAGGTAACGGGTCCGGCCCACTTGCGGCGCGACTGCGGTGAATGCTGCTAGCTGGCAGACATTACGACATTACTGCTCGACAGCGTGCGCCCATCAAAGGTCTTTTGGTAGTAAAAGTAATAGTCTCCGGAGCCGACTCCCGTCCAGGTCTTGTTCACCGATCCGCCGTAGACGAAAGTCTGCCGGCCGATGTAGTCATCCGATATAAGGTTGTCTCTGTAAAGCGCCACGTACGGATTGGCTACACCGTTTTGAGGACCGTCGGCGGAACTGCTAAAGGTGATCTTCACGTTTGATCCATTGTAGTAGCGGGTCGGCCCGGTCAGTGTCGTGTCGAAGCTGAAGTATGACGGGTAAGATGCGCACGTGCCGGAGCAGGACGCGTATGCGACTGCCGGAATTGCGAGAGTGGCTACCGAAACAGCCAGCGCCGCCGCGACTTTCATTACCTTCATGAGATTTCCTTTCGTAATGATGTTGGATGATCTTACTCGAACTGTAAATCGTCGGACAAATCTGGGCAATGTGAAAAAAATCACACCAAATCAAGGTGCAATATCGGGCCAGCCGAAATTTGGATGCTCGACCGAAATAATCCTGATATCTCCGTAGGCAGTGGCGGTCAGACAGGGGGTCGGAGAGTTTCATCGGCTGCAGTGGACTGCCTGGTGCTCGCGCTGGCGTGAGTGATGGCTTCGACTGGGGCCCAAGTTATGGTGTGACCTGGAATGATGTTTTCGGACGTTTTTCCTGATAATCCGGAAACTGGCCGTGCCGGATAGACCGATAGTGAAGCTTTGTGCGGCTCTTATTGGTTTGTCCTGGCGTGGCTCGGGCGGGATAATCGGGAGGGTCGCGATTGGTTTTGCAGGGCCTTATCCCTGTAGTGCTTGTGTGACCGTGGGTGCGGGCAGTGGGGTCGCGCGTTGCGGCCTGGTGAGCCGCGTTAATGGCCCAGCGTGGTCCGGGCGCCCCAATGACGCCGGGTAGCGTGGGCGGTTGCTGATGTGACGACCTGATTACCGGTGCGCGCGAACGCCGGGGATGCAGCGCGCGAGTTTGTCTTCTTCTCGTCTCATGAGCGCGCCGGGTGCCGCTGCGGGGGTGCGCACTGCTGTTCAACACACCTGTCTTGGCGGATGCCCGCGAGCAATGATCGGAATCTGTGGATCACTGGGAAGGGGCGTACCTTCCCAGATAACCGGATGATGGTTTCGGGAGAAGCCGACGTTGCCGCGTCGGCCGAGCAGGGTGTGTGACCGATACCGCGACCGGGACGAGTGAGATCGTGAGGATCCCGTGTGGGTCGCGGTTGGAGAGCCGGTGTGCGCAGCGGGCGAGGACGTTGCGGATAGATGCAGTGCCAGGAGGGCTGGCGCCTGGACCGAAGAGCCGACCGCGCCGGCGGTGGAGCCGGACGAGCACCAAAAATGGCTGGTGGAGTGGCTAGCTTAGCGAAACAACTTGAAGATCATAAATCACCCACAGCTATTCTTTGCTCTCGCTGCGTAGACGAAGCGGCTTATACAGGCGCCTTGCTGAGCGGGGGACATCGTGTCTATGATCGGCGTTGCCCTGGGGACCACCACCGGCGGCCTCCTCATCGGGCGAATCGTCCGGATCCTCGCCGATCACTTCGCCCCGCGAAAAGGCGTGCCGTACGCAACCGAGATCATCACTGCGGCGGTATTCGGGCTGCTCGGCTGGCGTATCGGTCCTGCTCCGCTTCTCCCCGCATACCTCTATATGGCCGCTGCTGGAGTGGCGCTCAGCGTGATCGACCTGCGGGCGCGACGGCTGCCGGACGCGCTCACGCTGCCCTCGTACGCCGTCCTCCTGGCGCTCGTGGCCGTCGGCGGGTTGGTGAGCAGGGACGGAGCGCTCGCCGTGGGCCTGGTCCTCGGCGCCGTGGGCACCTTCTCGCTCTACTGGTGCTTCCGCCGGATGAACACCGCACTCGGACCGGGGGACGTCAAGGCGTCCGGCCTCGTCGGCGGGATCCTCGGGACTATCGACCTACATAGCTGGGTGGCCGGCATCGGTGCGGGGCTCATGCTGGCGGCGCTGTTTGCGGTGGCCCTGCTGATCAGCCGGAAGGGCTCCGCATCCACGCTCATCCCGTATGGACCGTTCATGTTCGCCGGCTGCCTTGTGGCCGTCCTCGCGGCGTGACCGCCGAATGCTCTCCATCACCGATACAGGGGGCATAGGCTGGACTCGACCGATCACATTTCTCTTTCGCAAAGAGTGGAACCGGTCAGGGGCCGTTCCCCCTCGGGGGATCGGCCCCACTACTCGTTGAGGAGTTCCCGCAGCAGCGTGAACCCCGGCATGATCTCCCTCGGCCGTACGCCCACCTCGAACATTTCCGGCTCCTCGAAGACCGGTTCGCCACTGGGGCGGCGCACGTAGGCCACCCGGCCATAGTCCACACCGTCGTCACGGTCGAAGCTCATCCACGTGATCGCCTCCTGCTCGCCCTCGCGCAGAGGGTGATTCGAGACCGCGCGCGTGGCCACAGTGCTCGGAGGTTCGAAGATCCAGACCTGCGGCACCGCGAAGACCCAGCGCTTTGCACCGATCTCGCCTGCCTTCGCGGCGGCTCTGCGCTCGAAGGCTACGGCAGTTTCCCGATCACGCAGGTAGTCGTAGTCACTGAGGATGAAACGGCGCTCCCCGTCCAGCATGACGACCGCGGGGCAGTCGCGAGCGACGATGCTCTTTTCCAACCGCTCAACCACGTCGAAGAGCAGGTTCGCCGTCTCGGCGTTCACCCGTTTCTCCTCCCGTGACGTAGACGCGGACCATCGCCGAGAACACCTTATGGCCCACACATCTGTGTCAGCCTGTAATCCGCAGCCCGCGCTGCCGCGTCGCTGGGTGGCGACAACGCCTGAAACCAGAGCAGCCGACGCACGCTGCGCTTCCTGAACCGCGCTCGCGCGACTGGCCCGCCCATATCGCTCCAATCTCGCGCTGAGAGCGAAGCCCCATGCTCCGCTCTCAAGCGACTCACGCAAGGGCGAGTCCGACGCGTCGCCCGAAGGGCATGCACCGTCCCGGCTTACCGACGGAAGCGAGAGATCACCGCCTCGCCAAGCACCTCGGACAGGGTGAACAGGGTGCTTTGATCGAGTTCCTCGATGCCGCCGGTGACCGCGCGGAGCATGTTGCGTTCGGCTCGCTCAGCCCCGCGTACGTTTTGCTCGTGATGGGTGAAGGTGTTGACCGCCTGCACCACGCCCCAGGCCGTACCACGCCACGGCGCTACGCGTAGGTCGTGGTTCCAAAGCTTGGCCAGGGTGTCTCGCTTGTTCTCCGCCATCGTTCGGCTGCGGCCTCGCCCCTGTGGCATCGGTGTGTGGGCCTCTAAGAACGCCTGCCACTGCCGCTCGCTGACCTCGACCCGGCACAACTCGCGTACGACCATCGAGAACTCGTCGGCCAGCGCATAGACGATGTTCAGCGCGTCCCGAGCTTCGGCGAGCCGCAGCTTCGAATACCGGGAGTGCTTGATCTTGACCTGCTGCCCGCGCTCGGCGAGACCAGCGGCCATCGTATTGTCACAGACGATGTGAGTCACTGCCCTTTTGAACGTCGTGGCCAGGGAACCGTCGAAGGACGTCGCACCGAACAGGTGGGGCCGGAACTCGACGCCTTCGGGCGTGACGACGTTCTCGGGCACCTCGACCGACACCCAGGCGACCGCTCCGCCCTTTAGCAGCCCGGCGGATCCGATCGACAGATCGGCGTCCAGGAGCCTGGAGACGGTGTTGATCAGCCATTCGACGTAGGGATGTGGCTCGTAGCCGTCGGAGAAGATGCCCATGACATGGCCGTTGTCGCTGCGCACGATGGCCTGCCTGCCGGGCACCTGGGCCAGTCCGCCGCGCGGGTCTTCCACGTAGACGGGGCTGCTCAGCGCCTCCCAGCCGAACAGCCGCCGCTTGACGTCGTCCACAGGGATCGGGCCGGGATAGTGGTTCGGCTCCTCGCCTTGCATGCTCGCGCGGTAGTGCCAGGCCGTACCGCGCTTCTCGGTGAAGCCGATCAAGGTGTTGGCGTTCAGCCATTCCAGAGACTCCCTGGACATGTCTGTCTCCCCTCGGTGCGGTGGAAATGAGAAAGGCACCGGCCGTGGCCGGTGCCGTCGATGTCGTAGCTGATGATGGTAAGGAGAATTACCAGATCTGCCGCATTCTCCAGCGAGAGCGCCGGAGTTCGGGCGAGCTCATGTGGAGCGTTGCTGTACGGCGTAGGCCACGCGTTCGGTCAGTTCACGGTCGGCTACGCAAATTTCGATCGTGCTCGTGCTGTCGCCGTAAACGGTGAACGAGCCGGACGCGGCCTCCAGCCGCCACCGGACGACGGTCTCTCGCTCTTTCTCGGTGAGCGAGGCCTCCGGCAGCAGTTCCACCAGGGTTTCGATGATCTCAGCCCGTGTGCCGTTCTCGGTCACCCTCTTCGCCAACCGCTCAAAGCAGGTGATCAGGTCCCGTCGATAGTCGGGCAGTAGGCGGCGCTCGATCCTCTTCGCGACGAACTTCGCCCCTCGCGCCGCTGTCACCGTGATCTCATGCCGTCGCAGGTCAGGACACATGCCCCTGCTGCCGTCGGGGTAGACACCGAGCACCCTGATCCGTCCCCGCTGATTCCAGATCGGATGCACGACGAGCCGCGCGCCGGCGGGTCCCATGAGGTAGGCCGGATGACCGGGCCGCACCAGGGGCCGGTAGCCCTCCAGATGCTCGGCGACCTCGATCGCCAATTCCTCGACTTCCCATTCGTTCATCCCGGACTCCTTTCAAAGTAATTCGTTGACGAGTTAAAAGCGGGCCGATCTGGCACCGCAGGGAGCATTTGAGATTGCCGACCGAGCTTTATTAACTTCGATCGAGGCTCACATCTAAATACGGACGACGGCACAGCCCGAACGTCCGCCCACCGAGACCGTCACCCGCGCCGATCCGCAGCGACGGTACGGATGTAACGGATTCGGCGGGCGCTTTGAAACGGGACAGCGCCCGCCGGTCCGGAGTTGGCTTTATGGCTGCTCTTCGTTGCGCATACGCTCTTGCTCAGCGCGGAATCGGTAGATGTCCCGGCCTGGCTTGGAGCACTCCTGGCAGCGACAGCCGTACCTGTGGATATCGCTGACGTGGAAAACCTGGATGCGGTCCTGCCACGGTGTGGGATAGAGCGACTCGTCCAGTTCCACATGCGCGCGTTCGCGCTGCTTGTTGACCTTGGTCACCGTGCCCGGGTAGTAAAACGGAGACTGGTAGGACTCCGTCCACCACGGCCGCACCGGGATGTGGAAGAAGGGGCGGACCAGGACGCGCTCACCGGGTTCCATCGCCGTTCGCCCCCTTCCACAACTCCAGGGCACCCGCCGCGTCGTCGAGCTGCGGGCGGTCGGCACCGCGCAGGTCCGCCAGTGTCCAGGCCACGCGCAGCAGCCGGGGCAGCCCGTCAGCCGTCACGAGCCCGGTGTTGACCGCCGATCGGAGCAGCTCGGCGGCCTCCGGCACGACGGGAAAGCGCGTTCGCAGGTCTGACGCTGGTACCTCTGCGTTCCTCCGCCACGGCGTGTCGGCCAGCCGGTGAGCCGCCCGCACTCTCGCTGCGAGCACCCGCACGGCCACCGCCGCGCTCGATTCACTCGCCCGCGCTTGGCCATCCCCCCACTCGACAGGCGCGCGTACGGCGACGCGTGACAGGAGCAGGGCCAGGCGCGCCCGGTAGCGGCGCCTTGCCTCCGGTGTGCAGCCACACTCTTCCCGCCCTGCAGGGCACTGGCAGGGGCGAGCATCGAGAACCAGGGTGAACCGTGCCGGGTAGCGGACGCTGCGGCCCTGCCCTGCGAGGTGGATCTGTCCGCTGTCCATTGGCCGGCACAGGCCGTCCAGGACCGGGCGGGCGAACTCCGGCGCGTCGGCCAGATGCAGCACGCCGCGGTGGGCGAGCGAGACCGCACCCGGGCGGTTGCCCGCCACACTGCCGAAGATCGCTGTAGGAGTCTCCGTATGGTGCGGCGCGGACAGCGGAGGCGTGATCCCCGGTGCCCTGTCGGATTGTCCGGCCAGCGAGTGGATCTCGGCGACCTGGCGGGCGGCCTTGTCGGTCAGCGGCGGCAGGATGCCCGGTAGGCGTTCGGCGAGCATCGTGGCTGGGCCGTCGCCGGACAGGAACAGGTGGTGCCCGCCTGCTGCGCAGACCTCGAGCGCGTGGCGGGCCGCCTGGTTGCCGGACACGTCGGCCAGGTCGACGGCGAAGGGCGATGACGGCGCAGGCTCCGGCTCCCTGTCGTGCTGATCGCGGAGGGTCCCGTGGCGGAGCTGGTCGACCACGTCGGCCAGCCGGGTTACGGGCATCACCACGGTGCCGGGCACCTGCGCCGCCTCCCGAGCGCAGTCGGCGGGGACGGCGACTCTGCTGATTCCGGCCCGGACAGCGGCAGCCACCATCGGCAGGACGCCTCTGATGGGGCGTATCCCACCGTCCAGGGCCAGTTCGCCGAGGAATACCCGCCCGGCGATCCGTTTGGGTGGGATGACACCGGCGGCGGCCAGCAGCGCCACGGCCAGCGCGAGATCGGCCGCCGCGTCGTAGACCGGTGGGATGATCGGTGTCACGCTCACCGTGATCCTGGCGTCCGGCCAGGCTGTTCCGCTGTTGAGGATCGCGGCCCGGATTCGTGCGCGGGCAGGCCAGACCGACGATTCGGGCAGGCCGACCAGATGCAACTCCGCGTCGCCGGGTACGGCCTCGGCCTCGACGTCGATCACATGCGCAGTGAGGCCGGTCAGGGCGACCGATCGGGTGGAGGCGTAGCCCATGCCGTTCACCAGCCCACCGGTAGCACCGGTCGCGCAAGGTCCGGGCACTGCGCGGCCTTGTCGGCGATCTCGTCGGCCATGCCCGCGAAGTCCATGCCGCAGACGGTCTCCGGCGGTAGCCCGCAGTCCAGGGCGGTGCGGATCAGTCCTGCCAGGCTGTAGCGGGGATCGGCCGACAGCGCCCGTTCCACGGCGACGCGCGCCAGCGGTCCGTCTCCGGTGCGCAGTGCGAGGAACGCCAGCAGCGCGGCGGGAGGGGCGGCGAAGTCCGGTTCCACCCTGCGGGTGAGTTGGGTCCACAGCCTGATGTGGGTGTCGTCGTCGTATCGGCCGATCAAGGTCATGGCCGCGTCTCGGACGAAGATCGCACTGAGTCGGACGGCGAGCCTGGCGACCTCGTCGGCGGACAGGTCCTGTCCGGCCTGGGTGCGGTCCAGCGCGGCGGCGACCTGAGCAAGTCCCTCGTGATACCAGTCGTGATCGCCCCCAGTGGCAAGCAGGCTGCGCGCCTCGGCGCAGGCTTCCCGGGTGGCGGCCTGCACCTGTTCCCGGTCCTGTCCCCCGGCCGGGGCGAGCATGGCTTCGAGTGCCGCGCGGTTGGGCCGGGCAACATACCCGGCGAACACCGCCGCCGCGGCGGCCGGGTTGCTCCCCGCGTCGTACGGGACGCCGTCGGGTGAGCAGCAGTCGGGATCGGGGCAGGTGTATGACCAGTAGCGGCCGTCCTCGACCCGCAGCGCGTCGATCGTGTCGATCCCCGCATCCGACAGTGCGCCGCGTACCGCGTCCATCACGGGAGTGACGTGCCACCCGGGCCCGTACCCGATGAGCATCGCCCGTTCGGTGCCGTTGCGGGTGAGCAGGTCGGCGAAGCGCCGGGCCAGGTCGGGCGTGTCCTCGGAGTTGTCCGGCAGGTCGAAACGCATGCTGAACCGCAGCCCCCGGGCGGTGCTGTCAGGGTCGGCGGTGGGTTCGAACGCCATCGCGATGATGCTGCGCTCCGGGTAGAATCCCAGCATGTAGGGCACGATCGCGATGAAGTCCGCCGGACGGCTCAGCCGCACCGTGTGATCCAGACCAGAGGTCATAAGTGTCCTCCTGAACATGAAGAAACCCCCGGCGCGGTCAGCCGAGGGCGATGGAATGAAGAAGGGCGGGGTCAGCAGCGTTCGATGCGGACGCCGCCGCGCGGTCCAAGGAAGATCCGCCGATCGGGGTAGTCGAGCCCGTCGGCGGAGCCGTACAGCCTGATTTCGCAGTCGTCCCCCACGCACGGGGTGAGGACGTCGGCGGCCTCGCGGTGAGCGAACGCGAAGGGCGAGCGCTGCCAGTAGCCGTACCGGTGCCGATCGGACAGCTTGCGCCGGGCATCGGCCAGGGAAGAGAACTCCTCCAGATCATCCGGCTGTGGTGAGCCGTACCCGTTGCCGCCGTGCCAGAGCCCGTACCAACGTCCCATGATCGTGCCCCCCCTCAGGTCCGGGCCGGGCAGCCGGGCGAGGCGTGGTCGCCGCCGCAGTAGCCGCACCACTCGTCCATGGCGTAGATCGACAGCTCTTCGGCGTACCGGTCGCGCCACTCCAGCTGCGCCCTGGTGTAAGAGTCGAAATAGTCGGCGTCGGTGTCGCCCGGTCGCAGGGTGAGGTAGTGCAGAATCGTCCGGGCCGCGCTGATCAACTCATCGGGCGTCAGAACCGCGCCGACACCCGAGCAGATGTCGGACCCGCTGAAGATCGTGCGGCGGCGCCGAGACAGCCGGTAGCGCCAGCGGATCCGGCCCTCATCGGTCCGCCCGGCGGCCTCCACCTCCAGCAGGTGATCGGCGTCGATCTGCCACGCGGGCACCAGCCGGGAGCTGATGATCCATCCGGGTGGCAGGGTCAGGGCATGCGTCATCGCCATGGCGACTCCAAAAAGTTTCAGAAAGGTGGAATGGCGGGCCGTCAGTACCGGCGACGGCGGCTCAGGTGATGCGGTCGTACGGTCGCGCTGACCGCATGGATCTCACAGTCCCGGAGATCCAGAGCATCGCTGTAGCAGCGTGAGCAGCGGATCAGCCGCACGCCCGCTCCCGATGCCCGGTTAGTGTGCGTGGCGTCGATCCACAGATGGGTCTTGGCCAGACAGCCAAGACAGGTGATCACCTCGGCGGCCGTGGGCATCGGCGTGAGCGCTACCGTCACCACGTACTCACGCGCGCCGCCGGGATCGGTGGCGGGCACCAGCGTCGCGGTGTCCGGGCGAACCTCACCCAACGCGGCCACGCGCATCACTCGGCCCCCGCCGCAGACCGTCAGGTCTCCCACGGACCAGCCGGCCGGGACGGCAGAATTCACCTCCATACGATTGCCTCCCTTTTCGCGGCGCCTGTCCGGCGGCCTTCCGTACGGTCCGGCGGATGCGGGAATCAGGACGGCGGTTCACGTATGGCGGAGTCCGGTGTGTCCGGCGCTCTCGCGGCGCGAATTACTCTCACTTAAATACGGTGGCCGGAACGGCCCGACCGTCCGCACGCGGCAACATTTCCGCAGCATTGCCGCGCACGCCGCACCGACGGCCACCGTTCCGGCCTCCTTGCCGTCCTGTAGCACGGCTACGTGAGCCACAGAACAACATGTGAGAACGAACATCGCGCCAGATGCTTCAGACGCGCACCGGCGGATTTCGTTCTCACTTAAATACGGTGACCGGAACGGCCCGACCGTCCGCGCCCGGCGACGTTTTACCAACGTCACCGCGCACTATGCGAACGGTCAGGAACTCCGATCTGTAGCCGTCCTACGGCTCAGCAACCAAGCCGCAGAAAAGCACCGTAAGAGCGAACATCGCACCGGACGCGGCAGACGCGCACCGGCGGATTCTGCTCTCACTTGAATACGGGAGTTGCCACAGCCCAAGCGTCCGCGCCCTGCCTCGCTAATTCATCGTCACTGAACCGGGTAGGTGCATCTGTGGGCATGAGAAAGGGCCTCAGAACGCTCTCTGAGGCCCTTCTCAGCGGGTTTCGTCAGTCCTCTACGCCGTTGGTTCCGCCGTGAACCATCGTGCTCCTGACGTCGTCAAGACGCTCCGACAGTTCCCGCCACTCCGCGCGTGCCGCCTCACGCACCCGGATCACGGCCCGGCGAGAGCCATACGCGCCGCCATAGCGTGCCTGGGCAACGGTGCTCAAGATGCCCGTTCGCCCTAGGTCCTGAGCGTTGGACGCGATATCGATCATGCGCCCGATGGTCGGGAAGTCGCGACCATCGCCGAACGCCTGACGGAACATCTCCGCGCTGTGCTGAGAGACGCAGAAGGCGACGGCGGCCCCCGTGACTGTCTCGGTACGGGGAACGCCGCGCATGAGCTGAGCGCCCGGCGTGGCGTCGATGTCATTGGCCGGAACATCGATCCGGTAGCCGTTGCGCGCGGCGGCATCGCGAACCGCCCACCGCTGCAGGGTCGTCCGTGTGATGGTCAACTCTCCGCCGTCCCTACGGACATAGACCCACGCCTGAGTGTCCCGGGTAGGGCCACTGTCAGGGGTAGGGGCGCAGGACGCGAGGACATCGCGCAGACGCTGAGCGAACAGAAGTACCGCGTCCTGCGTGACGTCGTCCGATACGTCGTCTGTCCCGTACGGCGCGTGACCCTGCTTAACGATGGTCGCGCTTCCATCCATGCGCTTACGGGAACGTGTGGCGTCGACCGTACGGCAGTAGCCGCGTGCGAGCCGCTGAATCTCCGCCCAATCGTCCGGCGTCACGCGCGCCATGTCTTCCGGCGTGAGCTTCTCCCCCGGAACGTTGGAAGGGACGCACTTACCGGGAACTCCATTCGACATCTTTCGATCTCCGATCACCAGGGCCACAAAGTCGCGGCACCGTTTCTCTTTCGCAATTCAATTGAACCGCAGAACAGAGACCGACGCAATGACATCCCGTGCGCCTTTACCATGTTTTCGCCGACAGGAGAAGGGGCGGACCATAGGGCAATATGCGACAGTGCAAGCAAACAAGCGAAACAGGCCAGGTGTAGCGATTAGACCATCATCAAGAAAGGCCAGCCATCAATAGAATGACAAAAAGAATACAGTCCGCGAATTCCAAAAGTCGCGGTCAGGCCAGATTGCCATGCACAACCAACTGCCCTTGCCTCGATCACGGCGTTGCCCATAGAGTCGGGCCAGCAAGAGGCCGCACACCAAGCCGCCTACCAGCGGCGATGCAATAGCGATCATGACCAGTCATAAGTGGCGAACCATTGGCTGAGCATTGGCCACGCGATTGGCCGCCCTCCCTGTACGCCTTTGGCGTGATTGAAATTATTCGGGAGACACCTCGGGGCCGACTTCCGAGATTCACACCCTTATCAGAGTCGACGACAACACGACGTTATCGATGTCGAATACCGGACTGACCCGCATCAGCAGGTTCTTCAATTACAGAGACCCGAGGACAACGTCAATAGCATGCATGAAATCGGGTTTTTCATGGATTCGAGCGGTAACGCTCGACAGAGTCGCTACTGTAGCTCCGCGTCAGCTCCCGCGGCACCGACAGCAGGGGCAATAAGGCGGCTGCTGCGCGATCAGGAACGTCGGCGGCAGGCCCATGCCGAGCACCCCGCTCGGCGGTGAGAGCGTGCGCACCCAGTTGGCCTCGCCTCCCGCTGTCTTTGACGGTGTGCGTTTTGAGGATCGATGGTCATGTCGTGCTCTCCTACGTGGCGGGGGTTGCGCGGTCCTGTTGCAGGAGCCACAGGTCGCGAAACAGCCCGGGCTGGGAGATTAGTTCGGAGAAGGGACCCTCGGCGGTCACACGCCCGTCTGCCATGACCACGATCCGGTCGGCGACGACCGTGTTGGCGAGGTTGTGCGTAACGAGCACGATCGCTCGGTCTTGGGCGAGCTGACGCAATCCGGTGAAGATGCGGTGCTCGGCTCGGGCGTCCAGGTCGGAGGTGGGCTCGTCCATCACCAGCAGGCCGACGTCCCGGTGGATCGCCCTGGCGCCGGCGATGCGCTGCCACTGCCCGGAGGAGAGGGCCTGACCGCCCCACCATTCCCGCGCAAGCAGCGTGTCCAAGCCGCTCCGCAGCACGCTGATCACCGAGTCGGCGCCGCTGGCGGTGGCCGCCCGCCGTACCGCGTCGTCTCCCTCAGGCTGGGGCTGGCCGAGGTGGATGTTCTCCCGGGCGGTCATCGGCCAGCGGGCGAACTCCTGCGGCACGACCGCGCACTGCTTCCATAAGGCGTGCGGGTCCAGATCACGCGTGCTGACCCCGTCCCAGGTGACCACCCCGGAGGTGGGCAGGTTGAGCCCGGACAGCAGTTTCATCAGCGTGGTCTTGCCCGAGCCGTTCTCGCCCACCACGGCGACGATCTCTCCCCGCCGGACCACGAAGTCCACCTCGTGCAGGGTGTCGCGATCAGCGTCAGGGTAACGGAAGGTCACCTGGTGGAGGGCGACATGCCGGGGGCGGCCCGGCACGATGTCCCCCCGGTCCAGGCGTTGCCCGGCCGCCTCCTCGACGAAGGACTCCCAGTCGTCCATATATCGGCCGGTGCGCATGAGATCGGTTCCGTACCCAACGATGCCGTACAGGCCGCGGGAAGCCGAGCGCAGCGTGAAGACGAGCGTGCCGGCGGCAGCGGCGCTGATATGACCGGTGCCGAGCAGCAGCATCACGCCGGCCCACATCAGCGCCGAGGCGAGGCCGCTGACGGCGGAACCCACAAGGTTGATCCTGGCGCGCTGCCAGGCGGCCTGATCGTTGGTGCGGTCCACCCGCACGCCGCTGGCCCGGTATTTGTCCAGCAAGTAGGGGGCCAGGGTGTCGGTGCGGATATGGTCGGCCTGGTCCTTGTGGGTCAGGTGCCAGCGCAGCATGTTCAGCATGCGGCGATCGTGGAACGTCCTCAGCGTCGCCAAATAGGCGACCCGTTCGCCCGCTACGGAGGCCGCGGCCTGGGGCACCGCGGTGAGTGCGAGCAGCGGCAGCAGGATCGGGGCGAGCGCGGCGATGACCACGGCTGTGGCGATCAGCGTGGCGGCCGAGGAGACCAGGTTCTGTGACTGGCCGATCATGTCGCGGCTGACCTCGACTCCTCGGTCGGCCTTGTCGTAGCGGTCGTTGAAGCCGGGGTGGTCGTAGGCGGCCATCTCGGCGTTGGTGGCCGCCTCCAGCATGCGGTACTCCGCCTCACGCGAGATCCGCGGCGCGAGCCGGTGCGATAGGGACTGGATCGCGATGCCCAGGACCGCTCGTGAACCGGCCGCCCCGCCCAGGATCGCCACGGAGGGCACGGCCGCGCGCAGCTGAGCGGGGTCCTGAGCGGACTGGATCAGCGCGCTGAGCGCCGCGGTGGTCGCGAACAGGCCGAGTGCCTCCAACAGGCCTGAGACGACCTGGCAGGCCAGCAGAGCGATCGTCGATCGCCGGTCCACCGCCCAGGCCAGGGAGAAGGAGCGACGGACCAGCGTGGGCAGGCGGGCGCTCAGGCTGCGCCCGGTCAAGTGCTGGGCCAACTCGCTGGTGTCGCCGCCGTTGTAGTTGAACCTCAGCTCCTCGCTGTGCTGTTCAGGGCCGGTTTCGTCGTCGGTGACAGTTGTCTCGTCGGCCACGTCGGCGGCTCCTGTTCCAAAATCGGGAGAAACCTCGCCGGCGAAGCGGGCGCGCCTGGTCGGCAAGGACCTTCAGGTCGGACGGGGAGAGTGAGGCAAGGACGGGGATCTCGTCTGAAGGGATCTCGTGGGTTCGACGGAGCGGCTGCCGACGGCTGCTTGCGTCTCTATCGCCTCGCCGAGGCCGCCTGCGAAATGCTCCTTGCGGCATCGTCGTGCTCATCGACTCGGTTACCCAGGAGTTTGAAAGCCCTTGCGAGGTCTTCGGGCGTGTCAACCGCCACGCCTTTGTCGGCGACGGGAAGCATCCGAACGCCGTACCCGTGCTCGATGAAGCGCAGCATCTCCACACCCTCGGTCCGTTCCAGCGGCCCTTGCGGGAGCTGCCGAAACTGACGGAGAGCCTCACTGGTGAAGCCGTAGAGTCCCAGCTGACGCAGATACGTCGGGCGTGCCCCTCGCGGATAGGGGATCGGTTGGCGCGAGAACATCAAGGCGTTTCCGCCGGTTCCCAGCACGACTTTCACGACGTTGTGATCGAGGACGGCGCCAGCGTCGTCCAGTTCCGTGTAGGCGTTCACCGCGAGTGTGCCGACGGTGAGGTGGTGGAGAGCGTCGGAGACGGCGTCGATCGCGGTCGGCGCGATGAACGGCTCGTCGCCCTGGACGTTGATGTAGGCGTCCGCGGAAACGCGTTCAGCACATTCCGCGACGCGGTCGGTGCCGGTGAGGTGTTCTCGGGTGCGCATGCATTCGATGCCCAGTTCGCGGCAAACGGCCTCGATGCGTTCGTCGTCTGTCGCGACCAACACGCCGTCGAGACGCGTGGCCTCCATGCAGCGTTTGTGCACATGCCACAGCAGAGGCTTGTCCCCGAGCGGGGCCAAGGGCTTGCCCGGGAAGCGCGAGGCCCCCCACCGGCAAGGGATGATCGCTATGTGGCGACGCTCAGTGCGTGGCTGTGCTGTTGGAGCGGCGGTCATGGCGTACTCCTGTCGATCGGGTCTCAGGAACTCGCAGGACGTTCAAGGAGGGCCAGCTTGGCGCGGATGGTCGGTGAGGCGGCTCCCCGGAACGACCGCCACTCGTAACCGCTGACCTCCTCGCTCTGGAGCGTCACCCGGCGCTGTGCCTTGAGCCGGAAGATGAAGCGGAAGTTGACATGCTGGTGTCCCGGCTCGCCCTTGGCGAGGTTGGCGTCGATCTCATGCACGTCGATGTCCAGGGGAACCGTCTCAAACCCTTGGAGGGGGACGACCGCGTCGCTGGGGATGCCGGTCTCCTCCGCGAGCTCGCGCAGGGCGGCGTGAACGAGGTCCTGGTCGTCCCGTTCGACGTGTCCCCCCGGTGCGAGGAACTTGCCTGTCGCGTTGTGGCGGATGTGGAGCACTCGGTCGGTGTCGTCGAGGACGATGGCGCTGCAGGTGACGTGAGCTGGAAAGGTCTTGCGGTGCGTGGGGTCCTGCGTGTCGGCCAGAGCGGTGAACAGCACTTCGAGAAGTCGCTGCTCGCCGGGGTGGCGACTGAGGTACGCCTCGGCTGTGGCTCGGATGTGGTCCGGGGACGGCGGCATGAGATCACCTGTCGAAGTGGTCGAGCCAGATCCTGGCGATGGCCTGGCGATCGGTCATGGGCATGCTGTGCAGGCCAGGTTGGAAGCGGCCGTGGCTGAGGGCGGCCGTGGCGGCGAGTATCTCGGCCTGGACGAGGTGGATGTAGGTGCCGACGGCTGCTCCGTGTACGAAGTTGACGGCGCCGCCGTCGGCGAGCACGTAGAAATAGTGACCGGTGATCTCGTAGCGCGTCAGCTGTTCCCCAACAGGGATGCGCTGGTAGAGCTCGTGGAGGGCTGAGAGTTCCAGCTCGTCTTCCGAAGAGGTCACCGAAGCGAGGTAGGCGCCGTTGCGCAGGGCGGCGAAGTCGTGCTGACGCAGTGCGAGGTTTCCGGTGGCGCACAGGACGAGTTCGGCGTCCCTGACCGCCTCGGCGGTGGTCGATCTCGTACGGAAGCCCTGGGAGTGCGCCTGCACTCGCCGGACCGGGTCCGTGTCGTAGACCGTGACCCGCAGGTCGTTGGCCCGGAGTGTCTGCGCGATGGCGCGCCCGACCTTACCGAAGCCGAGGACGCAGGCGTTTCGGCTGGTCAGGATGTCGCCGCGGGCCCGGACCAGAGCGTCGGTGGAGAAGACGATGGACCGGCCCACGAGGTGGTCCTCGCAGTCCTTGAGGGGGGAGCGGGCCACCGAGACGACGGGACACGGTATGCGGCCGAGCGCCGCGTACCGCTGGTGCCCGTTCTCCGTGTCTTCCACAACGCCAAGGACACGGCCGGAGAACTTCTCGACCAACGTGCCGAGGCTGGGAGCGAAGTAACCGCCGATGTCCACGAGGACGACGTCCTGCCCGCCTGCCGTGTCCTCCACGTAGTCCAGCGCACGGGTGGAGTCGGCGAACAGTTCCCTGCTGAGGTGGTGGACGGTGTAGGCGCTCTGGACCACTTCCAGCGTCCGCTGGTCAACGGACTTGGGCTTGGGCAGTACGGCACCGACTGTCGAGGTCCTCGCCATCGCGCGCAGGAATGCCGGACGCTCAGAGAGCAGGTGCGTGATGATGAAAGAGGTGATCGGGCCGCCGACGGGGAATTGTCCGGTGACCCGCCGGAAGAAAGCATCGAGTCGTGCTCGCTCAGGACCCTCCACAGCAGCTCCTCCTGACTTCCGTCTGGTTAGGCGGCTCGGCTGTACATGCTGGGCTCAGCGGCCAGGGCTTGCATGTGGGCGCGTATGCCGCTGGTGAGGTCGACCAGCGCATGCCAGCCCAAGACCTCATGTGCGCGACCGGGGTGGGCGCGGGTGGTGGGGACGTCGCCGTGGCGGGGGTTCTCCTGACGCACCTCGATATCGCGGCCGACGAGGCTGTTGGCGATGCTGATCACTTCGAGGAGGGAGGCGTTCGAGCCTCCCCCCACGTTGATCACACCGCGTGCGGCAGGAGCGGTGGCCGCGGCGATGGTGGCTGCGACCGCGTCGTCGATGTAGGTGAAATCCCGGCGCTGGTGACCGTCACCGTAGAGGCGCAGCGGCTGGCCGGTCAGGGCGGCCAGCAGAGCACGGTGGGTGAACATATCGGTGCGCTGCCGGGGGCCGTAAACGGTGAAATATCGCAGTGCGACGACGGTGGTGGGGCAGTGGGGCTGCGCGGCGTGGGCGAGGCAGAGCTGCTCCTCGGCGAGCTTGGTGACGGCGTACGGTGACGCGGGCCGCGGGTGGTCGGTCTCGACGCTGCGTCCGCCATCGGTGGCGCCATAGACGCTGGAGGAGGAGGCGACGACCAGGCGGGGAACGCGCATGCGCCCGACGGCGTCGAGTAGGCGCTTGGTAGCCAGGATGTTGGAGGCGACGTAATCGCCGAACTGTGGTCCCCAGGAGGGGCGAACGCCGGGGATGGCGGCGAGGTGGAAGACCGCGTCCGCGTCGATCAGGAGGGGGTCGATGGCACAGCCGATCAGGTCGGCTGTGACGTGTATGTACCCCTGGTGCGACCGGAGAGGGTTGAGGTTGGCCGCGGCGGTTTGGTCGGTGGAGGGGTCACGGCGATCGACACCGATGACGACGGTCCCGGCCTGGACGAGGGCGTGTGCGAGGTGGGAACCGATGAAGCCGGCGGAGCCGGTCACGACGGCGCGGCGGGGGAAGTGGGTGTGCTGATGACTCAGCTGCTGTGTCACGGTGCGTCTCCAGAAGCGATGGTGTCGACGTTTCAGCTCAGCCGGGCCAGGACGGTGCGGCCGTGGGCGGAGAGGGAGAGATCCTCCTGCTCATATCCGCGCACCAGGGCGGTGACCGCCTCGATGGCGCCGAAGGATTCGAGGAGGCGTTGCTCCATGTCGGTGGGCCCGCGCCCGTATCCGGAGTAGAACGCGTTCCGGAGATGGGAAGCCACCTGCCAGCGGCGGAATTCGAGACGGGCGAAGTCTCGGACGCGGGCATCGCGCCGCATGTGTTCCAGGTCGTAGAGGCCGAAGGACTCGCCTATGTTCCAGTTCCGTGGCTGGTAGTCGAGGTGGCACACAGCGCTGTCCATGACCGTGCTCGCCAATACGTCCTGGTGGGCGGTCAGGAGTTCGCGTTCATCGGCGGAAATGAGACCGGCCTGATCCGCCCGGCCGATCCAACGAGCAAGGCGTCGTGCCAGGTCGGGGCCGACGGCGTCAGAGCGCGGAATAAGGGTGGCCTGGTGGAGCAGTCGCAGTACGCGACCGGCCTCGTGGTGGGCCAGTTCCTCCTCAGGCGATCCTGGGGTCACAGCATCTGCCCGCGTGCCGGACAGCGCGGTCACCAGCAGCGTGCACGTGCTGTCGTGACAGCCGACCAACTCGGGCACATGTCCTTGGAGGTGCCGCGACCAGGTGCGGTACGCCTGGACCTCCTGGACGTACCTTGATCGGTTGTCGTGCTGCTTCGCGAAGTATCTCCGTCCCTGACCGTCGGCCAGCTGGAGCAGGCGTGGCGGAAGGGACGGATCCGGCACAACGCGGACGGAACCGACCCTGTCGCGGGCCAGTTCCAGGCGCGGATCAACGAAGGCCGTGATCACGAGCAGGCCTCCTTCGCCAGGAGGGCCTGGTGCGAGGTGTCGTTGTGCCGGTCGAGGATCCATCGGGTTTGGTCCAGCCGGTTGCGGTGATGCTGCCAGCGCGTGATGGAACCGTGCGTGACCGTGAAGCCCGCGGGGGAGCCGAGCGGGATGCCCAGGAGCAGTGTGTGGGCGACGATCACGGTCTCGCCGTGTGCGGCGAACAGGACACGGTCGCCTTCGTGTTCTTCGATGAGCTGTGCCAGGTGGGCGCCGGCCCGTTTCAGGTATCCGTTCCAGGTGTCGGATCCCAGAGCCCAGGGTGTGTCCGGGTGGGCATGAGGCCCGCCGCCGGCGGCGGTCTTCACCTCGGCCCAGGGTCTGCCGTCGGCGTCGCCGTGGACCGGGCCGTCGAGCCGGACGTCCGTGATGAGCGGGATCCGAAGGGTCTGACTGATGATCTCACCGGTCTGGATCAGGCGCAGGCGCGGTCCGGCGTAGAGCGCGTCGAACGGCTTCTCTCGGTGTTCGTCGGCGAGCCGACGTGCGGCCTGCTCCACCTGGGCGTAGCCGCGATCGGTCAGTCCGGTGCAGGTCCGCGGTCCTCCAACCAGTCCGTCGGCGTTGCACTGAGCCTCGCCGTGGCGGACGAAGACGAGTTCGGTGATGATCATGCTCGACCTCGGAGTCGGGGGTAGTTGGGTGGCCAACCGTGGCTGTAGCCGTTGCGCCCGATGTAGGGGGCGGTCAGGACGGCGTGCAGGACGAGAAAGTCGTCGAGGCGGTCGCGGTCCGTGGCACCGAGGCGGGTGTCGTGGTGATCCGCGGCCTCGTTATAGGCGTGTAGGGCCGTGTCGATGGCCTGATCCGAGAGCGGTCCGTACGTCAGAAGCAGCGTGGCGATCAGCTTCGCGAGGTCGTAGGCCATCGGCGCCAGCGTGAGGTCGTCGGTGTCGACGGTGAAGACAGCCCCGGCATCGGTGATGAGAAAGTTCCGGGGGTTGCTGTCCTTGTAGAAGGCGGTGGGTCCCTCCGCCGTGCTTTCCAGCAGCGTCAGCATCGCGTGCAGAGCAGCCTTGTTGGGTAAGTAACCCTGCTCCAGCCGGTGTTGGAGGGCGGCCCTGCGGGGGCCGAGGTAGTCGGCGAAGGCGGTGCCGTCCTGGAATCTGTGCGGTGTGGCCAAGTCGGCTGCTCGCAGGTCGCTCGCCCAGGCGGAGCCGTGGGCATGGCCCAGTAGCGCCGCCAGCGCGGGCAGGTCCTTCCGGTGGACTGGACGTCCTTCGATCCGCTGGTAGGTCAGGCTGGTCGGCCCGATCACCACGAACGCCGGCAGCCGCAAGGGTCGCGCGTGTTCCGTGATCCACCAATGGTGACGGACAGCGGCGGAGATCTGATCGGAAGTCTCATAGAACTTGGTGAAGTCGCCACTCGTCATGATCGGCCTTTCCTGGGCTGGGCCACGACGAACGTGATGACGGACCGAGTGGTGAGCGGCCGGTCCGGCACGGACTCGTGAAGCAACGATGCAAGCGCTCCCGGATTCCCGTACAGGCCCGGAGCTAGGCCGTACTTCGGGTTGGTCGCCACGTACTCGGCGATGTGGTCGTGACCGTCGAAGGTGAAGGTGTGCTCCTCGTTTTCGGCGGTCACCACGTCGAGCGACGTCGCCGCCAACTCGGCGAGATTGCCGCTGTGCGCCGAAACGTACAGGCTCTCGTGCCGCTCGGCGTGAGGATCGAGGCCCGCCGTGGCGACCAGCTGGTCCATTTCCCGGTAGCTGTCGAGGCTCTTGGTGACCAGCACTGCCAGCGCTCCGGGGGCGAGAACGCGGTTGATCTCCGCTACGACCGTCTCCGGGCGAGGAGAGTGGTACAGGCAGAACGCGGCCACCGCCAGGTCGCACGACCCGGCGGGCAGGGGCAGCCGATGGAAGTCCCCTTGGAGGAAGCTCACCTGCACGCCCGGCAGATGACGGGTCCGCTCGCGGGCCTGGTCGATCAAGGCCGGGGCCGCGTCGAGACCGACGACACGCCGCGGGTGTAGCAGACTGGCGAGCGCCGCGCTGCTCGTACCGCGACCGCAGCCGATGTCCAGGACCGCACCGAGACGGTCGGCTCGCGCGTGATGGGATCGCACCAGCTCGACGATCGTGTCCGGAACGGGCCGGCCGGAGGTCTTGGCCCGCATCAGAGCGTTTGACCGGCCGGCGAGACGGGAGGCGTGGCCGTACAGTTCCGTCTGCCGCGCGGGGTCGAGAAACGGATTGGTACCGCTCATGCCGCGCCCTCCCTTCGCGGGCGCGGACGGCTCAGCGGTGTTCGGCGGCCACCTTGCGCAGCCAGCGGCGCGTCTGGCGCCGGTTGGCCAGCAGAATCACGTCGGCATGCCCGGACGCGAACTCCTCGATCTTCGCCATCACGCGGGGGCGCATCCTGCGGCGGTACGTCGCCACGTACTTGATCACACCCCAGTGGATGCGGTTGTGCACCCCGTTGCCCTTGTGCCCGGCCCCGTGCCGCAACTGACGGGAGAAGATCCCCCACAGCGCGGCGGCCGTGGACACGTCCATCAGGACCACGGTGTCGCAGGCTTCCAGCCGGATTCGCAGCGTCGAGTTGTAGTTGCCGTCGATCACCCATCGCGGCTGTGCGACCAGCTCCCGCTGCAGCTCGGCGAACTTCTCCATGGGCAGCTCGTTCCACTCGTCGTCGTAGAACGCGGCGTCCAGGTGCGTCACCGGGGCGTCGAGGATCTCCCCCAGCGCGCGGGCCAGGTAGGACTTGCCGCTGCCTCCGCAGCCCACGATGGCGACCTTCTTCACAGTGCTCCAGCCTAGAGTCGCCCGGGCACCCGGACAGGCGGGCCGCCGGGACACGTTCGGTTGATCTCGGTACGAGGGCCTGGCGGGTCTGTGGCGGCATCAGGCCACTCCTCGTGCGGCCACGTCGGGACTCGTGATCGTGTTCAGCACGGTCTCCAGGACGTCGACCTGCCTGCTCAGGCGGAAGAGGTCCAGGCGGTCCAGACACGCCGCGATCAGGTCCACGTGCTGCTGGCTGCCGGAAATCTTCTGGAGAAAAGTGAGGCGCTCGATCACCTCGCGGCCGGAGGACACGATCAACTCGGCGGGCACGAACTGGTCGACGTGGCGGATGTCGGCCGGAGCGAGCGGCAGGCAGCCGGCGAGCACCGCCTCGAAGATCCGCTGCGTCATCTGCCCGACCGCGGCGTACCGCTCGGGCAGCATGAGGATGGTCGCCAGGGACCTGCTGTACAGCTCGTGGGCTTGCTCGAAGGGGACCCGTCCGAGGAAGCGGACATGCCGCCAGCGATCGGTCCGGGTCCACTTGCCACCGACCAGGTGTGCGACGCGGTCGGCAGCGGGGGCGAAGTAGCGGTCGAAATGTGCGTCGCGGTCGTACTGATTGCCCACGTAGCCGAGCATGAGGTCTCGGGGAATCGCGGCGAGCGCGATCGGATCCGCGCGGGCCAGGAGTCGGTCGTCGACCGGGAAGAGCAGGCGGTGGGCACCCGCTGAGGGTTCAAGTGCCGCTTCGCACACGGCGGTCCGTAGAGCGCCACGCCACACGCTCTCAGTCCGCAGCTTGCGGTCCTTGTCCCAGATCAGGGTCGGCGTACCGCGTCGTGCGGTGTAGTGCGCGAGGAGTTCGGCCTGGCGGTGCAGGTCACAGGTGTGGCCCTCAGTACCACACGCGGTGGTGTTGCGCCCGGTGATCGCCCAGCGCCATTCCAGGAACAGGACGTCGATCGTCGGAATCCCGCTGTCGAAGACGTATGCGCCGCCGAGGTCGTCGCCGGCTTCCATCAGGTCGCGGTTGGGCTGGAGGAAGACGATCTCGTGCCCGCGGGCGAGGAGGGCGTCGATGAAGGGGCGGCGGTGGCTGCGGCCCCCGTCCGGGGTGTCGGTGATCCCGTTGCCGAGGAAGCCCCAGAAGCTGTACCCGATCTTCACTTGGTGATCCACCGGCCTTCCAGCAGCAGGGCGTCCAGGCCGGACTCGGCCAGGCAGTCCAGGGCCATGGCCGGTGTCCCGCAGATCGGCTTGCCCTTGACGTTGAGCGAGGTGTTGATCAGCACCGGGACCCCGGTGCGGCGTGCGAAGGCCGTCAGAACCGCGTGCATGAACGGGTTCTGCGATTTCGTGACGGTCTGGAGGCGGGAGGTGCCGTTGGCGTGCACGATGGCCGGCACCTTTTCGCGCGCCGCGGCTGTCACGCCGGAGGCCATCGACATGTAGGGCGCTTCCTGGCCCAGCGTGAAGAACTCCTCAGCGCGCTCGGCCAGGACCATCGGGGCGAAGGGCCGGAACGGCTCCCGGTACTTCACCGTGGCGTTCAGCCGCTCCACGACCCCCGGCTCCAAGGGAGAGGCGAGGATCGAGCGGTTGCCCAGGGCACGCGGACCGGCCTCCACCCGACCTTGGAACAAGCCCACGATCATCCCGTCGGCGAGCTGGTCGGCGAGGAACTCGGCGGGTTCGATGCCGATGGTCTTCTGCCGGAGCTGCGGCCAGGCCATCAGATCGAGGGCCTGGTCCTGGAACGACGGACCGAGGTAGCAGGATCGGGCCACGCCGACCACGGGCCGTCGGCTCCCGCTGTCAGAGTGCACAGCGACGGCGGCACCGATCGCGGTGCCGGCGTCACCGGGGGCGGGCGGGACAAAAACCTGATCGAAGACGCCGGCCTCGATGATCCGGCCGATGCTCACGCAATTGGTGGCGACTCCGCCACCGACACACAGGCGACGGGATCCGGTGAGCGTCCGCGCCCGGCGAGCCAGATGCAGCATGACCTGATCGGTGCGCTCCTGGAGCGCCGCGGCTAGGTCCCGGTGGACATCCGCGAGCGGTTCGTCCGCGTGACGCTGGGGGCACGTCTCGCTGATGAAGCGTCGAGAGGTCCTCGGATACCGGGAGTTAAGGGTGCGAGGGGGGAAATAGGCAGGGTCGACGAAGAAGCCGGTCGGGATGGTGCGGACAGCCCGGGCGAACAGGTGACGGAACCGCGTGGGGTCGCCGAGGGCGGCGAGGGCCATCACGGTGCCCTCCTCGTCGCCGCGGCGCCAGCCCAGATGCTCGGTGACCGCGCCGTACACGTACCCGAGCGAAGCCGGGTCGTGGACTGCCTCCACGATGCGGGTGCGGGGGCGCAGCGTGTCGTGACCGTGCGCGATGGTGGTGGTCTGCCGTTCGCCGAGACTGTCGACGACGAGCACCGCCGCCTCGTTCCACCCGGACGCGGCGAAGGCAGCCAGCTGGTGGGCTCGATGGTGCGGGACAGGCACCACACGGGCTGAAGGGAACAGCCGCCCAAGGGTGCGAACACGCTGCTGGGTGCGCAGCGCCACCTTGGCGAAGCCCCTGGCCCGAGCCAGCGCCCGTTCACGCGTGATCGCCGACAGAGCCAGGCGCAGGGCGGCCGGGGACTCGAGGAGATACCGGGCGGGCTGGAAGTTGTACGCGACAGCCTCCACGTCACCGGCGGTGAGTCCTGCTTCTCCCAGCAGCCACTCGACCGCGAGGCGGGGGTAGTCCTTAGTGTGTTTGCGCTGGGACAGGCGCTCCTCCTCCACGAAGCCGATCAGCTCCCCGTCGACCAGCAGCGCGGCGGCGGAGTCATGGGTGTAGGAGCACAGGCCGAGGATGACAGAGGGAATTCGGTCCATGTCGTGCGTCACCTCACCCCTGCCGTTGCGGGGGTGGTCGAGGTCCTGGCGCGCCGGTTCAACTCGCCGTACCACCCGGTCAGCGCCTGGCCGAGCGGCCCGTCGACCCCGTCGGCCACGAGCCACGCCTGATCGCGCAGGCCGTCCTTCCACAGCCGGTAGCTGCGCAGGGTCTCGGCCATGCCGTCCCATCCCGGATGCCCTGTTACCGCTCCGCCTCGGACCTGGTCGAGAAGCACGTCGAAGCCCTCCCACTCGGTGATGAGGTCCGGCATGATCGCGCTCGCGGTGAGCGAGGTGAGGTGCTCGGCCTGGCCGAGGTGGCGCTCGTAGATGTGCAGGGACCCTACGTAGTGGTGGAAGTCGCCCAGCTCGGCGCCGAGCCAACCGGCGACCAACTCGTGCAGGACCGTGTAGAAGAACAGGTCGTACGGCATGCCGATCCACACGTCCTGGCCGCGCATGGTGGTCGACATGTGCAGGCGGCCGGCGCGTAAGTGGAAGGCGAAACCGAGCGTGCAGGGCACGTCCTTGTGCCCAGCGGCGTCCCGAGCCGGGTCATACAGCTGGATCAGGGCCCGGCGGGAGTTGGGGTCTTCCGTGAGGATCTCAAGGACGCGGTGCAGCTGGTCCACGACGCCTGCCCAGTTCCGCATGCGTGGGCCGTAGGCGCCGCGAAGAACACCGTCGTCGGCGTACTGCCGCAGCTGCGCGTTGTAGTCGAAGATCCACGGGTCGTCCGAGCCGGAGAGGTGCCAGACGGTCTCCGCGACCGCGAACGCGGGGTTCAGGATCCGGGCCGGCGGCGCGTACAGCAGTCGGGCTCGGGGCTGGGTCAGCCGCATGTGGACGTCGAGGACCTCACGGGTCGCCATGCCGCGAGGCGCGACCTTCTCGCCGTTCTTCGCCAGGGTGACCGCCCCGGCGAAGAGTTCGGCAACGCTGTCGCCGATCAGGTGTGTCATCGGGCACGGGCTCCTTCGCCCCGCGACAGCGCGGAATCAGCGCCAGGGGCATCGTGATGGATGGGGACCAGGCGCGTGGCAGCGTCGTCGGCGCGCCCGAGGATGAGGTGCGCGACGTCGGCGGCGCTGTCTCCGCGCCACCGGCACACCGCATCCGGCATCGTCTGGACGGCGGGCCGGTTGGGGCGGGCCAGCGACGAGAGGGCGTCGGCGATGTCGTCCGCGCTGATGCAGCGCCAGGCGAGGCCGTGCTCGGCCAGACCGAGCGTGCGCTCACCGGCCGCGCCGATTTCGAGGACCGGCACGTTCAGGAGGGCCGCTTCGATGCCACATGTCGAGTACGCACTCGCCAGGGCATCGGCACCGGCGAAGCAACCGCGTGCTCCGGCCCGCGGGTCGGTCACGGCCACGAGCGCTCCGTCGTCCGGCCTGACCAGGGCGGAGAACGCGTCGGCGCTCTGCGCGGGGTGGGGGGCGATGACGAGGCCCCAGCCACCGTCGGCCCTACGTAGCCCGTCCAAGAGCAGGTCGGCCTGGGCCCTGAGACGGTCAGGGCCGAAGGGCTGCCAGGCCCACACCACGATCCGGGTGGGCTCCCTTCCGGTGGCGGCACCGATGAGCCGTGCCAGGTACCGCTGCTGGGCCTCGCGGTCGCAACGGGCCAGGCTGTCGAAGCGAGGCTGGCCCAGGACGTGGACTTCGGCGTCGGGATGCCGCGTCCAGGCCCGCGCGAGGGGGGCGTCGCGTTCCCCCATGACGACGATGTGACGACTGTGGAGAGCCGGCCACGCGACCGACTCCGCTGTCCAAGCACCGTGCTGGACGTGCACCGTGTTGATGCCGTGGCGCTCGGCCGCGTGCACAGCGAGCGCTCCCAGCGGGCTGGTGTCGTTGCTGACCAGCACGGTGTGCGGCCGTGCCACGGCGAGGACATCGTCCAACCACGCTTCCGCCTCCACGACGGATCGCCACGACGGCTGGGTGCATCCCCCGCTCGTCTCCAGAAGCACCGAGACGAGCCGGAGCAACCGACCCAGATGGACGCTGTGCTCCTTCACCCGAACGACTGCGCCGTCGTCCTGCCGCAGGAGCTCTTCCACCGCACCGCGGCGACCGAAAAGGCCGGCGGGGGGCGAACACAGCCTCACCTCCTCGGCTCGAGGAGCCGGACTCCGCTCCGCCGCGTCGGTGGCGAGGTCGATCAGCAGGCTCCTTCGCCCGCCGCGCGCGAGGACATCGAGCACGGGGAGCAACGTGGCCGCGTGACGGGACGACCACGACAGCGCCACCACATCACTTCGGCGCACCTCGGACGCAGGGGGATGCGCAGCGGCCACATGAACGGCGGGACGGGTAGGCGACTGTGCGGGTCGCAGCGGATTGTGCGAGACCGCGGCCCCCAGCACGAAGGCCATACCGGACCAGGTGACGGTATAAGACCGGTACTCCCGCGAGCTGCTCGACCGCACGCCGACGAGCCCCTCGTACGGCGCGGGAGTCATCGTGCCGGGGGCCTTCTTGAACGGCTCCCAGGCGCTGAGCGCCATCAGCTTGCGTACCAGCCGCTCCACCAGGCGCCGCACCGGCACGTGGTGCACGTACAGCCATTCCGCGCCGCCCGGCGTAGCGGCGAGAGGCGCGCCGTACGTCTCAAGCGCCCCCATGATTCGATGGACTTGCTCGCCCACGTCGCCCGAATCGAGCGGCAGGGCCTCCAGGTCCCGCGTGGTGATCTGCTCCGCCCGCATCGTGGCGAGAGCGCCTTCTCCCACCAAGGCCCACAACGGCTGCCCGTCGAAACCGCTCCGGACAAGGCCGAGCGCGCTGTGCCCAACCGCCTTCACAGCGAGCCGCCTTCAATGAGTGGGGTCTGCGGGGCGCCGATGCCGAGGAGGTGCAACAGGTCCTTCGGCGATTCGGCGACCATGGGGGACGGACCGATCGGGCGGCCGTATCCCCAGCCCGCGTGGATGTAGGAGACGCCGGCACGCCGCGCCGCCTCTTGGTCGACCGCCATATCGCCCACATAAGTCACGTCGGCCGGGTCAGTGCCAAGGTCGATCAAGGCGAGCAGAATCGGGTCCGGCGCCGGCTTGCCCCGCCCCTGGCCATCGGGCCCGCGCACGGTGGCGAACGGGCAGCCGAGCCGCTCAAGGAGGGGGTTTGTCCTGGGCAACGGCTTGGAGGTGACGACTCCGAGTGACCAGCCGGCAGCGGCGGCCGAGAGAAGGACTTCTGTGATGCCCTCGAACTCTCGGGCCAGATCGGACGCTGCCGCAGACGTCTCCCCGTACGTCCGATGAATCTCCTCAGCGTTGGCCAGACCGAGACGCCCCATGATGTCGCCGAAGGGACGGCCAAGGTGTTCCTGGTACGCCTCGAAGGGCACGTCGAGGCCATGGGCTTCCTGGACCGCGTGCCACGCTCTCTCCATCACGGGACGCGTGTCGAAGAGAACACCGTCCAAATCGAAGAGGAGGCTACGCCGTACTACCGAACCGCAGCCGGCCTCGCTCCCCGACACGGGATACAAATCAGAGGGAAGTGATTCAGGAGGCATAATGAAGGTCTCCAAAGAGGGGAATGACGAGGGTCGGAAAGCGACGGCCGGTTCCGGGCGCCTGATGAGAGGCGAGCACCCGCTTACCGGTTTCGTCCTCGGTGGGGCGCATGGTCCGGCCGTCGGCCATCACCGAAACGAGACAGAGGCTGGTCTTCACCGGATTTCCTCCCCGGCAAAGGCAGATGGTGGTTTCGTTGACCTTGAGTGAACCGTGAATGACGACGGGTAGGTATCCCCGGCCAGTCCGCGATGCCGTCAAACCCGTCAAAGATCGTTCTCTTGTGAACGGGGCCGAAGGATGGCACACAGGAACGAGCAACTGGCTTCTGTGATCGCGGAGACCGGCTGGTCGCAGCCCAAGGTCGCCGCAGCGGTAGTAAGGGTTGCCGCCGAGGTCGGTGCCACTGAACTGTTCAGCACGACGCGTTCCCACATCGCGATGTGGATCTCCGGAACCCGTCCCACCGGCAGGGCACCCCTTATCTTGTGCGAGACGTTGTCTCGGCGGCTGCAACGCCCGGTCACACTGGCGGAAATCGGGCTTTCGGTATCGACCCCCGATGCCGACCCGGCATCCGAATGGCGCGTCGATACGCTGACCGCGCTGGTGGATCTGGGGAGAAGCGACATGGACTTGGGACGCCGCCAACTACTGGCTGGCGCCGCCTACTCGATAGGCGGCCTGGTGCTACCCGGACAGCAGTGGTGGGATGACGCTCCAGAGCGAGCCAGATCCCGGCCGGCCGCGACGAGCCGCCGGATCGGCGTCGGCGAAGTCAACGCCGTCCGCGAGATGACGGAGTTCTTCTCCAAGCGCGATCAACGGCACGGCGGGATGGATGGCCGCACCGCTCTCTGCCGCTACATCCACGACGACGTCGCGAGATACCTCGGCGGCGTCTTCACCAGCGAAAAAACACGCTGTTCTCTTCTGGCCGCGGCCTCCGAGGCCGTATATGTGGCGGGCTGGATGAGCTTCGACGCCTCGGAACACGAAGCAGCGCGCCGCTATTTCACACTCGCCCTGAAACTCGCCGCAGAGGCCGATGAGGCCCCGCTGGCTGGTCACATCCTGCGGGCCATGGCCCACCAGGCGATCGACTTGGGTCACCCCGGGGCGGGTGTGCGGCTCGCGGCGGCGTCTGTCGACCGAAAGCGCTACACCCTGGCGACACCTCGCGAGCGCGCGCTGCTCGGTGTCGTACAGGCACGCAGCCTCGCGTCCGATGGGCAGAGGCGTGAGGCGATCGCAGCCCTGCTCCGCGCGGAGGACGACCTGGCTGCGGCGGGACCGGGCGACGAAGACCCGCAGCGGGTTTGGTTCTTCCAGCGAGCCTCGCTGGCCCACGAGACCGCACGCACCCTCTGGACCCTCGGTGATCTCGATGGGGCGCTTCGTGAGTTCCACAACAGCGTGGTGACGAGGAAGGCCGAGACGTTCAGCCGGACCCACTCCGTGACACTCGGCTACATGGGCACCGTGCAGGCCAAGCAGGGCAACGTCGAGGCAGCCTGCCACACATGGGCACAGGCTCTTGACGCCATGGAAGGCGTTCAGTCGGGAAGAGCACGTGAGGCCGTCGTGAACATGCGCAGAGTGTTGTCTCCCTTCCGCAACCGCGGGATCAACGCGGCAGCGGAGATCGACGAGCGGGCCAAGGCCGTACTCAAACGAGTAGCCTGACAGCGCCGTGATGGCGAGGATAAGCGCGGTGCAGCCGTGCTTCCCGCCCTACTCGAAGCCGAGAAGGGAAACTCGTGTCCACACAGTCCATCGAAGTGCCTGTGATCGCCACCGTGGTCGGAGGTCACACCGGTCGGCTCGACGACTTCAAGGGCGGTGTGGAATCGATCATTAGGTTGCGCCCGGACTACCCGATGGAGACGCTGCAGGGGATCGAAGAGTTCTCCCACCTCCAGGTCACCTGGTTCTTCAACTTCGGGTCTCCTGATGACGTCGCTCTGCACGCCCGTAGTCCACGCGACAATCCGGCGTGGCCGGCGACAGGGACGTTCGTGCACCACAACCACCGGCGGCCAGCACGACTGGCGACCTCGTTCCCCCGCCTGCTCCGTGTCGATGGGCGGGATCTGCACGTCACTGATCTCGACGCGGATGACGGCACGCTCGTGGTGGATCTGGTAGCGGTCTTCGAGGAGATGCTTCCTCGAGGCCCTGTCACGCAGCCGTCTTGGCCCAGCGAGATGCTGAAGGACTACTGGCGAGACGCTTCCGAACGCTGATCCGGATGGGGCGCCGGCATCGATCCGAACGAGAGGGGGTTGTTACTTTCGTCGCCAGTGCCGGCCAGCGTCGACGCTTCCTAGAGGTGGTCAGATGCCGGGGTCGGAATCGAGTGCCTGGTCGAGCACGCGATTCGCGTCGCCTTCACGCGATGTCGAATTCGCCGTCCTTGACTCCTCCAATGAAGGCGTGCCACTCCGCGGGAGTGAAGAGCAGCTTGGGGCCGTCAGGGTTCTTGCTGTGACGAACGGCGACCACGCCGGGAAGGTTCGCTGCGACTTCGACGCAGTTGCCCCCGCCACCACCACTGAGCGAGCTCTTCTTCCAGGCGGCCTTGGAGAGGTCGATGCCGGTTAGATCATTGACTTCCATCGAATCCCCGCTTCCTTGATGATGTCCAGCGATTGGCTGGGCCGGTAGGCTTCAGCGCGAATCCTGTCATATCTGCCCCAGACCAAAGACACCACTTCATGGTCTGCCGATACCTCGCCGGTCGCGGACGACTCTATGGAGACGGAGGTAGGGGCGTCCGGCAACTCCGCGATGATGAAGCTCGACAGCAGGCCGGATGTGCACGACGTATCCCGTGGGACGATCTGGATCTTGATGTTCTGTCGGCCCGCAAGGGCTACGAGACGGCTGAGCTGCTCGTGCATGATCTCAGGACCGCCGATGAGACGGTCCAAGACTGTCTCATCCAGCAAAACCCATAGGGCGGGTGGGCGGTCTCGATCGAGGATGATCTGACGGGACATTCGGGCAGCGACCTGTTCCTCGATCTCGTCCTCGGAGGTGGCGAGGTCACCGCGGAAGACGGCTCGCGCGTAGTCCGCGGTCTGGAGGAGCCCGGGGATCAGCAGCGGGTCCCAGCTTCGCAGTACCTGCGCTCGGGGCTCGATCTCATCCGACCATCCGAGGAACCAGTGGGGCGCCGATGGTGAGGTGATGTTCCGGCAGAGCCGGGCGAAGAGGTCGCCTGTCCCGAACGCCTCGTCGCATCGGGCTGCCAGGTCCGGCTTGGGCGTCCGGTTGCCGATCTCGATGTGCCCTACGAGCGACCCGGAGACTCCCAAACGTGTGCCGAGCCGCTCTTGGGATAGACCGGCTTGCTTGCGAGCCCGTGCCAGCTCACGCCCGAAGCGTTGAACGGGGGTCAGACGGGGATCGAGGTCGTTCGCCATGCCCTTCCTCTCCTCGGTTTCCTGATGCGATGACACGTTCTGACAGACCGCTACATGAGGCGAAAGTTTCTGTCGTCTGATTGTCGATGGATTGCGGCTACACGTCCACCAAAACTGAGGGAATCTAATCCCAGATGTTTACTCCACGACTGATCAATGACAACAATCGGACAAAACCTCTGGCCGCTTGTCTATGCGTCAGCCGTGATCGGAGCGTCGATGTATCCATCGGGAGGTGAACCCATGGCTTCGGGGAATGCGCTGCACAGTCAGGAGCACCTCATCTACCCGGTGCAGCCCATCTGGGATCTGCGAACCCTGGGGATCGCCACCGCTGTTGTTCTTCTCCCAGCAGCACTCCATTTCCTGGACGCCCTGCAGGTGACCGGCAGGCCCCATTCCTGGTCGCACTTGTGGAAACGCGACGAATCGGCGGGGATACCCGAGGAGAAAGCGGTTATAAAAGCCAAGGTGGCGGTAAGTGCATGAAGGTTAAGAAAAAGGCCAAGCTGGGAGCAGGCCGCCGGCCTCGATGTGTGGCCAATCAAGACTTGCACGGCGTGGGACAGGCAGACTTCGCCGGGCAGGCCGTATCGGTTGGTGCCGCGAGGGCGTGGGCTAACGGGCTGCTGGACGGGCAGGTCGCCGACGACGTGCGGGAGTCCGCGGTGCTCCTGCTCAGCGAGTTGGTCACCAATGCCATCGTGCATTCGGAGTCCGGTCGCAGGCCAGGCGGACAGGTCACCGTTTTCCTGGCCGTCGGAGATGGCGCGACATACTGCGAGGTCATCGATGACGGATCCGAAACCAGCGTTCCGGTTATCCGGGAGGTGTCCCTGGAAGGCAACGGCGGGCGGGGCCTGTGGATGGTGAACGCGATGGCGGACGCCTGGGGCTTCCACCACGACGACGAGGCCGGGAACGCAGTCTGGTTCCGGATGGGCACACGCCCGGCGATGGCGCATGCCGTTTCATGTTCGAACGCTGCCGCTGCCTCATGAGAGACCGGTGGTCACGGCAGGGGTGGCGCCCTGTCCGTTCCCCGGGGCGCTACGGCACACCGCTACAGATCCGGCCAGGCGCCTTGTGAGATGACTCGGTGAAGCTCCGTGCCGTCATGTGCACCCCCAGCTACGGCGGCACGGTCGCGGTCTCTGCCTTCCCCCATAGCAGAGCCGCCATAGGGACCTGCTCGCACGCGGTCTGACGCGCGGCAGGCTCCGGCGCGACGGTACGGTCAAGCCCCCGTACATCCGTACCGTCGCGCCACTCTCGGGTCCCAGCCCCGGGCTCGCCTTCGCTACCCAAACGTCGGCGTCCTGGGTCACTGGTGACGGTCCCGAGGGAGCGA
>NZ_JAATEK010000006.1:0-300690 GCF_012034195.1 Microbispora sp. CL1-1
ACGGTCCTCAACGCCCTCAACAACGCCGCACCCAACACCTCGCCCAGCCCCACCCCGCCCGTCAGCCCGAGCCCGAGCCCGACGCCCCCGGTCAGCCCGAGCCCGACCCCGCCGGTCAGCCCGAGCCCGAGCCCCACTCCGCCGGTCAGCCCGAGCCCGAGTCCGAGTCCGAGCCCGCAGCCGGGCAACGGGTGCAGCGCGACGATACGTACGGTCAACAGCTGGCCCGGTGGCTTCCAGTCCGAGGTCACGGTCCGCGCCGGCAACGCGGCGATCAGCGGCTGGACGGTGAACTGGAGCTGGTCCGGCTCCCCGTCCATCACCCAGCTGTGGGGCGGCCTCACGTCCGGCTCCGGCTCCTCGGTCTCCGTCCGCAACGAGTCGTGGAACGGCACCGTGCCCGCCAACGGCAGCACCACCTTCGGGTTCACCGCCAACGGCAGCCCGGAGACACCGACGCTGACGTGCAGCGCCTCCTGACCGGTGACCCTGACCGGTGACACCATGACGCGCTCCTGACCAGGAGGAGCGCCTGGGGCACCCCCGCCACCAGCGGGGGTGCCCCTCCGCATGCCGGGCGGCTCGTCTGGCGGGCGGGACGTCAGTGCGCGAAGCCGCCGGGCCTGCCGTTCCTGTCGGCGATCAGGCCGGCGAGCGTGGCCACCGCGATCTCCGCGGGCGTACGCGAGCCGATGTTGAGCCCTATCGGGCGGTGCACGCGGGCGATCTCCTCGGGCGGGACGCCCAGCTCGGTCAGCGCCCGCACGTGCGGACCCTCGTGACGGGGGCTGCCCATGATGCCGATCCAGCGCGCGGGGCCGCGGAGGACGTCACGCAGTATCGGCCCGATCTCCGCGCGGTGATGGTCGGTGACGACCACGTCGGCCGTGCCGTCCAGATGGCCGCCTGCCTCTCTCACCACCTCGACCGAGCCCGCCGGAAGGCCGCCGAGCCCGCGATCCGGGTCGGGCTCCAGCAGGATCGGCCGGAAGCCCAGCTCCACGCCGAACCGCAGCAGGTGATCGGCCACCGGAGACGCGAACACCGCGACCAGCGTCCGCCGCTCCGTCTCCTCCGGCGGCGCGTCGCCGTGGGCCGCCGCGCATGCGGGGTCCTCGTCATGGCTGTGACTCATGCCCGCAGTTTCTCAGCCCGCGGGCGTTTCGGTCCCCCGGACGGTGGCGGCGCTCCCGCGAAGAGCTATTGCGTTTCGTCCATAACTGGTCAAGACTGAGCGCTATCGATCAGATTCGGTCGCGTACCATCGTGCAACGCGACCGAACCTGAGCGTTTCGCCTGCCGTCACCCCTCCTGAGATTGCCGAGAACGCCCGAGGTGACCATGAGACACGCCGTCGCGATGCTCGCGACGCTCGCGGCGCTGGCCGCGCCGACCGCCCTGATCCCCGCCCCGGCCGAGGCCGCCCACGCCCCCGCGCCGCCCGCGGCGTACCCGGAGGTCGGCAGGGGCACCGCCTTCCTGGACCACGACGCGCTCGTGTCGGGGTACGCCGAGCCGGAGTGGTACAAGGCCAACATCCCGTTTCTGGAGGTGCCCGACCGGGAGATCCAGGACGTCTACTACTACCGCTGGAGCACCTACAAGCGGCACATCCGCTACACCGACTCCGCGACCGGTAACGTGATCACCGAGTTCCACAACCCGCCCGGATACTCCGCCCCGCTCGGCGGCATCGTCGCCGCCGCCGGTCACCACGTGTACGAGGGGCGCTGGCTGCGCGACACCCGCCCGATCGACGACTACCTCACCTACTGGCTGCAGGGACCGGGCGCCGGCCCCAAGCCGAAGGAGGAGTACCTCAACAAGGACACCGACGACTGGGCGCACCAGTACGCCTGGTGGGCGGCCGACGCCGCCTACCAGCGCTATCTGGTCACCGGCGACGCGTCCTTCGTCAAGGGGCTGCTGCCCGACCTGGTGCGGCAGTACGACAAGTGGGGCGGCCAGTACGACAAGAAGCTGGGCCTCTACTGGTCGGTGCCGGTGTGGGACGCGATGGAGTTCACCGCCTCGTCCTACGAGACCGACCCGGCCGATCCCTACCACGGCGGCGCGGGCTACCGGCCGACGCTGAACGCCTACCAGTACGGCGACGCCAAGGCGATCGCCGCCATCGCCACCTTGAGCGGCGACAAGGCGCTGGCCAAGACGTTCGAACAGCGGGCGGCGTCGCTGCAGGACGCGCTGCACCGCTATCTGTGGGACCCGAAGCGGTCATTCTTCTACCACAAGGCCCGCGCCGACCTGGACCCCCAGGAGCGGCTGGTGTCCACCCGCGAGGAGATCGGTTTCGTCCCGTGGGCGTTCGACATGGCCAGGCCCGGCACGGAGAAGGCGTGGGCGCAGCTGCTCGACCCGCAGGGGTTCGCCGCGCCGTACGGGCCGACCACCGCCGAACGGCGCAGCCCGCTGTTCATGCGCGACGCGCTGAACGGCTGCTGCCGCTGGGACGGGCCGAGCTGGCCCTACTCCACCTCGACCACGCTCACCGCGATGGCCAACCTGCTCGACGACTACGACCAGCACGTGGTCACCGCCGCCGACTACTACACGGTGCTGCGCGGCTACGCGCTCACCCAGTTCAAGGACGGGCACCCGTACGTCGCCGAGGCGCACCACCCCGACGAGCCGCGCTGGATCTACGACGCCGCGGGCCACAGTGAGCACTACAACCACTCGACCTTCGACGACCTGGTGATCAGCGGCCTGATCGGGCTGCGTCCGCAGCCGGGCGGCACGGTCGTGCTGAAGCCGCTCGCGCCGGCCGGGTGGGACTACTTCGCGCTGGAGAACGTGCCCTACCACGGCCACAACGTGACCGTGCTGTGGGACCGCGACGGCAGCAGGTATGGCCAGGGCGCGGGCATGCGCGTCTACGTGGACGGCAGGCAGGCCGCCAAGCGGGCCACGGTCGGCGAGCTGACCGCCCGGGTGCCGGCCGCCGTGACGCCCGACCGCTCCTCGCGGCCGTCCGACGACGCCGCCAACCCGTACGGCACCGGCTATCCCAAGCCGTTCGCGTCGTACACCAACGGCATCGACAACGTTTGGGACGCCGTGGACGGGCGGATCTACTACGACGACGTCCCGCACAACCGGTGGACCAACTACCGCTCGCCGAACGCCGAAGACCACCTCGGCGTGGACTTCGGCGTGCCGACCCGGGTGAGCGACGTGCGGTTCTACGCCTACGACGACGGAGGCGGCGTGAAGGCCCCCGCGTCGTACCGGCTGGAGTTCTGGGACGGCGCGGCGTGGCGCGAGGTGCCGGGCCAGACCCGCACGCCGGAGCGGCCCGCGGGTGCCGCGCTGAACCGCGTCACGTTCCCGGCCCTGACAACGACCAGGATCCGGCTGGTGTTCGGCAACCCGCCGGGCGCGTACGTCGGCGTCACCGAGCTGCAGGCGTGGTCGCCCGCCGCGGGCGACGCCATGGTGGACGTGACCGTCTCCGGGCAGGCGCGTTCCGGCGACCCCGCCGAGGTGACCACCACCTTCGTCAACCGGGGACGCACGCCCGCCACCCGGGTCACGGCGTCGCTGGCCGTGCCCCCGGGCTGGTCGGCCGAGCCGGTCGGCAGCCCGAAGGCCCACGTGGTGCGGCCGGGCGGCGAGTTCGCCGTACGCTGGCGGGTCGCGCCGCCCGCCGGGACCGCGCCGAGCCCCGGCGCCCACCCGGTGCGCGCGGCCGTCGAGTTCGACGGATCGGCGCGGGCCGTGAGCCCGTACGCCCAGGTGACCGTGGGGCTCGACCCGGACGCCTACGGGAAGGTGGAGGCCGACGACGACTTCGCCGCCGACACCTCGGCGGGCTACACGCTCTACAAGCCCGAGGGCGGCGAGGCCCTTCCGGCGGTCACCGTCGGCGGCGGCCGGTTCGCGGGCGGCGGCGCCCAGCCGTTCTTCGGCCTGGCGGCCGGTCCGGCGGCGCTCTCGTCGGCCGACGCGATCAGCGTGGTGACGGCGGGGGAGTTCGCCGGCACCGGCAGCCCGGAGGACAGCGTGTTCGTCGGCTGGGTGAAGGACGCCGGCACCTACGTGACCGCCTGGTACAACAACACCCGCAAGCAGTCGGGCATCAACGTGCGGGTCGGCGGCCGGTTCCTCGACACGCCCGGCGACGCCCCGCTGACCCTCAAGCCCGGCGACCGGTTCGCGCTGGCGCTGTCCGGTGACACCATCACCTCCTTCGCCTACACCGGCGGCCAGTGGCGTCCGCTGCGTACGGCGGACATCGGCGGCACGCTCGCCACCCCGCAGGCCCGCGAGGGCTTCCGCTACGGCTTCGGCCTGCGCGGCACCTCCGGCACGATCGCGGTCGCCGGCCTGGAGGGCCGTAGTTCCTCGTAGCGTGCCCCGTGGAGGGCGTGGTTCCGGCGCCGCGCCCTCCACGGATTCCGGGAACGACGCGCCGGGCACCGGCCGCGGTCGGGCCAAGGCGGTCATGTGGTCGATCTCCGGCGGGATACTGGAGGCGCGTACGTGCCCCCGACCCCCGGAGAGTCATGCCGCAGCCGCTGGAGCCGAGCGATCCCGCACGCCTGGGTTCCTTCCGCATCACCGGCAGGATCGGCGAAGGAGGGCAGGGCGTCGTCTATCTCGGCGAGGCGGAGTCCGGCGACCTCGTCGCGGTCAAGCTCTTCCACGCACGGCTCGGCCAGGACGCCGCCCGCACCGACTTCACCCGCGAGGCGGAGCTCGCCCGCCGGGTCGCCCGGTTCTGCACGGCCCAGGTGCTGGAGTCCGGCATGGACGGCAGCCGGCCGTACATCGTGAGCGAGTACGTCGACGGGCCGCCGCTGAGCCAGGTGGTGGCCGCGCGGGGGCCCCTGTCGGGCGGCGCGCTCGAACGGCTCGCCATCGGCACCGCCACCGCCCTGGTCGCCCTGCACGACGCCGGGGTGGTCCACCGGGACTTCAAGCCGCAGAACGTCTTGATCGGGCCGGACGGGCCGCGCGTCATCGACTTCGGGATCGCCCGCGCGCTGGCCAACACCAGCACGATGACCAGAGTCAATGTCCGTTAGACACACCAGCGGCGTACTCTGCTGGGCATGACAACCCCCGTCTTACGATCGGTCATCTACGACCGGGCCAGCAAGGACCGCCGCCAACGCAAGAGCGTCCGCGAGCAGCATGCGGAGAACCTCGCCGCGAACGACGAGCACGGCTGGCGGCTGGTCGGCGAGTACGTCGACAACAACATCTCCGCGTCGCGGTTCTCGAAGAAGGACCGCCCGGACTGGGATCGGTTCCTCGCCGACCTCGAAGCCCGCACCTGCGATGTGGTGATCCTGTGGGAGTCGTCCCGAGGGGACAGGAAGCCGTCGCAGTGGATGGCGTTCCTCGACACCTGCCGCACCCTCGGCGTGTTCGTCCACGTGACCAGGCATAACCGCACCTACGACATGCGGGTGGCGCGGGACTGGCGGGTCCTGGCCGAAGACGGCGTCGACAACGCCTACGAAAGTGAGCGGGCGTCGGAGCGGATCCGGCGGGCGATGCGCGGCAACGCCGTGGAGGGGCGCCCGCACGGGAAGGTCCCGTTCGGGTTCCGGCGGATCTACGACGACCGCACGGGGCACCTCGTGGCGCAGGTCGTGGACGATGTGCCGAGGCCGGCGATCGGCCCGGCCTGCGTCACCGGGCGGGCGTGGTTGCTGCTCAGCGCGTACACGCGGGCGGGCGTGGTGCAGGAGCTCGGGAACAGGATCGCCGCTGGGGAGACACTGCACGGGCTGGAGATCGACCTGAACCGGCGTGGTGTGCCCGCGTGGGGTGGGGGAAGGTGGACGGGGTCGCAGATCCGGGCGCTGCTGAAGAAACCCGCCTACATCGGGAAACGTGTCCACCATGGGGAACTGGTGGATTCCCCGGTGTGGCATCCGCGGATCCTGTCGGATGAGGTGTTTTTCACCTGCGCGGGGAAACTCACGGACCCGGCGAGGTCGAATCGCCGGGACTTCAGCGTGAAGCATCTGGCATCGGGGCTGGCGGTGTGCGGGGTGTGCGGCGGCCCGGTGCGCATCTTGTACAAGAGCGACTACAGGCGCAGCCCGCAGTACGTCTGCCGGCCGCGGACCAATGACGGGTCGCGGGGGGCGCACGTGGTGCGCAATGAGCAACGGGTCGATGAGGCGATCGAACGGGTCGCCGTCGCGTGGATGGCACAGCCGGAGCCCCTGGAAGCCCTGTCACGGCCCGACGAGGCGGGGGAGGAGTTGCAGGGCATCCAGGACGAGATCGCGGCTGCGAGGGCCCGTCTGGACGCGTTCTATGACCAGGCTGCGGAAGGGGCGCTGTCGGCGGCTGGGCTGGCGCGGGTGGAGGCGCGGATCCTGGCCGAGGTGGAGGCATTGGAGACGCGGGCACGCCGCCTGCGTGGGCAGTCGATGGCGGTGGTGGCTCGGGTGGGGAACCGTGAGGACGCGGAGCGGTTGTGGGCGTCGTGGACGCTCTCGCAGCGGCGTGAGCTGCTGATGGAGCTGTTCGAGCGGATCGAGATCCTCCCGGTGGGGAAGGGCCGGCATTCATACACGGATGAGGAGTCGCTGCGTTTGACCTGGCGGAGTTAGACGTAGTTGCGGTGACCTGTGGTTCCTCGGCTTGCGGGTGTCGCCAAGGTTACGGTCCTGTCACCTGGAACGTTCCGGGCATACCGGGAGAAACGTAACCTTTGCATGCTGCAACCTGCGCGGACCGTAACCACTTATTCGCCCTCCGCCGAAAACTTCCGGCCCATCCCGACGTGATCGCGAAATACTTGATCCAACGTCCCTTTTGGCGGCGATGGTTGAGACGTAAAGTACAGGTCCACTTGTCCGGGGCGGGGCGGGCAAGACAGCAGCTCAGGACTCTAGAGAGGCCATAGGTACGCAATGTCGCGTTTCATCAACTGGATCCTGACCGCAGTCGCTGTCACAGCCTGGGGAGCGCTCGTCGTTGACGGCATCCATCCTGCGGACCTGTTCAACGAGGACGCCACGATCCTGCTGTGCATCGCCGCCTGCCTCCCCTCCGTCGTCGTGGCCATCCGACGACACACAGCCCGCATCAAGACCGTGCTGGCGGCGGAGTTCGCCGCCAGCAGGGCGGACACCCGGCAGGCGCTCGATGAGCTGGGCGACCGGCTGTGTAAGCGCACCCTTGAGGCGGCGATGGAGACGCTGCTGCGGGCGCAGGTGGGGGCCACTATGGAGCACGCCGACCACGTGGCCGACCGGTTCCGGCTGACTGACACTGGACCGTTCCGAATGACCCGTTGAGCGATCAACACCCTCACGAAGAAGCCCCGGCCGTTCGCCGGGGCTTCTTCGTATGCGCGGGTGGTCAGGCGCGCCCGAACGCCTTGCGCCGCAGCAGCATGTACAGCTTCAGGAAGTCCGCCGCGGCCTGGGGGGTCATGTCGTCGGCGGCGAGGACCTCCATCACCTTGGCGTCGCGGTGGTCCTCCAGGTCGGTCAGCTCGTCCTCGGTCGCGACGCCGTGCTGAACGAGCAGCTCCCCGATCGTCGGGATCTCATCGGCGGGTTCGGGCTGGCCGCCGGCGGCGAGCGCGTCGAGGCTGCCGCGCTTCCACTTGAGGGCGTCTTCGAGCAGGGCGCGGGTGAGGTCGCGTGCGCCTTTACGGCCTTTGCGGTACTCCCGTAGGAACGCGGTGGAGACCCCGGCCTTAGCCGCGATCTCGTCCCACGACAGCCCGAGCTCGATGCGGCGGGCGTTCATCGTCGCGTCGAGTGGCGTGGTGGTCTCCACGGTGGTCTCCGGTCTGTGGTTGCGCTCCGATGTGCGCAACATACCGCAACATTGCTGTTCGGTCTCCATCAGTGTCGCGATCGTCACGTCCTGCCTCCCGGTAAGGTCGATATATCGGTTGCGCAAGGTTGCGCATCTGCTCTGGTTTCGCTAAGTTGCGTTCATGCCTAGCAGACGAAGACTCAGCCTCCCGTTCGACGGCGGAAAGGCCCGCACAGTCCGCGAGCGCCAGGGCCTCCGCTTGAGGGACCTGTCCGACCGCACCGAGAAGGCCGGAGACCGCATCGCCGTGAGCCTGCTCTGCCGGTACGAGAACGGCGAGTACCACCCCAACGCGCGACGGCTCACGATCCTCGCCAGCGCACTCAACTGCACCATTGACGATCTCCTGACACCGGCCAGCGAAGACGTACGCGAGTGTGCCTGATGGCCGCCCAAACGATCAATCATGATCACGGGAAGGTAACAACTCCATCCCCCCGCCGCCACCTCACCCCCGAGGAACGCGCAGCCGCCCGCAAGGCCGAACTCGACGCCTTCGCCGCCCGCGTCCTCGCCCAGGCCCCACCGCCTTCGGAGCGGCAGCTCGCCACCCTCCGCCGGCTCGCCCGCGGTGTCGAAGTCCGCCGGGACGCGGCATGACCGCCTCGTCGCCTTCTGAGGCTGCCCCGCCTGCGGTGCTGGAGACGACGTTCGTGTGTTCCCAGGGCCGCCCGCATCTGATCACGCAGGGCTGCACCTGCTCCCGCTCGTCCCGCTGAGGACGACGGCGGGCCCAACCGTCGCACCGGTCAGGCCCGCGTGACCCAGCTCAACATCACCCATTCGACTGAGGAAGGAGCCGGGACTTTGAGCATCATCTCATTGCCCGAGCCGACCACCAGCAAACCCCTGTTCGACCTGTCCACGGACGACGCCCTCGCGTTCGTCACGACCCTGACGCCCGCTGAGGCGCGGTCGATGCTGATGGAGCTGCTCGGCAGGGACGAGGACGCGTTCATCACCGCGATGGAGCGGGTTGAGCGGACGCGAGCCCGGTACGCCGAGGCGGTGACCCGATGAGCGACCGTGCCGCAGAGATGATCGAGAAGGCGCGCGCCACCATGCGCTCCTGGGCCCTGATCGCGGACTTCCTCGACCACAACCGGGACATCGCCAGCAGGGCGACCTGCTACCGGGACGCCGTCCTGGTCTGCCTCAACCTGGAGCCTGACCCGGTCACGGTCATCGCGGAGTACGCGAACCGCGCCAGCGCGACCGGAGCCCGGATCGAGGCCGACATCAACGGCAAGCACTCGGGCCTGAAGGCGTGGTTCGGGGAAACCTGCATCAGCTTCTACGCGGAGTCGGAGCAGGTGTGTGAGGTCGCTCCGGGTGTGCCGTCGCTGGCAGGTCCGCTGGCCGCCCTTGTGTCTGAGCCCGCCGCGTCCTCGGGGGAGACCCGATGACCGCGACGACCACCAACCCCCGCACCGCAGCCATCGCCGCCCGCGAGACCGCCCACACCGCGTACCAGGCGCTCGCGGCGCACGCCCGCACCTGCCGCTCCTGCACTCCGTACCCGTCCCGCGGCTGCGTGGAGGGCCGGGAGCTGGAGCGGGACCTGAACCAGGCGATCCTCGCCGCCCTTCGCGCGTGCGAGGCGTACGCCACGACCGGCGACCAGGTCACCTACCACGGGTCGAAGAGCGACTGTCACGGCGCGTGGACCGTCCACGGCCCCACTGCGGGGACGTTGGGGGCGGCGTACACCCTGACTCGCGACGACGACGAGCGGGTCCTGTCCGGGGTCCGCATCGAGTCGATCACCCCGGTCGGGGGTGCGCTGTGACAGCCCTGCAGATCGAGACCACCGCCGCCGAACGCCTCGAAGACCTCGCCGTCCGCTACCTCAACGAGGACTGGACCACCAGCGACGAGACCGAGCTGTACCACTTCGCCCACCACGACCGGGCCGAAGAGGCGATCTGGGCCCTGTTCGAGGACCTCGCCGAGGCCGTGCGGCTCCGTAACGGCGTCGGCGACGGCACCGTCCACTGGTCCGCGGTGTGTGACGAGCTGACCGGCTGGGACCCGTCTGAGGCCGCGTGGGAGATCGCGCAGGAGCGGGTGGACGAGTTGACGTACTCGCTGCTGTTCGGGAGGACCCGATGACCGACACCCCCATGAACGCCGTCCAAGCGCTCGCCAAGGTCAAACGAGCCGTCGGCGCCGTCGCCAAGAAGGACCGCAACACCCAGCAGGGATTCGCCTTCCGCGGCGTCGAGTCCGTCGTCAACGCGGTCGGCCCCCACCTCGACCGGATCGGCGTGGTCGTCATGCCGGTCCTGGAGTCCAGCACCTATGACACCGTCGAGGTCGGTAAGAACCGCACCCTGATGGGCCACGTCCGGGTGGAGGTCACCTACCGCTTCTACGGCCCGGACGGCACGTCCTACGTGGACGCCCGGGTGCCCGGCGAGGCGATGGACTCCGGAGACAAGGCGGCATCCAAGGCGATGGCCGTGGCGTGGCGCACCGCTCTGATCCAGGTGTTGAACCTCCGCACGCTCGACCTCGAACCGGACGCCCAGTCCTACGAGCGGTCGGCACTCGCCACTCCGGAGGACTACCGGGACCGGGCGCTGAACCTCAACGCCACGAAGGACGACCTGCGCCGCCTGTACGCCGAGGTGTCCCGCGCCGGCCACATCCAGACGGCGGTGGTGGACGAGCACGGCGACCAGATCAGCCTCGGGCACCTGATCCACCGCCGGGGGCAGGAAGCGCCGGACGGCCTGCCCCGTAACAAGGACGGCTCGATCAGCCGGTCGAAGGCCACCCCGGAGCAGCTCGAAGCGGTCGGCACCATGACCCCGCAGCAGATGCGGGAGCACAACAAGCTCGTGAAGGACGTCACCGAGTCGGCCCCGGCGGACCGGACCAAGGACGCCGACCTGTTCGACCAGTGGGCGAAGCAGCCTGAGCCGCCCGCCGCGAACGGTAAGCGGGGTGGCCGGCAGTGAACGCCACCCTGACCGTGGTCCGCCAGCTTGGGCAGCTCTCCCGGGAGCTGGACAAGGCCGTCGAGGAACTCGGCAAGGCCGAACTCGAAGCCGTGGACGCCGAGGCCGACTACAAGGTGGCCTACTCCAAGGCGTTTCGCGAGGCCGAGGGTCCGGTGGAGGACCGTAAGCAGATCGCGACCGCGCAGACCGACGACCTGTTCCGGGTGTGGGGCAAGGCGGTCGCGGTGGTCCGGTTGCAGCGGGAGCACATCAAGGCCCTGCACGCGCGTATCGACGTGGGCCGGACGATTCAGTCCACGGCGCGGGCTGAGATGGCGCTTGCGGGGTCGGGGGTGACTCCGTGAAGCCCGGGAAGCCTCTGCGCCGGTACGCCCGTCTGGAGCGTTCTACGCCCCTCACGGGCGGCACCCCGCTCAAGCGGACCCCGCTGCGGGCCCGGTCGAAGAAGCAGGAGGCCAAGTACCGCATCCGCCGCGGCCTGGTCGCCGAGCTGCTCGCCGAGCGGCCAGTGTGCGAGCGGTGCCACATGGCCCGGTCCACCGATGTCCACGAACCCCGCATGCGATCCCGCGGGGCGGACATCACCGACCGCCGCGAGTGCGTGTGCCTGTGCCGCGACTGCCACAACCATGTGCACGCCCACCCGGCAGAGGCGACCCGTGAGGGCTGGCTGATCCCGTCGTGGGAGGACCTCGCCGAGTGCGGCGCCCACCCCGCGTCGGCGGCCTGCCCCGGCTGCACCGCGTGCAAGCGCTGCGGTCCGTGCGGGTGCGAGCTCGTCGCCGGCTGGCAGCAGAGGACCCCGGCGTGACCCCCGTGGAGGACATGTCCGGCGGCCCGTGCGGCTGGTGCCACCACACCCACCCCTCCGGCGCCGAGTGCGTCACCGACCCCCAAACCTTCCGCCCCACCGAAGAGGAGACCACCGATGAGTGAGCACGTCGCCAACGGGTGCCACTGCGAGGAGCCGCCGGAGCCGCAGCCGCTCGACCTGGACAAGCTCCAGATCGCGCACGACGTCTACCGCCGAGACGGTGAGGAGGGCAATGGGCCCCAGGCCCAGACGTACCTCCTTGACGCCGTGCCCGGCCTGCTGGCCGAGCTGCGGGAGGCCCGCGCCGAGATTGAGTGGTGGCAGGCCCTACCCACGCGCGATGAGTACGCCTGCGCCGTCGGCGGCAAGAAGCACCCCGACGACTGCACCCAGGTGTGGCACACCGGCGACGCGGACGAGGCGCTGAGGTGGGCCGACAACGGCACCACCGGGCGGGCCTGGACGAGGGCCATCGCCCTGCACCCCTGGGTCGAGCTCTCCGCCGAACCGCCGTTTTGACCTTCCCCGGCTGCTCCCTCCCCGGGGGCAGCCACCCCCGCACCACCCGATCAAGGAACCACCCCCGCGAAAGGCGCGACATGAACACCACCGTCCTCGAACACCCCACCTTCACCCCCGCCCCGCTGACCGACCCCGCCCGCCGCTGGCTGACCTCCCGCTACCAGACCGACGAGAAGACCATCGCCGCCCTGGAGGCGGAGCGGGCCCGCCACATGGCGGAGGCCGCCGCCCTGGACGTCCTCATCGCCGACATGCAGGCGGAGCAGCAGGTGCGCGCGGCCCGTCTGGGTGGGGTGGTGTCCCTGCTCCCCGCCGTGGACCTGGCCGACGACGAGGGGGAGTTGCCGGTTGAGGCGGAGGCGCACGCCGCCGCCTCGCAGCAGCACCGGGAGCACCCCTACGCGCAGAGCGAGGGGGCGGCGTGATGGCCCGGCACACGCAGGCCGACCTGCACCCCACCGACTGCCTCGACTGGTCCCGCGAACCCGTCACGGTGCGGGCCGCTTACGACGACTGGCTGGCCGAGCACCCCGCCCCGGCACCGCGTGTGGTGCCCGCGAAGACCCGAACCCACAGGAGCACACGATGACCGCCCCTCTGTCTGACGAGCGCCTCGCCGAGATCCGCCGGGACTTTTCCGGCGGCGTGATGGGCGCCGCGACCGTTTTCGAGCTGCTGGCCGAGGTCGAGCGGCTCCGCACCGTCGTCGCCCGCGCCCGGGACATGCACTGGCGGTTCGACATCTACGACATCTGCGGCTGCCGGGAGCACGAGGACGAAGCCGCGACGGTCACCCTGTCCGACGGCGAGGTCGTGTGCCGCAGCGGCTACCAGTACTCGATCTGCCACGAGTGCTGTGCCCCCGGCGACAGTCAGACGGAGGAGTGCGTGGACAACCACGACCACTCCGAGTGCTGGCCGTGCCCGACCCGGAAGGCGCTGGACGAGACGCCCTCGCTCGTGGGGAGCCCGTCGTGACGGCGACCCGGGAGGAGCTGCTCCTCGCCGCCGAGTTGCAGGAGGAGTACCACATCGCGTGCTACGCCGAGTGTGGGCACGACAAGGAGGCGGACCGGCTCCGGGCGTTGGCTGCCGCTCTTCCGCCCGTCAGTGTGGCTCTCAGCCCCGCGGGGAGCCTGTCGTGAGCCGCCTCCGCCGTGGCCGCCTGTCGGTCTACCTCGAACCACGCGACATCTGGGTCGGCGTGTATGTCGCCCCGGCCGCCCTGTACGTCTGCCCGCTGCCGCTGCTGGTCCTCAAGTGGGACCGGAAGGGGAGCCCCTCATGAGCGGGGCCGAGCTGTACGAGCACCTCCGGGACGACGGGGCGTGGGGCGCAACCAAGGCGACCGCCGCCATCGTCGGCGTCCTCCTGCTGATCTCCACCCTCGTGTGGCTGTGGGAACGCCGCAAAGCGCGCCGCATCAACGCCCAGCAAGGCATCGAGATCTACCCACCCGACCGGACCGAGCAGATCCTCCGGGACGCCCTCCGAGAGGACCCCGACGACCTCACCCGCGACTGGCAATGGCCCTGATCGCCACCATCGCAGCCGCTCTCGTCCTCGGCGCGGTCACGGCCGCGCTCCGCCTCCTGGCCGCCCGAGGACTACGCCCCTAACCACCCCACCACTGCCCTTCGGAAGGAGGGACCCCCGATGACCCGCAAGCCCAAGCCCGCCCAGGGCTTCACCCCCGAAGAGTTCGAGGCCGTCGTCTCGATGATCCGCAGCGACGCCAGCCTGCGCGCCGACATCGAGACCATCACCGGCCAGAAGCTCGACGGCAAGACGCCCAGGCAGTTGTTCGACCTGTTCCGCGCCATCAACACGGCCGCCGAAGTGCAGAACGCCGTCGTCCGCTACGGACGCGCCCGGCAGGCAGTGCGGCAGACCCGCATCGAACTGCAGGACCTCCCGCCGGCGGACATGCCGCCGACGCAGGCGGCGTACGTGCAGGGACTGCAGGAACGCCTCGACGTGGTCAAGGCCGAGAACCAGCAGTTGCGGGCCGCGAATGCCGCCCTGAGGGCCGGAACGGTCCACCCCATCCCCGCCCGCACCATCAAGGGAGAAGTTGCGTCATGAGCGCTCTCGACGTGTTCGGCGCATTCGGCGCCACCGACGAATTCCAGAGCTACTACGTGCACCTGCGCGTCATCGACAAGATCGTCGGTGGTATCCCGTCCAGCCCCAGTGTCATCAAGGGCTGGCTGAAGACCCGCATGGAGCTTGGGGACCGCGACCTGCAGGAGATGGTCGACAAGACCCTGGTCGAGCGGTTCCCCGACCGGCAGCCGTCCCCGGACGAGCTGGCCGACGCTCTGATGGAGACCGACGCCGCCCCCTCGGTGAACGGCTTCAAGCGCATCCCCGGCACTGGGGAACTCGCCTACGAGGGCCGGTGCATGAAGGCCGCGATCAAGGAGTGGGCCAACAGCGCCTACCCCGGCACGGAGTGGCCGGGCAAGGGCGACGTCGCGAAGGGCTTCCGTAAGGGCCTGATGAGCACGCTGGCGGAGCGCGTGTTCGTGGACGAGGTGTTCATCGGCCTCGGCGTGACGGAGCCGACGGGGGTGGAGGAGCGGATCAAGCACGTCATGACCCCCCAGGGCCCCCGCTCCAGCATCAACCGGGTCGAGTACGTCCAGGGGGCCGAGCTCCACTTCACCCTGCTCGTGCGGGACGACTTCCTCCCCATGCAGGCGTGGTCCCGCATCTGGCAGAGCGGCGAGCAGATCGGCATCGGCTCCGACCGGGGGCGCAGCGACGGACGCTTCGAGCTTCTCAAGTGGGAGCGCGGGGGGGCCGCCAATGCCTGACCTTCCCGCCTGGGCATGGGGCTGCTTCTACGGCCTCGCTGGGGCCGCGAACGCCACCTGGTACCTGCCTGAGCTGCGCCGCAACCGGGTCCTTCAGGGCCGGGTCGGCTCGCTCGCCGAGGTGCTGGAGCCGCTGTTCACGCCGGCGTTCGTCCGTGGCCTGTTCGTGACGTCGATGGTCCTCGCCTGGCCCGTGGCCCTGCTCGCTGCCCTGATCTGCGACGTGCCGGGCCACGGCAAAAACCTCACCGACGACGAGCGCACCGAGATCGAGCGCTCCTGAAACGCGTAGGGCCCCAGCACACGGCTGGGGCCCCTCCCATCAACTGACTGTACCCGGAGGGTTCTGGTGAACGTCTGCGACGCCGCTCGTGCGGCTAGCCCATGCGACTACGCGAGCCTGTTCAGCCCTGCCTCCGCCTCGCGCCGACAGTCCACCCCACCGCCGTCCTGGCCCGACCTCGCCGACAAGCCCAACCCTTCCTTCGCTTGCCGACAGTCCATCCCACGCCCTACCTCAGCGAGCCCCTCCGACATACCGACTCCGCACCGTCCGTGCCGCCCCGACAGGCCCAGCCCGGTCCTGCCGCTCGCCGACAAGCCAAGCCTCCGCCTGCCTAGCCACGGCGACATGCCAGGCCACGGCTTCCCTCAGCACGCCGACTATCCGCACCGGCACGACTCCCGCCCTGCCGACGACCCGAGCCTTCTCAACCCTTGCCCCGCCGACAAGCCAAGTCTCCCCGAGACAGCCCATCACGCTCGACTAACCGATCCCTACCCACCTTCCCCGGCCGACGTCTCATGTGCCGACAAGCCGCACCGGACCCATCCCTCCCAACCCCGTGGCGACTATCCAGCCCGCGCCAGCCCTAGCCGACAGCCCAAACCAAGCCGAGACGTGCCGACATGCCACCCCCGCCGCAGACCAGCCCAGCCCGACATGCCTATTCCTGCCGCCCCCGCTCAAGCCCAACCGACATGCCATCCCTGCACACCAGCGCCCCGCCCCGACTCACGCCGACTCGCCTACCCGGGCCGTCACCGACCTCGCCACCCCATGCCTGTCCTCGCCGACCAGCCATCCCAGCGCCTCCCGGCCCACGCCGACAAGCCAGCCCCACCCGGACCGGCCCGCCCCGACTACCCGTTCCCTGGCTCATCCCTGGGACATCCCACACCCGCCGCGACATGCCTTCTCTGGCCCGTCCTAACCAGTCCGCACCCCTCCTCGTGACCACTGAAAGGAGGCCACTGTGAGCCCCTACCGCGTTCTCGTGACCGGGTCCCGCACCTGGCGGTCACCCAACGACCGCAAGACCCTCAGGGACGCCCTGGACGCCGTCCACACCGCGTTCCCGGACCTCGTCGTCGTCCACGGCGCCTGCTCCCGCGGCGCGGACTTCCTCGCCCAGCGCTGGGCCGAGGACCGCAACCGGGCCGGCGCCAACATCACCGTCGAGCAGCACCCCGCGGACTGGGACCGCTACCGGAAGGCGGCGGGGTTCCGCCGCAACGCCGAGATGGTTGCGACCCGCCCTGACTTGGTCCTCGCGTTCATCCGCAACGGCTCACCGGGTGCGACGCACTGCGCCGCCCTCGCTGAGAAGGCCGGCATTCCCGTCCGGAGGTGGTCGGCGTGACCGGCCGCCGCATGCACATCGCCATCCAATGGCAGCTCATCGGCGGGGGCAGTGTCCTGCGCTGCAAGTGCGGCGAGTGGGAGAGCGACCCCACCCAGGCCGTGCGTGTGCAGCGGGCATCCCATCGGGCGCACCGCGTGCAGATGGGGGAGACCGTCGCCCCCGTCAAGCCCACCTTGGCGGAGCGTGTCGCGGCTGTGCGGGCCCTTCACCATCCGACCGAAGGCATGGGCTACAACCCGGACGACGACCCCACCCCCGGCGCCTACGGGGACATCGCCAGGGTTTGCACCTCGTGCGGCACACACGACGAGTACGGGGTCCGCTGGCCGTGCCCGACGATCCGCGCCCTTGACGGCGAGCTGGGGGAGGCGTCGTGAGCGGGCATGCGAAGGGGGCCGGTCACTCGGTGACCGGCCCCGGGGGTGACACATCAGGACTCGGCGGAGCGCGGCGCCGGCCGCGTCTTGCGCTTCGGCGGGGGCTTGAGCCCGTCCACCACGTCGGCGTCCTCCTGGATGCGCCGGACGTGCTCGGGCTCCCAGTCGAAGTGGCGGGCGATGTCCGCCTGCTTCACACCGTCAGCTCGCATCTGGCGAATGACGCGGCCGAACTCCAACCAGGCCGCGTTGACGATGTCTTCCGCACGCTGCTCGGCGCGCTGGATCTCCGCGTACGCCGCATCGAGGGCTGCCATCTGCTCGGTCACCTCCACATCATCACACCTCTAATGTGGCCACCTTAGCATGTGGGCCCCCACTTCATAATGTGCCCACTAGCCATGGTGCCCACATGCTGATGTGGGCTAGGATGGCAACCGTTCGACCACCTGTACGACAAGGGGATCAAGGTGACCACCGTCTACGCGGACTTCCTCACCCGGAAACAACGCTCCCACCGGCCCGCGGGCCCAACTGTCGACATCACCGACGTCCACCCGACACTGCACGAGTGGCAGCGCCGCATCGTCGCGTGGGCCGCGCGTACCGGGCGGGCCGCGATCTGGGCCGACACAGGCCTCGGGAAGACCTTCATGCAACTCGAATGGGCCCGCCTGTCCGCCGACCGGTCCCTTGTGGTGGCGCCGCTCGCGGTATGTCAGCAGACCGTGCGGGAGGCCACCAAACTCGGCATCACCGCCCACTATGTCCGCTCCGACACGGACGCGACCGGCCCGGGGGTGTGGGTCACCAACTACGAGATGACCCCGCACTTCGACCCGGCCGGGTTCGGCGCCGTCGTGCTGGACGAGTCGTCCATCCTCAAGGACTTCACCTCTAAGACCCGCGACCGGATGATCAGCGAGTTCGCCGGGGTGCCTCGCCGCCTCGCGTGCACGGCAACGCCGGCCCCGAACGACGTGGCCGAGCTCGCCAACCACGCTGAGTTCCTCGGCGCCGCCACCCGCCGGGAGATGCTGTCGACGTACTTCGTGCACGACCAGTCCGGGTGGCGGGCCAAGGGGCACGCCCGCGGGCCGATGTTCCGGTGGATGGCCTCATGGGCGATCGCGATCCGCCGGCCGTCTGACCTCGGTTACAGCGACGACGGGTATGACCTGCCCGGCCTTGAGATCGTGCCGCACCTGTTGCCTGTCGACGTCGTCCCCGATGGGCAGTTGTTCGCGACCGACCTGGGCGGGGTGGGTGGCAGGGCCAGGGTCCGCAAGGCCACCCTCGACGCCCGGTGTGCCCGCGCCGCGGAGCTGGTTGCCGCCGAACCCGACGAGCCGTGGGTGTTGTGGTGCGGCCTGAACGACGAAGCTGACCGCCTCGCAGAACTGATTCCAGGCGCGGTCAACGTCCACGGGTCCCTGACCCCGGAGGAGAAAGCCGAACACCTACTGGGCTTCGCCGATGGGCAGATCCGGTACCTCATCACCAAGCCCGGGATCGCCGCCTACGGCCTCAACTGGCAGCACTGCGCCCGCATGGCGTTCGTCGGCCTGTCCGACTCCTACGAGCAGTACTACCAGGCGATTCGCCGCTGCTACCGCTACGGGCAGACCCGGCCCGTCCACGCCCACATCGTGCTGTCCCAGCTCGAAGGGCAAATCGCATCCAACATCGCGCGCAAGGAAAACGAGGCCGCCGGCATCGTCGGCGGCCTCGTGTCCGAGATGCGGGCCTCCGCCACGTGGGGCGCCGCATGAACTACTTGGAAAGCCACTCGCGTAGCAGCTCGCGGATTACGGCGGACAGGGATCGGCCCTCGCTCGCGGCCTTGGCCTTGGCCGCCGCCCAAAGGTCGTCCTCGATGCTGATGTTGCGGACTGTGACGCCTTCGGCGCGCTTCCCTGGCATGTCAAGCCACCCATGCGGCGGGGCACAGCAGCGACCCGTTGGGGGCGTCCTTGGGGACGTCGGCGAAGCGGTGGCGAATCCACGGTTTGCCGCAGATCGTCAGGTGCTCGACCTCGGGGACCTGCACGGCGATCCGGCCGTCGCCGGCGTCCACGCCGCCGTTCCGGTTGATCCACGCCTGGTCGGTGGTCCGGATCACGAACTTGGCCATCTCGGTTCCCTCTCTTTCGGGTGTACCCACACCATAGCCGGGTGTACCTACACCGTCAACCCCTTCAGGAGTACCCCATGACCCTGGACATCGACGCCGGATACATCACCGACGACGCCACCGGCGACGGCTGGCGCCTCATGCTGGGCGACTCCTGCGAGCGCCTCGCCGAGATCGCCGACCACACCGTGGACCTGTCGGTGTGCTCCCCGCCGTTCGCCCAGCTCTACAACTACTCGCCCTCGCCGCGGGACCTGTCCAACTCCCGGGACCGGGGCGAGTTCTTCGAGCACTACAGCTTCATCATCCGCGAACAGCTCAGGGTCACCCGACCAGGCCGCCTGTCCATCGTCCACGTACAGCAGATCGCCCTGCAGAAGGCCCTGCACGGGGTGATCGGCCTGACCGACTTCCGCGGCGAGGTGATCCGCGCGCACGAAGAGGCAGGCTGGATCTTCCACGGCGAGGTCACCATCGACAAGGACCCGCAGGCGCAGGCCATCCGCACCAAGGCGCACGCCCTGATGTTCGTCACCAAGGACCGCGACGCCGCGGGTCTGCGGCCCGCCCTCGCCGACTACCTGCTGATGTTCCGCGCCCCTGGCGACAACCAGACGCCCGTTAAGACCGACGTGTCCAACGACGAGTGGATTCAGTGGGCTCGCCCGATCTGGCCCGGATGCGGCGACGTCGAGGCGATGCAGGCGATGGAGGACCTCGGGCTGATCCTGCCCCGCCCCGCCTGGTACGGCATCCGAGAGACGAACACCCTGAACACCAGGGTCGCCAAGGAAGACGCCGACGAGCGACACATCTGCCCCCTGCAACTCGACCTGATCGAACGGTGCGTCCGCCTGTGGTCGAGCCCCGGCGAGCTCGTGCTGTCTCCCTTCGCCGGCATCGGGTCCGAGGGCTACGTCTCCGTCATGCAGGGCCGTCGTTTCGTGGGGTGCGAGCTCAAGCCGTCGTACTGGCGGACCGCGGTGACCAACCTTCGGTTGGCGGAGCGGCAGGTGTCGACTCCGTCGCTGTTTGACGACGAGTTCGACCTGGCCAGCGGGGACCGCTGAGCCCCACCCCGCCCCTTACCAGCCGGGCCGTCCCCTTCAACGTCTGAACCATTTGGAGCACGCACCGTGGCCGGAAGCTTCGCCAAGATCTACAACCGGATCTGGGCAGACGCCGACTTCCGCTCGCTGACACGCAATCAGCAGTGGCTGTACTTCACGCTGATCAGTCAGCCGGAACTCACCTTCGCGGGCGTCGTCACCACGACGGATCGGCGTCTGACCGGCTGCGCTGTCGACTTCACCGCGCCCGAACTGAAGGCGGACCTCGCCGTGCTGCACGAGCGCCGCTACGTGGTGGTCGATCACGAGCACGACGAGATCCTTGTCCGCACATACATCAAGTGGGACGACGCCTGGAAGATCCCCAACGTCCTGAAGAGCATCATCCGGGACGCCTCGATGGTCAGGTCTCAGGCGATCCGGGCGACGCTCGCCGAGGAGTTCGCCCGGCTGCCGGTCGCTGGCCTATCTGGCAAGAAGGCCGACGAGATGCGGGAGTCGATCGGAAGGGTTATCGAAACCCTTAGGCCAATGGTTCCCGTAAGGGTTAGCCCAACCCTTCCCGGAACGGTTCCCGGAACCCCTGGCGAACCCTTGGCGGAACCCTTCCAGCAACCCTCGGGCGAACCCATAGGCCAACCCTCCGTTGTTGTTGCTGTTGTAGGTGAAGAAGTTAAAGACCGTACTTCGGTAGAACCCGGCAACGATCCCGCCGCCCCGGCTGAGGCCGACGCCTCCGGCGACGGAGTCTTGATCCACCTCGAAGCCGCCCAGAAGAAACCCACCTTCCAGCCCGGCAGCGACCAGGACCCCGCCTTCGTCGCGTTCTGGAAGGCCTACCCCCGCAAGGTCGACAAGGGCCACGCCCGCGCCGCCTGGGTCAAAGCCGTCAAGCGCGCCGACCCGCAGGCGATCGTCGCCGCGGCTGAGCGGTTCCGGGACAACCCGATGCGGCAGGCCCGGGGCATCGAGTACACCCCGCACCCCACGACGTGGCTAAACGGGGAGCGCTGGAACGACGAGACCGCCACGAGCAATGACGACCACTGGCGGTGGGACGCCGTGCAGGAGGTCGCACCGAGGGAGTTCAACCACCGATGACCGACGACTTCCGGGCCCTGCCGCACGACATCGAGGCCGAACAGTGCGTCCTCGGCGCGTGCCTGATCTCGCCGAACGCCGTAGCTGTCGCCCTCGGGCACCTCGGCGCCGACGACTTCTACCGCCCCGTCCACCAGGAAATCTTCATCGCGATCGCGGATCTGCGCCGCCGCGGCGAACCGATCGACGTCGTGTCGGTGCGCGCCGAGCTGGAGCGCATCGGCAAGCTCGACCCGGCCGGCAAGAAAGCGATGCTCCTGCACGACCTGTCGGCCGTGGTGCCGACCGCTGCCAACGCCGGGTTCTACGTCAACCGCGTCCGGATGCTCGGGTCGAAGCGGCTCGCCGCGCTGGAATTCTCCCGCCTGGGCGAGATGGCCTACGAGGCGGACACCACCCCCGAGGACCTGGTCCAGGCCGCCGAGGATTCCCTGAGCTTGCTCCGCCGCACTGGCGACGACGGCGAGGTGGCCGGGCTGTCCACGATGGGCTCGTTCGTGGACGAGACCGACGAAGACCACGACTGGCTGATCCCCGGCGTGCTGGAGCGGATGGACCGCGTGATCGTCGTAGCGTCCGAAGGCGCTGGGAAGACCACGTGGGCGCGACAGATCACCGTGATGGGCGCCGCCGGGCTGCACCCGTTCTCGTGGGGCACCCGCATCCCCCCGTTCCGGACGCTGTACCTCGACCTGGAGAACCCGCCCGCCCTGATCCGCCGCAAGGCCCGCCACCTCGTGAGCCTCGGCCGGAACGCCGCCGGATGGGACGACGACCGCTGCTGGCGCTGGACCATCCCAGGCGGGATCGACCTGCGCAAACCGCACGACCAGTACCTCGTGGACCGCGTCATCGAGCAGGTCCGCCCGGACTTCGTGGCGATGGGCCCGCTGTACAAGGCGTTCCTCGAATCGGGGGAGAAGGCCGAGACGATCAACGGGCAGGTCGCCCGCGTCCTCGACGGGTTCCGGCAGCGACACGGCGTCGCCCTGTGGCTGGAGACTCACGCCCCGATGGAGCAGTCCGGGCAGCGGTCTCTCCGCCCTCTCGGGTCCGGTGTGTGGCAGCGCTGGCCCGAGTTCGGCCTGGCCCTCCGCAAAGACCCGAACAACCCAACCCAGGTGTTCGTCGAGCGGTTCCGAGGCGACCGCGACGAACGCGCCTGGCCCCACCGCTTGCAGCGCTCCTCCCCGTGGCCGTGGCAGGCCGTCTGGGACGGCGGCTTCCCCGTCGAGGAAGCCAGCGCCTAACCCCCCATCCCCCCCTCTCCGAAGGAGTCCCCATGACCGAGGAAAAGCTTGAAGTGATCTGCGACGCCTGCCGCCGGCCGATCGAGGACGGCGACGGGTTCCTGTACGTGGAACTCGCCAAGGTGCGGGACCTGTGGTCCGCGCAGCCCGACCCCGACGCCCAGGTGCTGTCGATCGAGTCGTTGATGGGCCGCCCCGTCCGCCCGACGTGGCAGGCCCGGCACACCGCGTGCGCCCCGGACGACGGCGGCGCCTCGTACGACGTGCCGGTTGCTCAGGTCCGCACCTGGCCCGGCCTCGCCGCGACCACGGCCCGCCTGATGGGCAAGTCGTGGCTTCAGCACACGGACTGGGACGCCCTGTTGGAGGGCGCTGCGTCTGCTGGTGGTTCCCGGGTGTCTCGTACCTCCCTCCGGGAGGCGTCCTAATGACCGCGCGACCCGACCAGCCCGTGCAGGTGGTCATGCCCGCCGCACTGCTGCCCCGCCTCGTTGAGCCGCTCGCCATGCTCGGCATGCGCGTCTACCAGCTCCCGACGAAGGACGGCCCGACGCTGATGATCGCGGCTGACCTGTCGGAGCTACGCGACCCGGACGCCCCGGCGTCTCTGACGACCGAGGACGTGCTCGAAGCGTGGTCGTTCGCCGTCGACTCCCTTGTTGAGGCCGCCGCTGAGGCGAAGCGACCGAAGACCCGGAAGCGGAGGGCGGCATGAACGTCTGCCCGAACCCCGAGTGCCTTGGTGTGTTCCCTCCTGCTGCTCCTGGTGAGTGGGTGTGCCGGTGCGGCTCCGGGTGGGCTGCGGACGCGGGCGCACACGAGGCGGTGGCGGCATGACCCTGCGCATCGGCAGCATCTGCACCGGCTACGGCGGCCTGGACATGGCCGTCCACCAGGTGTGCGGCGGCGAACTCGCCTGGGTCGCCGACATCGACCCCGGCGCGAACCAGATCCTCGCCCACCGCTACCCGCACCTGCCCAACCTGGGCGACATCACCACCGTCGACTGGTCGCAGGTCGAACCGGTCGACATCTTCACCGGGGGTTTCCCCTGCCAGCCCGTGTCTGCGGCCGGCCAGCGAAAGGGCGTCACCGATGACCGATGGCTCTTCGACGACATCTGCTCGGCTCTTGGCCGAATGGTCACACGCCCCCGGCTGCTCGTGTTCGAAAACGTCCTTGGGCTGCTGTCTGCAAACGGCGGGGACGCTATGGCCCGTGTCATTCAGGGACTGGCCGCGCTCGGCTACGTGGGGTCCTGGCGGACTGTACGAGCTTCCGACGCAGGCGCCCCCCACCGCCGGGAGCGGGTGTTCATCGTCGCTTGGCTCGCCGACGCCACGGGCGACGGACACGAACGGGGCGGGCGCGCATGGGACGGGCGGCCCGGATCTGCGGACGGCGGTCACGCTGTTGCCGACGCCACGGGCGACGGACACGAACGGGGCGGGCGCGCATGGGACGGGCGGCCCGGATCTGCGGACGGCGGTCACGCTGTTGCCGACGCCACGGGCGACGGACGGTACGAAGGGGGGGCCGAACCAACGAGGCTCGTCAGGCGACCTGATGCTGCCCTCAGCGGTGATGGCGTTCCTGCCGACGCCGGCGGCCGGGAACTTCAACGACGGGGAGAGCCTGTCGAACTGGGAGACCCGGAGGGAGACGCAGAAGGCTCGGGGGATCAACGGCAACGGGATGGGCATGCCGCTGGGCATCGCGGTGCAGAAGCTGCTTCCGACGCCGAGAGCCTCGGACACGGGGACGCCGGGCCGACGGGCGACAGATGGCTTCCGGCCGCCGCTGTCGCAGGTGATCTTCCGGGAGACGTCAACTGGGGACAGTACGAGCCCGCGATCCGCCGATGGGAGCAGCTCACCGGCCGCCCCGTCCCTCGACCCACCGAGCCCGGACGCAACGGCGAGCGCCTGAGCCCGCGCTTCGTCGAGTGGATGCAAGGCCTGCCCGCCGGCTGGGTGACGGACGTCCCCGGCTTGGCGCGTAATGCGCAGCTCAAGGCTCTCGGTAACGGGGTCGTGCCAGCCCAGGCGGCGTACGCCCTTCGCCTGCTGCTGGCCCGCGCCGGCGTTTCGGGGGTGGCGGCGTGAACCCGATCGATTTCGCTGCCCGGGTGTTGCGTGACATGCACGGCGACCGGCAGGCCGACCCGGGGCCGGTGGCGGAGCTGGCCTCGGAGGCGCGTGAGGTGGCGCCGACCTCGTACCGGCCGGATCCCGCCCTTGTGACCGCGTTCGAGTCCGGGTTCCGCGCGAGGGCTGCGGACGAGGCGATCGTGCTGGAGCGGCTGGCGGTGGAGACCGCCCGGGTCGGCCCGTGGGAGGCCGCCCGGACCCTGTTCGCCCCCAACACCCCGTGCGCGGGGCTGTACGCCACGCAGACGCCCGCAAGTGCCCCCTCTCATGTCTCGGTATCCCCGGAACCGCAGAAGCCAGCTCAGCCCCTCCCGTAACCCAACCCGCGAAGGAGACCAACCGATGACCACGGCTACACGGTTCCGGAAGAAGCCCGTAGAGATCACCGCCGCCCAATGGTTCAAGAACGGCGACCACCCCGAGGACAGATCCTCCGGCATCGAAGAGGGCCTCGTCGTGCGCTACTTCCGCAGCCCCGACCTGCCAGGCACCGCGATGTGCCGCCACTGCTGGAACCAGATGCACGACCATGGCTGGATCGACACCCTCGAAGGCGGTCACATCGTCTGCCCCGGCGACTGGATCGTGACCGGCGTCAACGGCGAGCGCTACCCGGTCAAGCCGGACATCTTCGAGCAGACCTACGAGCCCGCCGAGGCGGAGCACGCCGATGCCTGACCGCGTGTACTTCCACGCCAAGCGCCTGTGCCGCGTCGCGGTGTGGCCGAACCAGCGGCGGAAGGACCTGCCCGAGCCGCGGCCCCACCTGACCCGTCTGCGCCCGTACCCGCCCCGCAACGTCCTCGTGGAGTACGAGGACGGCACCCGTGTGGTGCGCCCGTTCCGTGGCCTGAGGAGAACCGATGCCTGACGTGAAGCCCGGCCAGATCTGGGCCGACAACGACAAACGATCCAGCGGGCGGAAGGTCCGCGTGATCGCGGTAGGGGAGACCCACGCGACCGTCGAGCAGGTCGTCACCGGACGCACCACGCGGCAGCCCCGGCAGTCGCGGATCCGCTTGGACCGGTTTCGCCCGACCTCGACGGGCTACCGGCTGGTGTCCGAGGGGGAGGCCCGCGATGCCTGAGCTTCCGGCGGAAGCCGTCCAAGCCGCCGCCAATGCGGCACTCGCGGCCCGGACCGTCCGTGAGACGTCCGCTGCGGGGGTGGGGTCGCCCACCTCTTGCCCCTCAGTGGCCCCAGAATCCACGCAGAGCCCGGAAAGCACGTCGGTCGCTCCCGTTTATCCTCCCGCCACCGTCAACCCCGCAGAAACGCTCTCAGCGCTTCGCGACCGGTACGCCCGCGCCATCGCCCGCCGTGCCGGGTCCCAAGCGTTCGACCACACCGACCGGGCCTGGGACGACCTCCGCAACCGGTGGCTGACCTACGCCGACGCCGTGCTGGCCGTCCGTGACGACGAGCTGGCCCGTGCGCTCCGCATCGCGGACTACCACGCCGGCCAACACCAGCAAGCAGCGCACGCCATCGCCCGTGTGCACCAGGTGTGCCGTCAAGCCCTCGCCACCCCGGACGCCCCTGACCGGTGGGCGGTCGCCGCTCAGGTCCGCGCAGCGTTGGAAGGCCCCGAACCCCAGACCGGGGCGGGTGCCGTCTCCGAGGAGCAGCCGCACGCCGAGCCGTCCCACTGGGGACCGGACCCGGGGCATAGCGGCCTGACCAGACACACGGGGGCCCCGGAGGACTGTCCCGGCCCTGACTGCGGCCCAAGTGCCTCCGAGGAGCAGACAGGAGGCGGCAATGGCTGACCCGCCCACGAAAGATGCCTGCCGTAGCTGCCGCCGCCCCATCCACTGGGTGGACGGCATCGGCTGGCTTCACGGCGAACTCCCGCAGTACGCCAACCAACCGATCACCTGCGGCTACGCCCACCCGGTGTCCTGCACCTGGCATCGGCAGGGCGAATGCCCGAAGGGCTACGACGCAGTTGACCAGTCCGGGGGCGGCTTCCCGCCCGCTTCCACCACCGAGGAGACCGGCCGATGATCCGTGAAGACCGCTTCCTGATCTCCCGCCGCCCGTACGCCGTGGACCTGTCCAGCCTCCGCACCAGCACGAACGAGTACGAGGGCGGGCGCAAGTCCTACAACTGCTACCTCGACGCCGTCTGGTACCGCCGCCGCAAGGGCGTCACCGTCGCCTGCGTCGGCACCCTGTGGGACATCCAACGCGAGCACCCCGCCGACGCCACCGAGTTCCTGAGTAGGCACGACGACGGCCGGTACGGAGGCGACTGCAAAGGCCGCTGGGACGGCGACACCTACTGGGGAGCCGGAGCACCCAGCGTCATCGAACAGCACCTCGCGCTGCTTCGCCCCATGCTCGCCAGCTACCCGGTCATCCCTGACGGCTACGACGGCTGGTGGCGGTTCTGATGCCCGACCTCACCAGCAACATGCTCGGTGATGTGACGACCCTCATCACCCTGCTGGAAGACAAGCAGCGGGCCGTCACCGACGAGGAGAAAGCCGCCTCCGGGCTCGCCCTGGAAACCGAGCTTGCTCTGCAGCAGGCCGCGTCAACCGAGCGGGCGCGTAGGCGTTGCTGGGACATGATTCGCCGTCTCGCCGATGGGCCGGACTGATGTGCCGCAATGTCCGTTTTTCGGGTTGCGACCTGCATCGATGTGGCACCCATACCCGCCAGTAACCCCGTGCGGCTCCCCCTGGTTGCACCTCCGGGGGAGCCGCCCACCCACCGCCCCTCAGCGTCGGGTCACCAGCACGGTACAACCCGAGGAGACCCGGCATGCCCCGAAACACCGCCACCGCCGTCTGCCAGGCCACCCACTCCCGCGACCCCGACAGGCCCCGCCCCGCCGCTGACGGGAGGAACCTCTGCTACGGCTGCATCACCGGCGTCACCCGCAACCTCACCGACCTGCCGTGGCTGCATGCCGAGGTGGAGGCGTCCATGCCCACCCAACGCCCCACCGGGACCGCCCCCGTGTCCGGTACCCGCGAGCGTGGCCTGCCCGTCAACCTCACCGCCGGCGAACTCGCCTCGCAGGTCGCCTACGACTTGGGGGTGTTCGCCACGTGGGTCGCCTCGGATCGTGGGCTGCTCGCACCCGCCGACCCTCGGGTGCCCGGCTTGTGCTCGTGGTTGACCCCGCATGTGGACTGGTTGGCCGCCTCCGAGTACGCGGCTGAGGTGCGGGACGTCCTCACCGAACTCGTGGGCCGCGCCTACAGGGTCATCGACCCCGGACGGCGTCCCGTCGAGTTGGGGCTGTGCGTCGAACAGTTCACCGACGGGCAGGTGTGCGAGGGCCGGTTGTGGGCGGCGGTCCGGGACATGGACGACCCCCGACCGTCCCGCATCTGGTGCTCCGGCTGTGACCTCGTGTTGACGCCTGAGCAGTGGTTCAGGTTCGGGAAGAAATACCAGCAGAGGGCGGCGGAAATCGCCCGTGACCAGCAGAAATGCGAGAGAATAGCATCATGACCGAGCACCCCCTGACCGCCTTCCTGCGAGCCCGCTACGACGAGCGCGAGCAGGCGGCCCGCGCCGCCAAGCCGGGGGTGAACCCCCTGCGCGGCGAGTGGTCCTTCGCCGACATGCAGGTTCGCGACGACGCGGGCCGCCTTGTGGTTAAGCACACATGGCCGAACGAGGGCGAACACATTGCCCTGAACGATCCCGCCTTCGTGCTCGCGGACGTCGACTCGAAGCGGAAGATCCTCGACGCGCACCACCCCATGGAGCCCGCCAGAGGGCGAGGACAGGATCCCCTCTGCGCGGAGTGCTCACACGGGCCTGACGAGTACTACACCGTGGACTATCCGTGCCTGACGGTGCGCCTGCTCGCCGAGCCGTTCGCCTCGCATCCGGACTACCCGAAGGACCCCGCATGAAGGAACAGCGCAGCCCCCGCAACATCGTCATCACCGTCTCCGACTCGCCTCGGGTGGAGCCGAGCGTGCCGCCGCCAGGAAAGCCGCGCGTGATGGTGATGGTGGTCAGTCGCAAAGACCGGGACTGGATCGACGAGGTGCGCGCCCGTTCGATTGACCTCGCGTACGCCCGTGGACATATCACCCGCGCATGCACGAAGGATCAGCCGTGACCGCGACCCTCGAACCGATCTGGGTCGGCGACGTCCACGAGACCTGGCCGCCCCCGAACCTGTCCGAGGTGCTGGGCTGGGCGCGCTCACAGGGCATCAACCCGAACGAGACCTACCGCATCGAGGTCTACCTCCTGGACTGCCCCTTCGCCCGCGTCTACGAGTACGACCTCGACGAGAACGGCACACGCTTCTGCTGGGTCGAGCACGACCACCTCGACGACCGCTGCGACGTGGCCAAGCGGAAGCCGTTCGACGTCCCGCTCACCCGCCTGCCGCCCGTCACACTGGACTCGTGATCGCTTCACCCCCGCCGTTGTCCGCCGACACGCACCGCACCCTCGGCGGCTGGTGGGTCATCCCGCACATCCTGCCGGTGTGGGTGCCTGACCGGGCGCTCACCCTGACCGTACGAGAGTGGCTGAACCTACCGGAGGAACCATGAGCCTCGACGACGGCATGGCCACCGCACCTGACCTGGCCCGCATGTACGGCGTCCCTATCGGCACCATCTACCGGTGGGCCAGCATCGACGGGTGGGAACGCACCAGCCCGCGCCACCGCCCCGTCCGCTACCGTAGGGGCGATGCGGACAAGTCGTACTTCGACCGCCGCGCGTCGGCTTGACACCGTGACCTGGGGCGAAGCAGACTAATGCGAAGCTAGATCACGTATCGGCCCGGCCCAAACCGCCGGGCCTTCGTCATTCCCGGGGGCGGTCAGTCCTCGACCCCGACCACAAGCCATTCCCCGGCCTGCTCGGTGAGCTCAACCACGGCGTCCCGTCGTGCGCCTCGCGCCCGCACCCGCCAATGGCGGACGGTCAACTCCCCGATGGCCTTGCCCCGGTTCTCGTCCACCCACCACGGCGCCTGTTCCTCCCAGTGCGGGCCCAGCACCTCCACCACCAGGTAGGTGCGCCCCCACGCCTGGATCCGCACCGGTGACCCCGACTGGTCGACCTCCACCCGGGCGGGTTCGTCATAGCGGCGCACCCGCCAAGTATCGAGGGGCAGGAGGGTGCGGTGCCCTGCCTCCGCCACAAGTGGATCGCCATCGAGGTCATCGGCCGGGTCGTCACCTACCGCTGCGCCAAGTGCGGCACGACGAAGACCCGCGTCCGCTGAACAACGGGGGCGTCTGAACACCCCCGGCCCCTTCAACAATCCGGGGCCCCCGCATCCATGGGGTGGGCATCAACCAGGGGTGCCACCACGCGGGGGACACCGGCCGGCGAGAGGCCCCAGCCCCCAGCCCTGCACCTCCATGCAGAGCAGCACGCCCGCGCATACCCGGCCAACACCGGGCACACACCGCCTCACTGCAACGTGACCACGCGCTCGCGCACCCGATGCGTCCCCTACAGGCCACGCCACCCCACGCCTCAGCTATCAGCCTGTGAGAGGCCACAGCCCACCAGGAGCATGCATGGGCAACGGAGGCAGAACCGGTCACGCCTACCGGCAACTCATCCGGCTAGTGAAGGGCCGCCCCGACGGGTGGCTGTGCTGCAGATGCCGAGGGGCTATTGACCCGGGCTACCGGAACCCCCACCCCCAGTCCTGGTCCCTGGACCACCTGGTGCCCCTGGCCCATGGTGGTCCGCTGCTGGATCCAGCCAACGCTGCTGCTGCTCATCTCACTTGCAACAGCAAACATGGAAATTCGATCAAGACCATCAAGCAAACGATCATCACAACCCAAGTGTGGTGACAAAACCGCAGGTCAGAGGGGTAGGGGGGGGTATGCCGGCACGTACAAGATCACCCAGGCCGGAGACCCGCGCCCTCTCCATTTTTCTCCCCCCGGCCCCTGGGTGCCGGGGGGCGGGGAGGGGGTAGGGGTGCCGCCCCGCCGCCGCCTCAACCCCGTCCCCGACAAGCAACGCGAACGCTCGCCCGACCTGCGGGACGCCGTGAAGGCAGCGATCGACGGCATGACGTGGCTGTCGGCCAGCGACAAGGCCTTGGCCGTGCTGGCGTTGCGGCAGGCCGAGGAGATCGAGAAGGCCGTCGACCGCGCCGAGGAACTCGCCGATCTGCGCCGCGAGTTCGCCGACGACATGGTCATGCTCAAGCGGCTGCAGAAGCTTGAGGCGATGTGCGAGGTCACCAAGACCGTCGGCTGGTTGGGCCCTCAACTGCAGGGCGTGCTGCGTGACCTCGGCGGTACGCCGGCGGCGCGTAAGGCGATGAAGGACGATCAGCCTGTGGGAGGTCGTCTTGCGCAGCTCCGCGCCGACGCTGCTGGGAAGCACGACTCCTAGGATCTGGACCCGCCCCCTGGTGACCGGCAGGCCGGGGCCGTGCGGCTGCGGCTGCGCGCTGACACCGAAGACGTCGATGGGGTTTTCCGCGGCGGAGTTCGCCGAGGAGGTCCTCGGGATTGAGCTGCTGCCGTGGCAGCGGTTCCTGCTGATCCATGCGCTGGAGCTCCGCTCCGACGGGCGTTTCCGGTTCCGTACGGTGCTGGTTCTCGTCGCGAGGCAGAACGGCAAGACGAGCATCGTCGAGGTCAAGAACCTGTGGAAGATGTTCGTCCTGCAGGTCCCCCTAGTCATCGGGACGGCGCAGAACCTCGACATCTCCGAGGAGTCGTGGGAGAAGGCCGTCGACATCGTCGAGGCCGTGCCCGAGCTCGCCGCCGAGGTGGCCCACGTGGACCGGACGAACGGCAAGAAAGCGCTGCGGCTGACGCACGGGTCCCGCTGGAAGATAGCCGCCGCGTCACGGAGGGGTGGACGCGGACTATCAGGCGACGACGTCAACCTTGACGAGCTGCGTGAGCACCAGACGTGGGACGCCTGGGGTGCGGTGACCAAGACGACGATGGCCCGCCGTAATCCGCAGGTGTGGGCGTTCTCCAACGCGGGCGACAACAAGTCGGTGGTGCTGAACGACCTGCAGGAGAAGGGTCGCGCTGCAGCCGAGGACCCGTCGGCGGATCCGTCGCTGGGGTTCTTCGAATGGTCGGCGCCGGACGACGTGGAGTGCACCTGTGGGCGCCCGGACGGCACCCACACCATGCGGTGCCGGTTGAGGGACCGGGAGGCGTGGGCGCTGGCGAATCCGTCGCTGGGGTACACAGTGACGGTCGAGGCGCTGGAGTCCGCCCTGGCGACGGACCCCGAGCCGATCTTCCGCACTGAGTGCCTGTGCCAGCGGGTGCCGGACCTGGTGCCGCAGTGGTCGGTCATCCCGCAGGCCCCATGGGATGTGCTGGCCGACCCGCACTCGCGGCCAGCAGGGAAGGTCGCGTTCGCCGCGGATGTCAACCCCGAGCGGACGCACGGCGCGATCGGCGTATCCGGTCTACGGAACGACGGGCTGCGGCATGTCGGCCTCACGATGAACGCCGACGGTGTGCTAGATCATCGGCCCGGCACGGACTGGATGGTCGACCGCCTGGCCGAACTCAACGCCAAGTGGGAGCCGGTCGCTGTGGTGGTGGACCCGAACAGCCCGGCAGCCTCACTGATTGAGCCGCTCAGGCTGCGCGGGGTCGAGGTGGTGACTCCGTCGCGGCAGGAGTGCGCGCAGGCGTGCGCGCAGTTGTATGACGCGGTGGTGCCGCCGCCGGAGAGCGACGGGTTCGCACCGGCGCTGCGGCACCTGGGACAGGGATCCGTCGCCGCGGCGCTGGCTGGTGCGGCCAAGCGCGAGTTGGGGGACGGTGCCTGGGCCTGGGCACGCAAAGGCCTTTCGGTCGACATCAGCCCGCTCGTTGCCATCACTCTCGCTGCTTGGGGCCATGCCACTCGGGCCCATGTCGCGGCTGTCGAGCCGTACGCGTTCTGGGACTGAAGGAGAGTCATGGTCACCCTGAACATCCCGCTGGAGAAGATCAGCGAGGACGCGCGGCGGCTCGACCCGGCGAAGGTGGCGTTGACGCTGCTGCTGGCGGTGCCGTTCCTCCTCGGTCTGGTCCTGCGCATGGTCTGGCTTGTGGTGGCGTTCTTGTACAGCGCGGTCGTGTCCGGCTGGGAGATGGGCGGCAACCTCGGCAAGCTGCGGAAGGCGCCTGATGAGGGCGGTCCGGCCTGATGGGGCTTTTGGAACGCGTCGCAGAGACGCACGCCCGCCGCTCGGCCGGCCGCAGCCAGAAGGGCTGGAGCGAGCCGAACTTCTGGGACCTCGATACCCTGCGCTGGCCGTTCCTCGGCTCCTCGTCGTTGAGCGGCGACCGAGAGGAGATCGAGAACGACTTCGAGGGCTACATCGCGGGCGTCTACAAACGCAACGGCCCGATCTTCGCGCTGATGATGGTCCGCCAGCTCGTCTTCAGCGAGGCGCGGTTCATGTTCCGCCGCCGGCGTGACGGCCGACCGGGCGGCTTGTTCGCAACACCGGATCTGCGGCTCCTGGAGCAGCCGTGGCCGAACGGCACGACCGGTGACCTGCTGTCTCGGGTGATTCAGGATGCGGACCTTGCCGGGAACGCCTACGTCACCAAGTTGGACGGCAGGTTGCGGCGGTTGCGCCCGGACTGGGTGACGATCGTCATGGCGTCGGAGTCGGAGCCGGAGCTGTTCGGTGATGCGCTCGACGCTGAGCTGCTGGGTTACTGGTACTCGCCGCGGAGGGCGGGCGCCCGGAAGGACTACTTTCTCCTACCGGACCAGGTGGCGCATTTCGCTCCGATCCCGGACCCGGCCGCGCACTGGCGGGGCATGTCGTGGATAACGCCCGTGCTGCAGGAGATCAGCGGTGACCTGGCGGCGACGAAGCACAAGCTGTCGCAGTTCCGTAACGGCGCGACGCCCACCATGGTCGTCCGGCTCGACGCCAGCGTGACGCCGGACATGTTCAAACGCTTCAAGGCCTTGATGGACGACCAGCACAAGGGCGCCGACAACGCCGGCAAGACCCTCTATCTCGGTGGTGGGGCCGACGTCACACCGCTGACGTTCGACCTGCAGCGGTTGGACTTCCGGCACGTGCAGGGCGCAGGGGAGTCCCGCCTGGCCAGCGCTGCCGGTGTCCCGCCTATCATCGTCGGCTTCTCCGAGGGGCTGTCCGGTTCGTCTCTGAACGCGGGGAACTACGGCTCGGCGAAGCGGAGGTTTGTGGACGCGACGATGCGCCCGCTGTGGCGCAACGTCGCCGGGTCGCTGGCAACACTCGTGCCGGTGCCGTCGGATGCGGAGCTGTGGTGGGACGACCGCGATATCGCGTTCCTGCGGGAGGACGCCCGAGACCGGGCTGACATCGAGCACACGAAGGCCTCGACCATCCGCCAGCTCGTCGACGCGGGCTACACGCCGGAAAGCGTGGTCGCGGCGGTGGAGGCCGAGGACATGACGCTGCTGGAGCATTCGGGCCTCTACTCGGTGCAGCTGCAGCCCGCCGGGCGCGTTGAGGGTGCCCGGTCAGATCAGCCGCCCGGCGACGGGCCGACTCCGCCGGATCCGGCAAAGGAGCAGTGAGATGGATACGAAGGGCTTCCGCGTCGAGATCAAGGACGAGGACAAGGGCCTGGTCACCGCCGTCTTCTCGACGTTCAACAAGCGCGACTCGGACCGGGACGTCACCCGCCCGGGGGCGTTCGAGGACGGCGCGGAGATGCCGATCAGTTCCTACGGCCACACCTCGTGGGACGGGGCGCTGCCGGTAGGGAAGGGCCGCATCCGCACCACCTCGAAGGAGGCCATCCTTGAGGGCGAGTTCTTCATGGACACCCAGCACGGCGCCGACACCTTCAAGACGGTGAAACGGCTCGGCGCGCTGGGTCAGTGGTCGTACGGCTACGACCCGGTCGAGTACAGCTTCGGCGAATGGGAGGGGCAGCGGGTCCGCTTCCTGGACAAGCTGAAGGTCCACGAAGTCAGTCCGGTGCTGCTCGGCGCCGGGGTGAACACCCGGACCCTCGCGGCGAAGTCGGCCGGGCGGGACCAGGTGCAGCGGGCGGGCAGGCCGATCGCCCCGCACGACACGGAGGTCGTGGCCCGCTCCTGGGACGGGGTGAAGATGCTCGACGGCCTGGCCGCCGACGCCCGCCCGTCGGAGCTGCGCACGGTGTTCGCCTGGGCCGACCCCGACAGCGACCCCGAGGCCAAGTCCAGCTACCGGTTCGCCCATCACCACGGGGTGGGCGGACCGGCGAACGTGCGGGCGTGCCTGATGGGCATCGCCCGCCTGAACGACGCGGCGAAGGCCGGCATCCCCGATGCCGACCGGGAGGCCGTGTACCAGCACCTCGCCGCGCACCTGAAGGACGCGGACGTCGAGGTGCCGGAGCTGAAGAGCGGGCCGGTTGGTTCGCTGAAGTTCCACGAGGAAGGACACGCGGTCCTGGCCGCGGTCGCTTCCTACATCGATCGCGCTTCGGAAGTCCTAGCTCTCCGGCGCGCCAAGGGCAGGACGGGCCTCGCCCCGTCGTCGGCTTCGCTCCTGGGCTGGGTCGAGGACGAGATGCGCAGGTTGAAGTCCCTGCTCGACACGCCCACGGGCGATGAGGACCCGACCGACGAGGAGATCGCCTCGGTCATCGCGCGGTCCGTCGCCCAGCTCAATGGATTCTGAGGAGACAGATCATGACGGTGGAAGCGCAGGACCGGATCGTTGAGTTCCCCGCGCTCAAGGAGGCGCAGGAGCGGCTCGACGCCAAGAGGAAATCGCTGGCGGACATCTTCGCCGAGGCGGGCCAGGACTACGACATGTCCAAGGTGAAGTCCATCCAGGGCGACACCCACGCGAAGGTCGCGCACATCGGCGCCCTGAACGACGAGATCACCGAGTGCAAGAAGAAGGTCGACGAGCTGCTCGTCGTGGCCCGCGCCGCGGCGATCGCCAAGGACCACGGCGAAGGCGGCAGCGAGCCGGACGCCCGCAAGGCCCGCGAGGACGCGCCCGAGCGGAAGGGCTCGCGCAAGAGCCTGGGCGAGCTGTTCGTCGCCTCGCAGGCCTGCAAGGGCTACAAGCCGGGCGCCGGCATGGGCCCGTCCGCGACGCTGGACATGGAGCTGAAGACGCTCTTCCAGACGAGCGCGGGCTGGGGGCCGGAGTCGGTCCGGACCGGCCGCGTCGAATACTCCCCGCAGCGGCCGGCGCCGCACGTCGTCGAGTTCATCCCCCAGACCACGACCACGCAGGCGTCCGTGGTGTACATGGAGGAGACGACCTTCACCAACGCCGCGCAGGAGACGGCCGAGGGCGGCACCTACCAGGAGGCGACCCTCGCCCTGACCGAGCGCGCGTCGCAGGTCCGCAAGGTCGCGGTGTTCCTCCCGGTGACCGACGAGCAGTTCGAGGACGAGCCGCGCGCCCGGGCCTACGTCGACAACCGCCTGCCGTTCATGCTGCAGCAGCGACTGGACCTGCAGGCCCTCGTCGGCGACGGCACCGGCGTGAACCTGCTCGGCACCGCCAACGTCGTCGGCATCCAGACCCAGGCCAAGGGCACCGACCCGGTCCCCGACGCGATCTACAAGATGTTCCGGAAGATCCGCGACGACGGCTTCGCCGAGCCGTCGGTGCTGTTCATCCGCCCCGCGAAGTGGGAGGAGGTGCGGCTGCTGAAGACCGCCGACGGCGTCTACATCTGGGGCCACCCCTCGATCCCCGGCCCGGCGACAATCTGGGGCGTCCCCGTCGTGGAGACCGTCGCCGCGCCCGCCACGAGCGCGGTCGCTGGCGACTACATGAACTTCAGCGAGCTCGCGGTCCGCCGCGGCATCGACGTGCAGGTGAGCAACAGCCACAGCACGTACTTCGCCGAGGGCAAGCTCGCGATCCGCGCCGACGTCCGCGTCGCGCTGATCCACTATAGACCCAAGGCGTTTGGGGTCGTTACCGGCCTGTAGTGCCACAATGTCCGATTCGGTCAAAGTCTGCGGTGGCTGCGGTGAGACGAAGTCGCTCGATGACTTCAGCCCAGACAGGCGTAACAGGGACGGTAGGCAGGCACGCTGCCGTCCCTGCAAGGCCAAGTGGAAGCGCGAGTACGCGCTGACGAACCCAGAGCGCATCCGCGCGGCAAACGAGCGGCACGGCCAGGTCCGCCGCGGCGACTACCGATGGGCGCAGCGCCTACGCGCTCACTACGGCCTGACGGTGGAGCAGTACGAGCGGCTTCTAACGGGCCAAGGGGGCGGCTGCGCCATCTGCGGCACGACGCGGCCAGGCGGTCCGGGCAACCGCTTCCAAGTCGATCACGATCACACGTGCTGCCCAGGCGTTGGGTCGTGCGGCCGATGTATTCGAGGGCTGCTCTGTAGTAACTGCAACACCCTGGTCGGTTTGGCCAAGGACGACCCCCAGCGCCTGGATGCCGCGGCGAGCTATCTGCGGCGCGATCGACGAGAAGGAGATGGCGGATGACCCTCGTGAAGACGAACTGGCTGAACGCTGCGACATCGCTTCAGGTCACGGAACCGGAGGAGGTTCCGGGCGCCACGAAGCTCGGGCTGCAGGTGAGCGCCTCAGGCAACCCCAGCTCCGCACTCGTGTGGCTGCAGGGGTCGATCGACGGGGTGAACTGGCACAACCTGCTGGGGCTGGACGCGGCCGGATCGCCGAAGCTCGGTTTCGTCGGTACCTCGACAGGCGTGGTGGTCAGGTACGTACGGCTGGAACTTTCGGCGCTGACCGGTGGGACGTCACCCGCGGTGAGCGCGAGCCTCGTTGCCACCGAAGGAGTCTGACGGTGGTGACGGCGGCGCGGGTCACGGCCGGGAATGCCGCCGTGGCCCTGAACACGGCCAGCACCTCTGGCCAGAAGCTGACGATCAAAAATACGGACACCACCAACGGCGTCGACCTTGGCGGGCCAGGAGTGACGGCGGGCACGGGGTTCCCTCTGCCCAACGGCGCTCAGGTCACGGTCGAACTGGCGCCCGGCGACGTCGTGTACGCCATTCGCTCCGCAGGAGCGGACGTCGTGCTCGCGGTCCTGCGAACCTGAAGGAGAAGACATGCCTGTCATGGAGGGCACCCGGGGTCTGAAGGAGGCCCGCGGCGAGTACGACTTCGCCGTCGACGGCGGCGCGGTCGGCACGATCGTGCTGCGGTCGGCGCCGGGCGACAGCAACGGCAACGACATCCCGAACGGTTCGCTCATCATGGGCGGCTACATCGAGGTCGACACCATCCCGACCTCCGGCGGCGCCGCGACCATCGCCGTCGCCTCCGAGGGTGCCGGCGATCTGCAGACCGCTGCCGCCATCTCCGGCCCGCCCTGGTCGACGACCGGTCGTAAGGCGATCACGCCGGTCTTCACGGCCGCGACCGGTGTGAAGACCACCGCACGCAGGAACCTGGCCATCGCTGTTGCGACGGCGGCGCTGACGGCGGGCAAGTTCCGCGTCGTCGTCTTCTACCGGTAGGAGGGGTGATGGCTCTGCAGTTCGTGAAGCGGCCGGACGGCGACGCCGGGCATGTCATCGCGACGGCCCGGCTCTGCCGCACAGAAGACGACCGCCTCGTCCCCGACAGCGACCCGGACGCCCGCTGGCTGTACTGCACGCCCGGAACGCCGATCCCGCGGGCTGAGGCGGAGCGGTACGGCCTACTGAAGGCCCAGGCCGACGAGCCGGAGCCCGATGCGGGCGGCGACGAGTCGGGCGGCGGGCCTGCCGCCAAGCGGGCGCGGCGCCCGGCCGATAAGGCGCGCGCTCCGCAGGGGGAAAAGTAGGCGGGGGTGAGTCGTGCCCCGTAAGAACTTGTGCCCGAACCCGTGTTTGACGAACGATGTCGCGGGTTGGGGCGGCGGCGGCACGCCGGTCCGTACGGACGTGTCCGGGCTCGGGTTCGCCCGGCAGTGGGCGGCCAGGTACGACACGGGGTCGTTCGTTTTGTCCCCGCAGGGTGCGGTCACTCCGGGCCTGACCTACACGGTGTCGGTCTATCTCCGCCCGGAGTCGTTCCCGATCAGCGGGACCGTGTGGATTGAGTTTTTGGATTCCGGCGGCGGGTCTCTGACGTTCGTCAACGGCGCGTTCTCGGCCCCGGATGGGGTGGTCACGCGGATCAGCATGACCGGCACCGCCCCGACGGGCGCTGTCACCTGCTGGCTGGTGGTGACCGGCGAGAACTACGCGGTGAACGCCACCAGCTACACGATGTGCCTCATCGAGCAGTCCGCCAGTGCGGGGACCTACTTCGACGGCTCGTCGCCGGGTGCCGTCTGGGACGGCACCCCGGGCAACAGCACGTCCACCCTCCCCGATGCCGCCGCCGCGCCGCCGCCGCAGTCGCCGTATCGGCGCCGCCGCCACCTGTTGATCCGCTGACCCATCAAGTGAGGGATGCTCTATGGCCGTGACCGTGGCCGTGTACGGCAAGCTGCAGCAGTCGCTGTGGGAAGGCCGCATCAACTTCAGCAGCGACACCATCAAGGCGATGCTGCTCAGCAGCTACACCGTCGGCAGCACGCAGGACACGGCGCAGTTCCTGTCCGACGTCGTCACCGCCGGCGTCGGCGTCGAGACCTCCGGGTCGGGTTACACCTCGGGCGGTGCGACGCTCGCGTCGAAGACCGTCACCTACACCGCGGCGAACTCCTGGAGCGTGCAGCGGGCCAACAGCACGGCCTACGCGGCCGGGGACGTGGTCCGCCCGGCGTCGGCGAACGGCTACGTCTACCAGGCCACGACCGCAGGCACCTCCGGTGGATCAGTCCCCACCTTCCCCACGGTGATCGGGCAGACGGTCACGGACGGCGGAGTGACGTGGGCCTGCGTCGGCCGCGGCGTGCTGGTCATCGACGCGGCGGACCCGTCGTGGACCACCAGCAACCCGGGCACGTTGGCCGGCTCGCACATCCTGTTCTACAAGGACACCGGCACTCCGAGCACCAGCCCGGTGATCCTGTACTGGGACCTCGGCGGCACACAAACCGCCTCGAACGGCGGCCCGTTCACCGCCCAGTTGGACAACGGCGAGGGCCTGTTGACCACCTTCACGGGATAACCGAGTGGCCCGGGTCGCAGCCCTCGGCGACGGAGCAACCAACGGGGCCACCGTCACCACGGCCAACTCCGGCCGCAAAGCGGGGATACCGTTCGACTCGACCACCATCGGGTCCGGGGCGACCCTGACGTGGGACACCGCGCACGCCGGATACCACGGCACGGCCGCCCTGCACGTAACAACCGGCGCCTCGGCCGCCAACGTGTGGGGCCGCTGGGACAACATGTTCCGGCCCAGCGCCGGGGCCGCCCAGGTCGCGACGGCCTGGATGTACTTCACCGCGAACCCCGCCGCCACGACCACCGTGCTGTTCGTCGGCAACACCACCGCGCAGCGGATCTGCGAGCTGAGGGTCACCGCAACCGGCCGCGTCCGCGCGGTCAACTCGGCGGGGACGACGGTCGTGGACACCACCAACGCCATCGCGTTGAACCAGTGGATCCGCGCCGACTTGCTGTTCACCCCCGACGCGTCCAACGGGGTGCTGCAGCTCAAGCTGTACAACAACCCGGCGAGCGCCACACCGACGGAGACGACGGCGGTCTTCACGGGCCAGAACCTGCGGCAGGCCGACCCGTCCCTGTACCTCGTGGGCGTCGCCAACGGCGCGACGAACATCTCCTACTGGGTGCAGGCGGCGTTCACCGACGGGGCACCGCCGCCGTTCGGGGCGGTCGGCTGGGTGATGTCCCGCTGGCTCGGCGCGGTCACGTCCACCTCGGCCAGTGTGGCAGCCCGGGTCCTGGGCGCGAGCTCCGTCCGGCTGAAGGTCTCCACCAGCTCAGACCTGTCCGCTTCGCCGGTGTTCTCGTCCGCCCAGGTGCCGGACGCCGACGGCACCGTGCGGATGACCGTGACCGGGCTGTCGGCGGACACGGCGTACTACTACGGGATCGAGGTCGACGGGGTCGTCGACACGGAGTACGGCGGGAGCTTCAGCACCGCGCCGACGCCGGGGACGCCGAAGTCGTTCACGTTCTGCGCCGCGAGCTGCGCGTCGAACAACAGCAACGCGACCACGTTCGACGCGATCCGCGCAGAGAACCCGAGCTTCTTCGTTCACCTCGGTGACCTGCATTACCGGGACCTGACCAGCAACGACCAGATCGCCTATCAGCGGGCGTACGACCAGGTGATGTCGTCGCCACGGCAGCTGGCGTTCTTCGGGGCGTTACCGGTGCCGTACATCTGGTCCGATCACGACAGCGTCGGGGCGAACGGCGACGGCACGGCGGCGAGCGTCCCGGCCGCGAACGCGGTCTACAGGTCCAGGGTGCCGGCCTACGGCGACATGCCGGCGGTCACAGGGACCTACTTCTCGTGGACGTGGGGGCGGGTGCGGTTCGTCTGCACCGACGGCCGGTCCTTCATGTCGCCGATCGCCCAGACCGACGACGCGTCCAAGACGAAGTTGGGCAGCACGCAGAAGGCGTGGCTGCTCGACCAGCTGACCGACCCGACGTATCCGCTGATCATCTGGTGCCACGAGGACGCGATCAGCAACGGCCTGACCTTCGTGGGAGATGACACCTGGTCGGCGTACTCGACGGAGCGCCAGGAGATCTTCGACGCCATCGCCGCGGCCGGAACGAACGTCGCCTACATCTGCGGCGACCTCCACTCCCTGGCGGCCGACGACGGCACCAACGTCCCCGCGGCCGGAGCGAACAGCGGCGTGCCGGTGCATGTCGCCGCGGCGATGGACAACACCTCGTTCAAGGGGAACGGCGTCTACACGGCAGGCACCTACCCGGCGACGGACGGCGTGCTGGTCAACCACTACGGCCTGTTCACCATCACCGACACCGGCTCCCAGATCAGCCTCGCTTTCGCGGGCAAGGACGCCGGCGGGGTAACCAGGGTCAGCCAGACCACCACCTGGACGCTGAGCACGCCGCAGAACGCCACGCCGTCCGGTTCGGCCGGCGCCGTCCAGGTGCGCGCATCCGCTGGTGCTGTGACGGCGGTCCGGGCCGCCCCGATCGCCGGCGGTCCGGGGGCGGTCCGGGTGCGTGCCCCGAGCGCTGCGGTCCAGGCGGTCCAGAACTCGTCGCTGCCTGCCCGGGCCGGTGCGGTACGGCTCGCGCCGTCGACCGGGGCTGTGCTCGCTGTGCAGGAGGCGCCCGTCGCCGGCGTGCCCGGCAGTGTGCGGGTGCGGGCCTCGGCGGGTGCCGTGCTGTCGGTCCGGCGGACTCTGCCTGCCGGGTTGGCAGGCGCGGTTCGGCTGCGTGCGTCGGCCGGTGCGGTCCTCGGCGAACAGGTCGCGGCGGTCTCCGGCGGGCCGGGGTCGGTACGGCTGCACGGGGCCCCCGGGGGCGTTGCGACGGTTCAGCAGGCGTTCCCCGCGGCTGGCGGGGGGCGAGTCGTCATCCGCGCATCTGCCGGCGCGGTGTCCACCGCCGTGGGCGGCACGTCGGTCACGGTCGGCGGGCGCGCCGGTGGGGTGCTGCTGCGCGCCGCGCAGGCGACCGTGCTGGCCGTCCAGGAGCAGCCGGTCACCGGCGCGCCCGGGGCGCTGACTGTACGGCCGGGGGCGGGGGCAGTGCTCGCCGTCCAGCGCCAGACCCCTGCCGGGGTGGCAGGAGTCGTGCGGCTGTCGGCCGGGTCCGCGCGGGTCTTGGCCGTTCAGTCCGCGGTCCCGGCCGGTGCCGCCGGCGTGATCCGGGTGCGCGGCGGCGCCGGAGCGCTGGCCGGCCCCGTCACGGTCGTGCTGCAGGGGACGGCCGCCTCGATCTGGTGCCGCCCCGGCCGAGGGTCGGTGCTGGCCGGCGGGACGCCCACCGTCACCCGGGGAGCCATGACGGCGGCAGCGCGAACGGGCGCTCAGGCGGTGCGCCGCGAAAGGGCCGGAGCACGGATGGGAGGCCGCTGATGGCGTGGGACCTCGGTGACGTCGTACCGCTGTCCGTCACCGTCACGAACCCGGCGGGCCAGGCGGAGGACGCGACCGCCGTCCACCTGACGATCACCCTGCCGGACGGCACGTCCGAAACGTACGGCCCAATCGCGTCGACGACGGCCGGGGTGTACGACTACGACTACGCCACGGTACAGGCGGGACGGCACGTGGCCCGCTGGGTCGCGACCGGAACCAACGCGTCGGCGTACGTCGATGCGTTTGATGTCACACCGATTGATGGTGGGGACTTCATCAGCCTGGCCGACGCGCAGGATCACCTGAAGCTGACCTCGACGGGCGATGAGGAGAAGCTCCGGGGCTTCGTGGCGGCGGCCTGCCAGATGATCACGGATCGGGTGGGGCAGGTCGCCCCGCTGACCGTGGTCCACGACGTCACCGGATGCGGTCGAACGGTCGTCCTGCCGGCCCGCCCCGTCATCGCCGTGACGAGCGTCGAAGAACTGCCGGGCCTGACCACCATCCCAGAGGCCGACCCTGCCGCTCAGGTGGACGGCTGGGCCCTCACCTCGGCCGAGGGCGTCCTCACCCTCACCCGGCCGTATCGGGCGGTCCGCGTCACCTACAGGGCCGGACGCAACCCCGTCCCGGCCAACTACCGTCTGGCGGCGCTGGAACTGACCGCGCACCTGTGGCGCACCAGTCAGCTCAACACCGGCGGCGGCAGGCCCCCGGTCGGGGTGGATGAGGTGGTCGTGCCCGGCGTCACCTTCGCTCTGCCGTACAACGTCCGCCAGCTCCTCGGGTTGGACAAGAGGCCGCAGGATGAGGTGCTGGTCGGGTGAGCGTGTCCACGGTCCCGGCTGTCCTGGACGCGATCCTGTCCGCCGTACGGGCCGCCCTGCCCGACGTTGAGGTGTGGGACGGGCAGCCGGTCAAACAAACCCGCGACGACGTGATCTGCATCGCGTTCACGGGCGAACCCGGAGAGGCCGCGGTCACGGCCACGATCACACTGGAGCAGATGGCGGTAGACCCCCGCCGGGAGTCGTACACCATCACCTGCCTGGCCTCCTCATGGAAGGGCGAGGCCAGCAACGCCAAGGCCGTGCGTGACCGCGCCTACGAGCTCGTGGACGGTGTGGTGGCCGCCCTCGCCCAGGACCAAGCCCTCGGGGCGCTGGTGATGCGGGCGATGGTCTCCACGCAGGCGTTCGCGCAGGAGCAGACCACCAGAGGCGCGGTCTCGACCGTGCAGTTCGGCATTCACATCGACGCGTACACGAGGTGAGTCATGCCGTCGGCTGGTGAAGAGATCCTGCGCGTGCTCGACGTGTTCGGGCCGATCCCGGCTGAGATCCGCAAGGAGATCAGGCCCGCGCTGCGGAAGGTCGCCGAGCCGATCCTCGCGCAGGCGAAGGTCAACGCGGCCTGGTCGTCGCGGATCCCCGGGGCGATCGGGATCTCCACGTCGTTCTCCCGGAAGACCGCAGGCGTCGCGATCACGGTGTCGGCGAAGAAGGCCCCGCACGCCCGCCCATTCGAACACCTCGGCCGGCAGGGCACCTTCCGGCACCCGGTGTTCGGCAACCGCGAGAAATGGGTGTCGCAGACGGCGCGGCCGTTCCTGTTCCCGGCGGTTGCGTCGGCTGATGACGACCTGGTCCGGGAGACCGGGCGGGTGGTCGAGCAGGTCGCCCGCAAGCACGGGTTCCGCTGATTCCGAAAGGACACATTCATGGCGACGTTGACCACCCAGGTCGTCCCGCTCACGGGGCTGGCCATCAACTTCACGAACGCGGCCGGCGGAGGCGACAAGTGCACCACCGGCGACGGGGTGACGCTGCTCGTCCGCAACGACGACTCGACCGCGACGACGGTCACGCTGGCGACGCCTGAGGTGATCGACGGTGACCTGACGGTCTCCGACCGGGCGGTGACCGTGGCCGCGAGCGCCATCGAGGCGATCCCCGTCTCCTCCCGCTACCGCGACCCGGCGACCGGGCTGGCGTCCATCACCTACTCCAAGACCACGTCCCTGCAGGTCGCCTGCATCCGGAGGTAACCACTGTGAAGCTCGTGAGAATCGTCCACCCGGACGGGTTGGAAGCCGACGTGCCCGAGTCGGCGGTGCCGCAGCACCGGGCGTCGGGCTGGGAGCTGGCGAACCCGCCGACCCCGAGGGAGCGGGTCCGGCAGATCCTTGTCGGCGGCGGGCTGGCGGAGGACGAGGCGGAGAGGGTCGCCGCGGCGGCCTACCCCGACGACGGCAAGCAGAGCAAGGGAGCCCCGGCGCAGTCCGGGGCTTCTTCATCGGAGGACCAGTCGCCGCAGCGTCGGCGCGGAACCGCTAAGGACGGTGAGTGAGTTATGGCGGCCACGCCGATCGCTGCTGAGACCCGGTATTTCAACCCGGAGACGACGAAGGTCTACTGGGTGCCGACCATTTCCAATAAGGCGGCTCCGACCCGATCGGAGCTGAACGCGGGCACGGACGTCAGCAGGGCAATCGCCGACGTCAACGGCTGGCAGGTGTCCAGTGAGATGATCGACGTGCCGGACATGGGGTCGCGGTTCATCAGCAAGATCCCGGGCCGGATCTCGGCGAACGACTCGTCGATCACCTACTACATGGACACCGCCGGCGTGGACGCCCGGACGGTGATGCCGCGTGACACCACGGGCTACATCGTGTGGCTCGACGGCGGCGACGTGGCCGGCCGGAAGTGCGATGTCTTCCCCGTCACCGTCAGCTCGCACGGTAAGTCGCGGTCGGCGGGTGCGGAGCCCGCCCGGATCACGATCCAGTACGCCATCACGTCCGAGCCGGCTGAGAACGTGTCCATCCCGTCGTGAGCAGTCTGCGTGAGCAGCTCCGGGCCCGGGAGCGGCCGAGCCTCGACTACGAGCTGCCGGTCGGGGATGCCTTTGGAGCGAAGCGGGACCTGGCGGCGGCGGAAGACGCCCACCGCCAGGCCCTGCGGCTCCTGGCCAAGGCTGCCACCGCTGAGGGTGCCGGGGACGACGAGGCGGCGCAGGCTGCTGTGGCGGAGACGCGGCAGGCGGTCGCGCAGGCTGAGCAGGCCCTCGACGCCTGCTACGTCCACATCAAGCTGGTCGCGATGCCGCCGGACGAGTACGAGGCGCTCAAGGCGCTGCACCCGCCGCGGCCGGGCACCGACGACAAGGAGTACGACAGTACGACCTTCCCGCGGGAGTGTTTCCTGGCGTGCGCCACGGAGCTGACGCCGGAGGAGTGGGAGCCGATCCTGCGGGAGAACTTGACGCACGCCGAGCGTGAGGACCTGTTCTTGCTGGCGGAGGCTGTGAACACGCGGTTGGTGAACGCGGCCCTCCCAAAAGGTTCGAGGTCGACCCGCAGCTCCTGACGGAGTTGGAGGTCTGCGAGCGCTACGGCATCCCCCACAGCGAGTTCCTCAAGTGGTCCAAGGACGACCGGGACAAGGCGCTCGCTCTGCACCTGCGGAAGCGGTCGACCTGCAAGCACTGCGGCACCCGGCCGGAGGAGTGGGACGAACGCCGCGGCGGATCCCGCAACGCCTACGTCCCGGACATCGATCGCTGCCGCGGCTGTGAGCAGATGCAGGCGTACGACGCTTCCCTGAGCCCCGAGGACCGCAAAGAGCTGGGGCGCGGGATCTACATCGTGCTGAGACGCAGACGGGAGGTGTGACGTGGCGGCAACCATGGTGCGTGACCTGCGGGCCAACCTGTCCCTGGGAATGTCCGATGAGGAGTTCCAGCGGGGCATGGACGGCCTGAAGCGGTCCGCGCCCCGCGATGGGGAGCAGATCGCCGGCGCGTTCTCTAAGGCCTTCTCCCGGCAGCTGGGGGCGGCGTTCCGCAGTCTGCCGCAGGCCGAGATCACCGCCGACTCATCCGATGCCGAGATCAAGGTCAACGCCCTGCGGTCGAGCCTGCGTGAGCTGGCGAACAAGCGGATCGGGATCGACATCGACAGTGCGTCGGCACTGGGGGAGATGCGGGCCATCCGCTCCGAGTTGGAGGGTCTGCAGCAGACCGGGGACATCGCCGTGCGGGCCGACGTCACGCGGGCGTTGGCTGCGCTGAACTCCGTCGAGCGTGAGGTTGAGAAGCTCGACCGGCAGGACGTCGATATTGACGTGGACGTGGACGGCGCCGCAGCGGCGGTCACCCAGGTCGGTCTTCTGGAAAAGGCCCTGTCGTCGGTCGCGTCGGTCGGCCCGGCCCGCATGGCAGCCGTCGCCGGGGCGATCAGCCTGCTGCCGATCGCGGGGTCGGCCGCCGCCGGGGCGATCGTGACCGTGCTGGGTGGCGCGCTGGCCGCGGTCGGCTTGGCCGCCTCGCGGGGGTCGGAGACCGCGCAGGCCGCGCTGGAGCGCCTGCGGCAGGCGGCCGAGACCGAGGCGGCCCGGACGGGTCAGCCGTTCGAGAAGGTCTGGGTCACGATCGCCGACGAGGCTGAGCGGCAGCTCGGCAGGTTCGGCCCGATCGTCCGGCGCAATCTTGAGCAGCTCGCGCCCACCGTGCAGAGCTTCGTGCGGGACGCCGGGGAGTCCCTGGGTGAGCTGGAGCCCGCGCTCGACGGCATCGCGCGGGCTTTCGCCGCCGTGCTGGCTGATCTTGGCCCGGCCATGCCGGAGATCATGGGCCATCTGGCTGCCGCGATCACCGAAGTGACCTCCGCGGTCGAGGAGAACCCCGAGGCGATCACGGAGATGGTCAACGCCCTGGCGACGCTGGTCGAGTGGGGCGGCAAGGTCCTCGGCTTCTTGACCCGGCTCAAGGGCTCCATCGACGACAACGCCGCCGTGTTCCACGTTCTGGCGAACGCTGTCCTGCCCGGGTCGACCGCCCTGTATGCGCTGGTGGACGGGCTCGGCAAGACCGAGAAGGCCGCGACCACGTCAGCGCAGGCGACGCAGGCCGCCGCGGTGGTCGCCGACCAGACGTCGTCGTCCCTGGCGTCCCTGGCCGCGGCGTACGGCCTGGCCGGTGACGACAGTGTCGCGGCGGCCCAGAAGATGCTGGACGCCTGGTCGAGCGCTTACAGCGCGTTCGGGAACCTCGGCGGCGCGCTCCAGACCATCGAGCAGCGCACCCGGGCGAGCACGGGCGGCACCAACCGGCAGGCGCAGGCATCCGAGCGGCTGGCGGAGGTGCAACGGCAGGCCGCGGAGAAGATCCAGCGGGCGGAGCGTGACGTCGCCGACGCCTCCGAGCGGGCCACCGAACGCGTCGCGCAGGCCAAAAGGCAGCTGTCCGACGCGCACGAGCGGGCCGCTGAGCAGGTGGCGACCGCCCAAGAGCGGGTTGCCGACGCCCAGGAAGCGGTGTCTGAGGCGGTCGAGCAGGCGGCGCAGCGAGAGGCCGACGCCGTGGCGCGGGTCGAGGAGGCCCGCGAGCGGGCAGCCCAGGCAGCCGAGGATGCCGGCCGGAAGATCGCACAGGCTGAGCAGCGGGTAGCCGACGCCCAGGAGGACGCCGCCGACCGCGTGGCGGACGCCGAGCAGCGGGTCGCGGACGCCCAGGAGGACGCCGCCGACCGCGTGGTCGACGCCGAGCGGCGGCTGCAGGACTCCCACGCCCGGACCGCGGATGCCGTCGAAGACCTGACCCGGGCGCGGGAGCAGGCCGCGGAGCGGCTGGAAGACCTGCAGCGGCAAACAGCCGGCATCGAACTGGACGAGGAGTCGGCGCAGCTGGCCATCGAGCGGGCCCGCCTGCGTATGCAGGAGGTCAACGCCGACCCGAAGGCAACAGACCTGGACCGCCGGGAAGCCGATTTGGCGTACCGGCAGGCGCTGCAGCGGCTCGACGACGTCCGCCAGCGCAACGCCGACCTGCGGGAGGAACTCGCCGACGCCCAGCGCGCCGGCATCGAGGGCAGCGACGAGGTCATCCAGGCCAAGGAGCGCATCGCCCAGGCGCAGCAGGAGGAGCAGGACGCCGAGCTTGCCCTGGCCAAGGCCCGGGAGGACGCTGCCAAGCAGGTCGCGCAGGCGGAGCAGGGCCTGGCCGACGCCCGCAAGGATGCCGCCCGCCAGGTCGCAGCGGCCGAGCAGGGCCTGGCCGACGCCCGCAAGGATGCCGCCCGCCAGCAGCAGGACGCCGAGCGGGAGCTGGCCAGGGCTGAGGCGGAGGTTGACCAGGCGCGGATCGCCGGTGCGAAGGACGTGCAGAAGGCGAAGGAGGACCTCGCGAAGGCGGAGACGGACGCGGCGAAGACCGCCCGGGACGCTGCCCGTGACGTCGCCGACGCCGAGGAGGCCCTGCGGAAGACCAAGAAGGACGTCGCCCGGGACATCCAAGACGCCGAGGCCGCGCTGACGAAGGCCAGGCAGGACGCGGCCCGCGACGTGATGAAAGCCAACTCCGACGTCGCCGGGTCCTGGTCGTCCATGGGCGGCACCGTCAAGGTGACCACGCAGGAGTACCTCGCCGAGCTGGAAAAGCAGGTCAAGGCGCAGGAGGACTGGGCGTCCAACCTCATCTCGCTGGCGGGGCGGGTGCCGGACGAGATGCTGAAGGAGCTCGCCGAGCTCGGGCCGGGCGGCGCCCAGATTGTCGAGCTGGCGACGCAGATGTCGGACGCGGAGCTGCGCAAGTTCATCGACTTGCACGGGCGGTCCGGCAAGGAGGCGGGCGACACCTTCGCGAAGAACCTCGCGGAGGCGGGCCCGGTGCTGCGGGAGATCGCCCGCCAGCGCGGCGAGGAGGTGGCCGACAAGGTCCGCGAGGGCATGAACAACGGTGCCACCAGCGTGTACGAGGCGGCCCGGCGGATCGGTCTGCGAATCACGCAGGAGGTCGGCCCCGAGCACAAGATCCGCATCACGGCGGACGCCGCCCCGGCGTACGGCGTGCTCAACCAGCTGCTGCACGACATCGGCCTGTCCAGCGCCAACGTGTCCGTGGGCGTGCTGCAGAACGCCAACGGCAACATCCTTATGGCGAACGGCGGCGTCCTGTCATTCGCCGGGGGCGCCGAACAGCACATCGCGCAGATCGCCGGGCCCGGAACACGCATCTGGGCCGAGCCCGAGACGCAGGGTGAGGCTTACATTCCGCTCGCGCCGAGTAAGCGGGCGCGTAGCGAGGAGATCCTGTCCAAGGTCGCCGACATGTTCGGCGGGGCGTTCGTCAAGGCGGCACCCGCTGGCGGGATGCCTGTGGCCGGCGGCGACGGCGCGACCACGGGCGGCGGCATCAGCATCGGCCAGATCACGCTCGCCTTCGCCGACGACCGCGACATGTACACGAAGGGCGCCGAGTTCGCCGCAGGCCTGCGCGAGTACGCCCGCCGTGGCGGTGTGCTCCCTCGATGAGGTGGAACGGGGTGATGGTCTGATGCCCTTGCCGACGATCATCGCGGAGGTCCAGTTCACATCGGGCGTTTGGACGGACGTGTCGCAGTGGCTGCAGGCGCCCGCGACCGTACGGCGCGGTAGCAGCCGGGTGGAGTCGCCAGTCATCCGGTACGAGCCGGGGACCGCGACGATCCGCTTAAAGAACGGCGACCGCCGTTTCGACCCGACGAACACGGCCGGGCCGTACGTGTCCGGCGGCGTGTCCCAGGTGACGGCGATGCGCCCGCTCCGGATCCGCGCCCAGTATGGCGGCGACACCTACAGCCTGTTCCGCGGGTTCGTCGATCTGTGGGATGTGAGCTGGATCGCCACGGTCCATAGCGTGGTGACGGTCACCGCAACGGATGGATTCAAGGTCCTCGCGAACAAACGCCGGGTCGCCGTAGACCCGCCAGTCGGGGCGGGCGAGACCACCGGCGCGAGGATCAACCGCATCCTCGACTCGGCTGGCTGGCCGTCCGGTGACCGGAGCATCGCGACAGGCAACTCGACGGTGCAGGCGACCGATCTGTCCGGCGATGCGCTGTCGGAGTTGCAGCGCGTCGCCGAGAGCGAGATCGGCGAGCTGTATATGAGCGGGTCAGGCCAGGTCGTGTTCCGGAACAGGCACGGCATCCTGCAGGATTTCCGATCCACCAACGTCATCGTGACCTTGGGCCAATCGACGACCGCACCGGCCCCGTTCGAGGTGCGGTTGAACACCGACGACGCGACCTTGTGGAACGAGGTCATCGCGCAGCGGGCTGGCGGCGAAGAGAGAACGGCAGGCGACTCGGCGAGCCAGACCAAGAACACGACGCGCACGTATCAGCGGTCCGACCTGATGTTGGAGTCAGACGTTGATGTCGGCAACTGGGCGCAGTGGGTGCTGTACATCTCGAAGGATCCGGAAACGCGGTTCGACGAGATCAAGATCCACGTTCATGCGGACCCGGACACCCTCGTTCAGCCGGCGCTGGCGCGGGGTATCGGCGACCGGATCCAGATCTGGCGGCGCCCGCCCGGCGGCGGGTCCCCCATCGTGCGGGACTGCTTCATCCGCGGCATCTACCACGAGATCGGGCAGGCGACCTGGGTCACCACGTGGAGCCTTCAGAGCGCGACCCGCTACATCTCGAACTTCTTCGTGCTCGGCAGCGGGGTCTTGAACAGCGACATCGTGTCGTACTGAGGGGGTGCGCTGGTGCCGTTCAAGGACTGGGGTCTTGAGGTACTCACCTCAGCCGACGTGAACACCTACCTGATGCAGCAGGTCATCATCCGGTGTACGTCCACCACCCGGCCGGGTAGCCCGGCCGAGGGCTGGCACATTTATGAGACCGACACCAGGCGTTTCCTGGTCTACAAGTCGGGGTCGTGGGTGCGGGAGGGCGAGCAGGAGCTGTACGCGGTCAAGACGTCTGACGAGTCGTACTCGTCGACGTCGATGCACAACGACGCGCATTTGGTCCTGCCGGTCGCGGCGAACAGGACGTACTGGATGGACCTGCTGCTGATGGGCAGCGGCACACTCTCCGGGCACAACTTGGTCGCCAGGTGGTCGGTCCCGTCCGGGTCGACCATGTTGTGGGCGAGCAACCACCCGGCCCTGAACGACCCGGGCGTGACCAGCACAAGCGGCAACAACGTCAACAAGCGGGTGTGCGACGCGGGCACCGAGATCAACATCCGTGTGAGCGTCGGCGGCGGGCACGGCACGACGAACGCGGTCTACACGACGCGGGCGCGGGGGATCCTCAAGACCGGCAGTACGACCGGCAACCTCCAGTTGCAGTGGCGATGCGGTAGCGGGACGACGGCGACCGTGCATGAGCTGTCCACGCTGCGCCTCCAGGCAATCCAGGGATGAGGTGACAGGTGCCGTTCAAGACGTTCGGGAGCGCCACACTCACCGCTTCTGATGTGCAGACCTACCTCATGGACCAGTGCGTCATCCGATGCACGTCCACGAGCCGCCCGCCCAGCCCTAGCGAGGGCTGGCACATCTACGAAACCGACACCGGCCGGCGCATGGTGTACACGGGCGGGTCGTGGCGGCCGGAGGGCATCTACGAGCGGCTCAAGGTCAAGCCCGAGACCACCGCAATCTCTGGCTGGTTCACCCCTGTCTACGACGCGCACCTGCGCTTCGACCTTGAAGCCAACAGCACCTACTGGCTTGAGGGCTTCCTCATGTTTCAGCAGTCCGGGGAAACTCCCGCGAACAACACCCAATGGACCTCGCTGGGATGGACCTTCCCCGACGCGGCGTGGAAAACCCGCACCTGCTGGAACGCGCCGATGGGCGACCCCTCGGGAACCTCCGCGGACACGAGGGTCCGGCTGGGCACATATGCGTTCCCGGAGGCGTGGAAATACTCGGTCGGCAAGCGGGATATCGGCATCTCGGACTCCGACCCGAACAACTACATCAACTGCGGCCATAACTTCTGCGCCTGGGCGGACGCGACCGGGGCCGTCTGCGAGCCCGAGGCGATGATCAAAACGACGACCGCCGGGACCTTGATCCTCACCTGGTCCGGTGGCTGGGGCGGCGCCAGCAACTTCAACCTGAGACTCCTGGCCAACTCCTGGTTACGCATCCGCAAGGCCGGCTGACGTGGGATACAAGACCTTCGCCAACGGCGAGTTGTTCACCACGTCCGACCTGGACGCGCTGCTGATGAGCCAGGTCATCATCCGCTGCACCTCGACCACCCGGCCCCCGCAGCCGGCCGAGGGCTGGCACATCTACGAGACCGACACCCAGCGCCTGAAGATTTACCAGGGCGGGCAGTGGGTCGACGACATCGGGGCCGGTCAGGACCTCGTCGCTGTCAAAAGCTCCGACCAGTCCTTCTCCAGCACTTCAGACTCCGGAATCTCCGACCTGTCTGTGCCGGTCGCGGCGAACAGCCAGTACGTGCTGGAGTGCTTCTTGGGCGCCACCTGCGCCAACAGCGGGTCGTTCCTGGACTTCGACTTCGTCATCCCGTCCAACGCGAACGTCTACTTGGTGACGAATCACTCCGCGAGCGATGAGGGCCCAGTCAACAAGGCTGCGAGGCAGACCGGTGCGATCGCCATGTCGGCCTGGGTCCAGTCCAGCGGGTCCGTGGTTCAGATCCGCGGGTTTCTCCAAGTCGGGGCGAATTCGGGCAACTTCTCGGTGAACGTCCGTACGAACACTTCGGGGCAGACCATCACGATCAAGGCGTTGTCCGCGATCCGCCTGCGCAAGGTCATCTGACCGCCGCTCCGCGGAGCGTGCCGCCCACAACACAACTGAAGAGGCCCCGATGCGCCGTTTCCTGCCGCTCGCCGACCACCCGTTCGAGCTGCTGTTCGGCGTCATCGCCCTGCTCGGGGGTGTGGCGCTGGTCGCCGCGGGGGCGGCCCCGGCCAGCATCAACGCCACCCTGCCCGTGCTCGTGGTCAAGGCGTGGGGGCTCGTCCAGGCAGGCGCGGGGGCGCTCATCGTCTCCGGGATCATCACCCGGTATTGGCGCCCGGCCCTGCTGCTGGTCGGGCTGCGCCTGGAACGGGCCGGGCTGTGGCCCCTCGCCGCGGCGTGCGCCGTGTACGGGGTGGTCGCGGTCGTCCACGCTGGGCCGAGAGCCATGTACCCGGGGGGTGTCCTGATGGTGATCGCCGCGGCGTGTGTGGCCCGCGCCCGAGCTGTCTCCCGGCTGGAGGCGACGATCCGTAAATACGTGGGGGGGTCGGGTGGCGAGTGAGTGGCTGACGCCGGCGGTTGTGGCGTTGCTCGCGGGCGGGGTGGGGTCCGCGGTGACGACTGTCGTGCGGGCGCGTGTGGACTGGCGCAGGTCCCGGCTTGAGGAGGAGCGTGCCCCGGTCGAGTTGGAGAGCGTCTTCATTGGCGGCGCCGAGAAGGCCGTGCAGGCGCTGCAGGTGGCGTTGGACCGGGCGGAGTCCACGATCAGCCGGTTGGAGCGGTCGCTGTCGGAGCGTGACGAGAAGCTGCAGGAACGCGACCGGAAGATCGCCGAACTGGAGCAGGACCTGACGAACACTCTGGCCCGTCTCGCGAGGTTGCAGGAGCGGTGCGAGCAGTTAACGGCCAGGCTCGCCGACCTACGAGCCGACGACAGACCAATGTAGGGGGACCGTTGAAGGACATCCGAGCCGCGAAGCACGGCGGCACACAGAACAGCGTGACCCGCATCGTCATCCACGGCACCGTGTCCCCCTGCCAGCGGGGCGGCGCCGTCAACGTGGCCCATTACTTCCAGACCCCCGGTGCCGGGGGTTCCGCCCACTACGTGGTGGACCCCGGCGAGGTCGTCCGCTGCCTGGCTGAGACCACAGTCGCGTATCACGCCCCCCCGAACACCGGGACGATCGGTGTGGAGCTGTGCGACCCGCAGAAGGGTGCCGCCTCCCGGTGGGGAGACGACGACCATGAGGCGATGCTGCGCCTCGCCGCGGACCTCGTACGGCGCATCGCCCAACGCTGGGACGTGCCCCTGCGCCGCCTCACGGTGGCGGACGTCAAGGCCGGCAAGCGCGGCATCTGCGGCCACGTGGACGTGAGCAAGGCGTTCCACCAGTCCGACCACACCGACCCCGGGGACGCCTTCCCGTGGGGGCACTTCATGGCCCTGGTGTGCGGCGAAACCCCTAAGGCCGCCAAGCCCGCCCCGACACCCGCGAAGAGCGAACCGGAGGAGACCATGCCCGAGATCGTGTCCCTGGGCCTCGAAGACCACATCGTCGTGCCCGCGGGGGTGGACTACCAGCCGTGGTGGACCGCCGAGTGGAAGGACACCGCCGGGTGGCATCCCGCCGGCGGGCAGTCGATCGCGCCCACCGTGGATGTGTGGGCGGACCTGACCGCGCACGTCACTCTGACGGGGCTGGTGCCGGGGGAGGCGGTCCGTGTGGGGCTGACCCGGCACCTCGCGGACGGCACGGTGGTGGACATCGCCTGGCCGAACGGGCAGCTCTCGGTGGTGCATGCGGACGCTGACGGCCGGGCCGAGGTCGACCTGAACGGGCACGTCAAGCTGTCCGCAACGACCCGGGGCCGGGTCACGGTCCGGCACGACTCGGTGAACGAGGTCACGCTGGACCAGTCGAGCCTGTTCAAGGGCATCCTGCACCGCTACCAGTGACCGGAGCCGATCCGGCCAGGGGCGCCTTCGGGTGCCCTTTCTCATGTCCCCCTGACCGAGGAACCAACGTGAAACGACTCGCTCTGATCGCCGCCGCCCTGCTGGCCGGCGTGCTCGGCTTCGCCGGGGTGGCGAACGCCGCCAACGAGCTGGAAATCACCCGCGTCAACTACAACGCGATGGGCGCCGACACCCTCGCCAACAGGTGGCAGGAAGCCATCTACCTGGAGAACCCCGCCACCACGGGCGACCCGCTGGACATCTCTGGGTGGACCGTCCACGACACGTACAAGAACGCCGAAGGCCAGTGGGGCAACGCCTACACCTTCCCCGCGGGTACCAAGGTCGCGCCGGGGGCGCTGGTCATCGTCACCCCGTCGAACGGCGTCGACAAGACCGCCCAGAACGCGACGCAGGTCTACTACATGGACTTCAAGCGGGGCTACAACGGCCACTTCCTGAACAACGGCGGCGACACCGTCTACGTCGACAACGCGAGCGGGGCGAACGTCACCTCGTTCACGTACGACTTCGACAACGGCTACTACGTCCGCTGACCCCTGGTCTTCCCGCCACCGGAGCGGGTGTCCCTCAAGGAGAAACCCATGCCCACCACCCGCGCGAAGTTCCGCTGCGTCTCCGTCGAGACCTTCCACGCCAACGACCCCGACGGGCAGCGCAACTACCGCTTCAGCGCCGAGTACGACACGACCATCCCCGAAGACCAGCGGTACGCGAAGTACACGCCCATGGGCAACCTGTCGATCACCGTCACCAACCCGAACGTCAGCTTCGAGCCCGGCCAGTCGTACTACCTCGACTTCACCCCGGTCGACGCGGCCTGACCCCTGAGCCTCCCGCCACCGGGGCGGGACCGTCCCCCAAGGAGGGGCACCATATGAAGATCTTCAATCGCGAACCGGCGGTCTGGGTGTACGCGGTGAACAGCCTCGTCGCCCTGCTCGTGGCGTTCGGCCTCAACCTGTCGCAGGAGCAGACCGGCGCCATCACCACGATCGCGACCGGCGTCCTGGCCGCTGTCGTGGCGGTGCTGACGCGGCCGTTCGTCGTGTCCGCCCTGACCGGCGCCGTCGGCACGGTCCTGACGGCCGTCGCCGCGTTCGGGCTGGAGCTGTCGTCCGACCAGATCGGCGCGTTCGTCACCGCACTGGGTGTGGTGCTGTCGCTGGTCCTGCGGATGAACGTCACACCGGCGGCGGACCCGGCGCCGGGCCGGGTGTGAGACGGGGCTCCTGTCATCCAACGGTAGGACCCTGCGTCTTTCCCCGGTGGCGCGGGAATGCGGGTTCGAGTCCCGCCAGGAGCCACCTCAACGTGACGAGCGCCCGTCCTTCCCCCGAGCGGGGAGGGGCGGGCGCTCCTTTGTCGTTTCTGTCGGTGCCGCCGCCTATGCTCCCCACCGAGGGTCCTGCTCGGTCCCACCGGAAGCGTCGTCTCCCGTCGCGCGAGGCGGTGAGGCGGCGCTTTCCTCATGCCCCCAATCGCGGCGCCGGCGTTGCGCGCGGGCCACGCGGACGAGCAGGTCGTACATGCGGTAGTCGGCGCTCAACGTCATACCCGCCATGGTGGCTCCCCACGGTGGGGGCACGCCACCCGGTCACAGCAGAACGCCCCACTCCCTGACGGGGGTGGGACGCTCTCGTCGTGTCTGGGGTCAGAAGGCCGGCGACTCGAGTAGGTCCTTCGTCCAGTACGGCTCGAGGTTCACGAACAGGGTGAGCCAGTCGGCGTCGTACGGCCAGCGCGCCACGGCGCCATCCTCGACGAGATGAAGCAAGGTCCGGGACGGCGGACTCGAACCGATCTCGAGCGGGACCGACCATGGGTCAAGGGTCACCGGGAGCATGACCGGCTTCATCCCAGCCCGAGAGCACGGGGCGAGGAGCGAGACGCCAGAGGCCCGCTCCACACGTATCGGCTCATGCCAGGAGAGCGTGCCGTCGTCGTCGGCCTGGTTCTGCTCGAGGTCGACAGCCGCGCGGAACGGCCCGTACAGCTCAGACAGCCGTGATGCGTTGCGCTCGCGGTCCGCATCACGGCCAGGCCCGCCATCGAGGCTGGGCCCGCCGACGCGAATCATGGCAAAGACGCCGGCCACCAAACCCGCATGCACTCGAGCGAGGGCGGCGACCTGCTCCATCGGCCACTGCCGCGGCGGGGACATGTGGACTTGGCCGATCGCGTCGATGTACCACCGCTCGAGGTCGCGGGGATCGTCTGGACTCGAGATCCAGTCCTGCACCTCCGCCAGGGTGGCGGTCGCGGCGACGTCGCGGATGATGCGCTTGAGGGCGTCGCGGGCGAGGGATTCGTGTACTGACATGAGGGCTCCGTCAGGTGCGCTGAAGCGCTCGGTAGATGGCGGGCCGGCTCACGCCGAAGGTGTCGGCGATCTCCCGCACGGTGTGCAGCCGCTTCCCGTCGTCGCCTCGAGCTTCGTACATCATCCGGGCCTGGGCGGTACGGGTCGGGGTCATCTTGGTTCGTCGGCCGCCGACGCGTCCTCGAGCTCGAGCGGCCTCGAGCCCGTCGAGTGTGCGTTCCACGATCATGTCGTGCTCGAACTCGGCGTAGGCGGCGATGATCCGGAAGAACAGCCGGCCCGCTGGGGTGGAGGTGTCGATGCCCTGGTCGATTACCCGGAAGTGAACGTCTCGGGCCTTGAGGACCTCGAGCACGATTTCGTGGAGTTGCTTCGCGGATCGGGCCAACCGGTCCAGCTTCGTGATGACGAACGTGTCGCCGGGGCGAAGCACGAGAAGCGCGGTGTCCAACTCGGGCCGGCGCTCGAGCTTGCCCGACATCTTGTCGATGAAGATCTGCTCGCATCCGATGGCGGCGAGTGCGTCCCGTTGGGCCTCCGGGTGTTGATCCCGTCGAGAGACGCGGCCGTACCCGATCAGTGCCATGTGTCCACCCGGTGATTGTGTATCGGAAACGTTGCTGGTGTTACGTAGTTTTCGTTCACGGGTTTCGTTACAGGTCGCTCCTGGGGGTTCGCCCTCGCGACTGTGCCGTCTCAGATTCGATCGTTTCCGTACGGCGCATGTAGCGGTCAGACGTCGCCGGCGTCCCCGACCCGATCGCGTCCCGCAGTTGGGCGATCGGCGCGACATTCTCCTCGGCCAGAGCCGCAGTGGTCTGCCGTAGCGACTGCGGCGTCACGCGCTCAGGCTGCTCGAGACCGGCCTCCCGGGCGATCCGCTGAACCAGGCCGAAGAGATAGCGCCGATCCACCCGGCGCCCGGTCGCCGTGGCGAACAGCGGACCCTCGAGCTCTGCAACCGGCACGCCGGCATCCCGGGCCCGATCCTCGAGATAGCGGTCAACCGCGGCGGCTGTGGCGGCAGGTAGCCTGCGTGCCCGCCCTCGCCGGTTCTGCGCTGTGAGCCGCACAACGCGGAACCCTCGCTCCGTCTCGAGCGAGGACACATCGAGATCGGGCACATCCGACACTCGAGGGCCGACGGTCAACGCGAGCCGGATTACAGCGGATGTCCGCAGGGCTGCCCGTCCATAGTCGGCGTCCGCCCAAGCGACCATTGCTCGAGCCTCATCCGCGTTCAGGCAGGCTGTCTCGAGGTAGGTACCGCCGCGGCGAGGGCGGTCGGTCGCGGCAAAGCTCGAGGTCGGGATCGCGCCCTTACTGGCCAGGTAGGCGTACCAGTTGGAGACGGCAGCGAGCTTCGCGGCCACGGTCGCGGGCTTGCTGTTGCGCGGCGGCATCTCGAGCCGCCGCGCCCACAGGTTGCCATCCCCTCGAGTCGCGGTCAGCGGATCAATCCCCGCGCCAGCCGCGAAGTCCAGCCACTGGGCGAGGTGCACCCGATACGCCCGCCGGGTCGCGGGGGAACCGAATGACCACACCCACTCGAGCGTGAGCCGCTGGATCTCGTCCGGCAGCGGCGAAGGCAGCTCGAGATCCCCGGCGGTCGCGCGCTCGAGAGTGTGGGTCACAGTGCTCCTTCTTGGTCGTGGGAATCGGCATTCTCGTAGCCCAGCCGGTCACCCATCACGGGCTCGTGAAGTGACTTCACCAACAGGTCTCCAAACGAAGCGTCCCGTCCGCCACGGTGGGCGGGACGCAAGGACGGGGTCAGCGGGCCATCGTCCACCAGTCCCGCGCGTTGGCCTCATGCACCCGGCGGTCCGCCTCGTGCTGCCTCAGCATGTACCGGTCGGCGTGCCGGTCCTCACTCGTACCGGAGGCCAGACGGCGGCGGCACTCGTCCGCCTTCCGCCCCGATTCACGCGCCTGCGCTGCGGCCTCTCGGGCTCGCTGCGCCCACGCGTCGGCCTGCGGGTTCTTCTTGCTGAACAGTCCCATCACGGGCTCCTTCGGTTTTCTTGGGTTGGAGATGGTGTCCCGCCTGTCAGAGCGGACGGGACGCGGTGGGTCACGCGGTCGGCTTCTCGGTGGGTGGCTCGGCATGGACCGTCTCGACTTCCCACGGCTCGACCTGCCAGCCTGCGGCGCGGAATGCCTGCCGGTACTGCTTGAGTTGCTCGTACCAGTAGTCGCCGCTTGGGGTCTTGAAGCTGCCGTTGACGACGTGCCGAATAGTCACGGGGCCAGTCCTGCCGGGGCGGTTAGGGATGTACCAGCCGTTGGCGTCGGTGCACCGGTGGACTGCATCGCCGTAGATCATGGCTGGGGCGAACCCGGCGTCGGTGAGGACCTTGGCAGCGGCAACGGCGATCGGGTCGTTCAGGCTTCTGGGCCACATGCCGGGCGTGGCGTCGGGCATGGACGTTGCTGCCTCGGTCGCGGCCTGCTTGCGGTGAGCGTCAGTGATCACTGGATGGTCCTCTCACGCAGGGGCGTCCCGCCCACCGTGGCGGACGGGACGCGAGGGGTGAGGGCTACTTGCCGCAGCGGTGGGTCAAGACGTTGCCCGTCCGGTTGCAGTTCGGGCACCGCCACGTGATGCGGATGGGCAGGATCGGGCTGTTCGGGTTGCGCTTCACGATCGTTCTCCTTCGATCTCGTGGGGGGGTGTCCCGCCCCGGGGAAGGTGAGGCGGGACACCAAGGGGGATGGTCAGGCGGCGACCGTCACGCGACCGCCCTCGGCCACCGTCGCCTTGAACTCGATGCCGGGCTTGAACGCCGGCACGTTCTTCGCCTCGATCCGGATCGGCTCCCCCGTGGACGGGTTGCGGCCGTCCCGGGCGGGCTTGTGGACCTGCTCGAACGAACCGAACCCGGTGAGCTGGACCTTGTCCCCGTTCGCGACGGCGGACGTGATGGCGTCGAGGATCGCGGTCGTCACGGCGTTGACGGCGTTCTGCGGCAGACCGGTGACGGTGGCGGCCTCGGCGACGAGCTGCTTGCGGTTCATGTGCTTCTCCTCGTGTGTCGGAGGTGGGGGTGGAGCCTGAGCGCTCCGGGCACCCGCCACAACCCGCAGGCTGTGGCAGGCACCCGCAACAGTCGGCCCTATTCGAGGCGGCTGTACACCCGCGTGAAAATGTCCCAGGCCTCGATCATCGGCTTGATGACCTCGGCAGGCGCGCCGTGATTCATGGCCAGATTGAGGATCTCCAGCATGGTCTCGTCGTCGTGGTCGTAACCGTGGTCGGCCACGAGTCCCCAGATGGCCTGCAGCGCAACGCCCGGCGCGAACAGGATCGGCATCTGCTCGTAGCAGGTCGCGATCAGGGCAGCGGCATGGGCCGCCGCTTCGTTGAGGTCCTTGCTCATGGGTTCTCCCTGGTCGTGGTGGAGGGGTGGAGCTGACTGCTCCGGCAGTCCCCGCCCGGCGAGCGGGCGGGAACCCGCAACCGTCAGCTACTTCTTCTTGCCGCCCTTGGCGACGTAGCCCTCGCCGTGACGCTCGCTGATGACGGCACCGCCCGGCACCCGCACAGCGCTCTTGCCAGTCGTCGAGTCCCTGTGAACGACGTGCTTGCCGCTCTTGTCGCAGTCGACGGAATCCTTGCCGTCGCTGCTGGTGAACTTCGCGTCACACTTGCCCATCTCGATCTCCTTCGTGGGGGCGGGGTGGAGCGGTCTGCTCCGGAAGCGCGACCACCCGGGAGCGGTCGCGCAACCGCAACGACCGCTCAGCCGAGCAGGCGGCCGAGGCCCTTCGGACGGGCCCCCGCCTGACGCAGCGCGTCCTCCTGCAGCTTGTTCGCCTTGCGTGAGCCGACCTGCTGCTCCAGCACCGCCCGCGCCTTGCGCTTCTCGACGGACGTCACGCCGTGTCCGTTCGCCGCGATCGCGAGGGTCCGCAGGTCATTCGCCGACGCGGACTTGCCCTGCAGCTTCGCCTTCTCGGCGTCGCTCATCTTGCTGCTGAAAAGCCCCATGATGGGTGTGCTCCTTCGTTGGGTTGAGGGGGTGGCGTCCCGTCCGTTGCCGCGGGCGGGACGCACAAGGTTGGGTTGAGGTCAGGAGTGGATCCACCACATGCCGGACTCGCGCGCCTTCACCGCAGCGGCGGCCTGCTGCTCCTGGTGGAACTTGGCCTTCTTCTGGTCACCGCGGGCGGCGGCCTTCACCGCAGCGGCGGCGTGACCGTCGCGGACCAGCGCCCAGTTCGTCGTCTGCGGGGCTGGCTCGGGCTTCTTGCTGCTGAGCAGACCCATCGGGGGTCCCTCCTTCTGGTGGTGGTGGTGGGGCGGGTACCGGTCGGAGCCCGCCGGGGTCAGTTGGGGTTGGCGATGTACCGGGTCACTGCGAAGCCACCGAGGACTACCGCGAGCACGAGCACGCCCATGTCGTCAGCGGCGTACGCCCACAGGCCAGCCGCCGCGAACAGGCCAAGGGTGATCAGCTTGAACGTGGCCGGGCCGACCAGCTTGAGGACGATCACCCCGACCGCCACGGACACGACGGCCTTGACGAGCAGCGGCGTCATCGGGCACCCCCGGTGATGGCGCGTTCCGCCTGAGACCGACGCACACCCAGGACCGGGCGGCCGTGCGTGGCGACCGGCCCCACACGGACCCGCAGCGCCTGCAGGTTGGTCGCGAGGTCCTCCGGCGTCCAGTCGTCGTACGCCCCGGGCCGCACCTTCGTGAGGCGGGTCAACAGCTCCGGCAGGGGCAGCGACGGCGCGGGGCCGAACGCAGCGAGCACGTCCACCCCCAGCCGGTCACCGGCCACAGGCGCGCGCCGCCCCCGCAGCACGGTCTTGGGGAGATTCATCGATCGGTTCCTTCCGGTGGTCAGTCGTCTTTGCGGCCGAGCGGCCCGCGAATCTCGCCCCGGCGTCCGCAGCGGGGGCAGGGCCGGTACCGGCCGGGGATGATGGCGCTGCGGATCTTCCCGGTCCCCTCGCACTTCGGGCACTCACGGAGCGGGTTCCGAGCGAGGCTCACCCACACCGCGACGATCGCCACGATGACGATCAGGACCGGGAGAACATGATCCATAAGGGGCTCCTTTCAAGAGCCGGAGGTGGGGTCGGGACCCCTAACCGGGGTTAGTGATCCCACCGCTGGGTTAGGCCACCCGGATTTCGGGACTGACCTGCGGAAAGTGGGCTGGGTTAGCTGGGTTAGGTCGGTTAGTTCCAGGCCTTCCAGACCCCTCCAGAAGGGGTTTCGCGGGGTGCGGCACCACCTCACTCACCCGCCTCTCGGGACGCCTTCACGCTCCGCACCTCGGCCGGGTCGAGCCACAGGATGTTGGCCTTGTTCGTGACCCGCACCCCGTACTCCCGCGTCAGGATGTCCCGCAGATCCGTGCCACGAAGGGACTCGTACGGGCGCCAGCTCGGGGCGAGCTCCCGCAGCCTCGGAGGGATGTCAGCCACGCGCACCCGATCGGCGCCGAGGACCTCGTCCAGGTCATCGAGAAGGTCCCGGCCCGGGGTCGGTGCGGGCCTGCCGCTCGGGCCGATGCCGGCCTTCTCCCGGATCCGCATCGCCCGCTCGACCACCGGCCCGGCCTGCGCCTGCGACACGAAATGACCGCGCAGCAGGCCAGGCTTCGGGGTGAACCCACGGGCCATGAACGTGCCGACGTCGCCAGGCCCTTCGTCGGTCTTCGGCTCCAGCCCCACGGCGGAGATACCCGCCTTGTAGGAGCCGGTGCCCAGCACCGCGTCGTTGGACAGCTGGTCACCGATGGCGAAGCACGCCCGGTTCGACGTCACCGCGATCAGACGCCGCGGCAGGGAGTCCGACGACGGTTCCGGCGTCGCGTACACCAGCGTGATGGCGTACTTGCGGGCGGCGTTCTCCAGCTTCACGCACGTCTCGATGGCCTCCTTGCGGAGGGTTTCGTGCAGGAACAGCGCCTGGCACTCATCGATGACGGCGATCCGCGGGCGGAGCCGGGCGTCCTTCTCGGCGAGCTCCCGAGTCACCGCACGGGCGCCGTGCTCCTTCAACGCCTTACCGCGGACGGTCAGGTCGGCGTACAGGTCCCGCAGGTTGTTCAGGCACGCCTCCGCCACGTCGTCCCCGGCTCCGGTCATGAGCGTCCGCAAGCGGGGCCGCATCGGGTCGTAGTCGGCGTTGTCCGCCATGACGAACACGTCGATGTCGACCAGCGGGTCGAGCATCGCCCCGAGCAGCAGCGTGATGATGAGGGACGACTTGCCGGAGCCCATCATTCCGGCGATGACGTAGTTCGCCTCGAACAGCCGCCCGTTGACCCGCCGGCCGCGGATGTCCACTGCGACGGGGACGCCCTTGAAGTAGTCGGCGGTGCCGTCGTTGAGCAGCGGCCACGGCTCGACCGGGCCGGATAGGGATCCCTGGTCGGCGACCCACAGGTCCAGCACACCGGGCAGGTCGCGGGGTTCGGTGGCCCACACCTCGACGGGGAACCGGACGAGGTTGTGCGCGAGGAGCTTCTTCTTGTCGTTGATCATCTCGACGGTCACGGCCGGGGGCAGCTCCAACTGCGTGTGGTAGCCCTTGCCGTCCCGCTCGGTCGGCAGGACGAACCGGGGCCGCCACCCCTCCTTGAAAGCGCGGTCGAGCTTGGAAATCCCCAGCTCACGCAGCGCGTTGAGGATGGCCCCTTCGTCGGGGATGAGATCGCGGTCCTTGACTTCGTCCTTGTCGGCGATCAGCCAGCCCACGGGGGTTCCGCGGCGCTTACCCTCCCGGAACGCGGACACCACGAGCGCCACCGGCAGGACCGGCCACAGCCACTTGACCAGCGTCAACAGGGCCTTGATGACGTTGCCGGCGATGTGCCACACAGTCGGGAAGTCGCCGACACCGGTCGCCCACACGGCGGTGGACAGGGCGAGCAGCAGCATCAGCGCGCCGATGATGCTGATCCCGAGGACCTTCGCGATGTTCATGGCGAGGATCGGCAGCTCCATCAGCCGGTCGTGCCGCTGGTGCTTGGCCTTCTCCATCCGGTCGACCCACTCCGCGAGTGCCTCGCGGTCGCCGATCGCTTCGGCCTGGCGGATCGCCCGCCGGTACACACCCAACGTGAGGCCGTCCCAGGCGCGGACCTGCCACGAGTGCCAGCCCTGACCTGCGGTAACGGCCACGTGGGCGGTCACGCGGGCGGCCTTCACCGTCCCGGGGGAGGGGCGGACGGCGATGACCTTCCCGCGGATCGGCGCCGGGAGCATCCGCACAGGCGGGGTGTTCGGTTCGTCTACGACCTCGCCCTCGTAGACGTACTGCTCCACCTCGTCGCGCTCGTCGTCGGGGACGGGCAGCGGCGGGGCGTCCTCCGGCCGGCGAACAGGCAGCCGCTGCGCCTCCTCTTCGGTGAGCTCGTCGTCGTCCTCTTCGGGGAGGAGTTCGACCTTCGGGCGCTCCTCGCCGCCGGGGATCAACCGGAACGGCCTGGTCATCGGATACCTCCCAGAGAGCCGACGTGGGCGGTGACGGCGAGCAGGATCGACGTGGTGATGAGCAGGGCCACCATGACCGCGCCCCATCCGAGGGCGGCTGTGGTGCGGAGGAACCCGGCGCGGCGGGCGGCGGCGACCATCTCGGCGGGGGTGCGGGCGTTGTCCTCGACCTCGTGCAGGGAGCACACCGCGAGCAGCAGCACCACGAGGATCGGGGCCAGGTAGGAGAGCATCAGGACACCTCCGTCAGGTCGAGGTCGTCAGCGAGCGGGGTGTGGTGCCCGTTCACGGGCTCCTGGAAGGTCGCTGACGGCGCCTTCGGGGCGTCGTGGCGCACCGCGGGCGGCCAGATCCGGACGAGGTCTTCGAGGTACGACTGGATACGGTCCGCCTTCGGCTGACCGACCCGGAGGTCGGCCTTGATGCGCTTCACGCCGGGCACGCGGCCCTCGGAAAGCTCGTCGGCGTACCTGTTCGCAGCGACCGGGTACAGCGGGTCGGGTACGGGTCCGTTGGGCAGCGAAGGCGCAGGCTGCTCCGCGGGTACCCCGGGTACCTCGGCCTCGTCGGTGGGGTCGTCGCCGGGGGTGGGGGTACCCAGGCGGGTACCGGTACCCGCCGCGGCGGTGAGCGGGTGGTCGAGGGCCGCCCAGGGGGCGACCGCGGGCATGGTACGGAGGTCGCCGGCGGAGAACACGGCGCCGATCTGGTCGAGCATCTGCCGCATCCTGGCTTCGTCGGAGGCGAGGGCGGCGTGTTCGACGGCACGCTCGACGGCCCGGTCCAACCGGGCGAGGGCGCGGGTCAGCTTGCCCTTGCGGGCGCCGGACTGCTCCAGCATTCGGGCGCGCTTGGCGGCCTTCGCGACCCTTGTGAGGCGGCGGTGCGCGTCGACGTCGGACGCGGTGCGGTCGGACGACTCGGCCAGGCCCAGCCGGACGAGGATTCGTTCGGGGGTGATGCGCCAGTTGATGCGCTTCTTCCCGGTGAGGCGGCGCCGCTCGATGCTCATGCCGCGTTCCCACAGCCACGCCGCCACCAAGGGGGCGGTGAGGCGGAACACGAACTCGGCGAGCGACTCGGCTTCCAGACTCGACAGGACCGCCGACAGGGAGGTGAGGACCCACACGGCGGTGCCGTCGATGCCGGCGGAGTGGTGGTCCCGCATGTTGCGTCGGGCCCGGACCGCGGACGCCAATACGGCGATCTCGATGAACGCGAACAGCGCGACCCGGAACTCGACGGTGACGGCGGGGAACACCTTCTCGAAGAAGTGCCACATGCCGGACATGGACACGCCGGTCGCGATGCCCGCGGCGAGGTAGGTCAACAGGTCGGCGGGGTTCGCAGTCCGCAGGGACCGTATGGCGGGGCGGAGGATCGCGAGGATCAGTCCTGCGGCGAGGACAGCGCCTCCGGTCCACCATGCGAAAGTGGGGACGATGGTCAGCAGATTGAGCAGGGTGTCCATCACGCCACCTCCTGGCGGGCGTGCCGGCGGATGGTCCGCAGCTTCTGGTACCGCTGCCAGGGGGCGAGACCGCCACGCACGCCGTGGATCCACGAGCGGGGCAGGTCGACCTCCTCGTCCAGGGCCAAGGTGAGGCACTCGGTCTTGACGGGGCATTCGGCGCACAGGTCCGCCGCGACGTACTCGTATGCCGCCTTGCGGGTCTCGTACGCCTCCTGCGATTCGGCGCCGCCCTTGCGGGGCTCGTCGGGGTGCCAGGCGTCCGGGTCGGGCGCGTCCACGCAGTCGCCGAACCAGATGAGGAGCCACCTGAGGTCGGCGGCTTCGGTCGGGGTAAGCATTGGTGTCACTCCTGATCAAGTTGGTCGGGCGTTACGTGTCCGTCCGGTGTTCGCATCCCGGGCCCCGGCTGGCGTCACCGCCTCCGGTCGGACTGGGTGGGTCACTTGACGACGGCGCTCACGAACGTCGCCGCGCGCTCCGCACCGGTCTGCACCGTGCCGACCGCGCCACGAACGGCGTCAGCGGCGTTGGTGGGGCGGGTGAACAGGTAGAACGCGGCGAACGCGATCGCCGCCCACTTGATCCAGCGCATGTACTGCATCTCGGTCTCCTTCTGGGTGGTCAGGTGTTGTGATGAGGGGTGGTTCTCGGGCCGGGGATCCGGGACCCCGGCCCGAGGACCGTCAACAAGTGAGGGCCTCGCCCCGTACTCCGCCCGCCCACAACCGGTGCAGGCGGCGGATCGCCGCGATGTCAGCGATGTCCTTGGGGCGGCGGGCGGCTTCCTTCCACGCCAGGACGTCACCCAGGCGCATGAACGGGATGCCGTCGATCCGGTCGGCGGTGTCGATGAGGTGGTCGGTACACCAGCCGGGGGTCCACCGGTCGACGAACTCGATTGCGTGAGTGGGGTGGTTGACCCGCCAGCCGTGCCCTGACAGGGCCGGTTCCGGCATGGCCAACGAGATGGCGACCTTCCAGGCGGCGCCGCGGGTGAGGACGTCGAGGTCGCCCATGCGGGTGCGCAACCCGCGAACGTACAGGGCGGCGGAGCCGCACACCACGTAGTTCCCGTTGGGGAGGTTCAGGCGGGCGAGCTCGGCGAACAGGCCTGCGGGGTCGGTGATGGTGACGGTCATAGTGGGCACCTCCTTCGCTCGGTTAGAGGGTGATGATCAGTGCGGTGATGAACAGCCAGCCCACGTGCCAGGACTGGTCGAGGGCGTGCGCGCCGGACCCGAGGTGGCCGGCACCGAGGCGGTAGAACTCGGCCTTGCCCAACCGGTCGGCGAGCCGCTGCAGGGTGACCCTGCGGTCGGCCCAGTAGTGCGAGGCGGCGTCCATGGCCAGCCCGGCGAGCAGCGGCAGCAGGTGCAGGGTCAGCCCGGCCGCGATGACAACCAGGGCCAGGGAGGCGGTTTTGGTCAGGGTCAGCGTGGCGACGTGCCGGGCGCAGGCGGCCCGCCCCTCCCAGCCCGGGTTGCCCTTCGCGCAGGCGTCGGCGTGGGTCTGCACCCAGATGTCACCCACCGAGTGGGCGGCGTACAGGGCCGCGAACACGGCGGCGAACGTCGCGGGGGCGGTCACCTGTCTACCTCCATCCCTGGTCACGCATTCGCCGTTCGAACCTCGCCGCCTCGCGCTGCTCCCGCTCGACCCGGCGGGCGAGGGTGGGGCATGTCGTCTCGTGCTGGGACTCGTCGGCGGGGTTGCAGACGCCGCAGCCGCGGCAGTGCGCCCCGTCTCCGCGTCCGCAGCCTTCGCACCTCATCGGGTCTCCTCGGTGCTGTCGTCGTCCACGTCGTCCCAGAGGGCGTCCAGCAGGCCGGGCACGGCGTCGTCGCCGAAGTTCTGCCGGAGCGCCTCGACCAGGTCGGGGAGGGCGCAGTCGTGGTCGTCGGAGCGGCTCATCGGGTCCTCACTTCGGGTCGCGGCAGACGTGGGAGTCGCCGGAGTACACGGCGCCGCACTTCGGGCGGTTGCAGGTGTTCATGGGCTTGCCGGGCTTCTGCTTGCTGGCGCCGGCCGGCCACTGGTTGGCGGTCTTCATCGGGTCACCGCCGGGCGCTCGGTCGGGAGGTCAGCGGCGTACACGCTGCTGCCGGTCTCGGGGCACCACCAGAGGACAGGGCCACCAGCGAGGGGCAGGCTGTGGCAGGAGCATGTGTGCTGCGTCACGACGCCGCCCCCATCTCGTCGTCCTGGTCCAGGGCGATCTCCCGGCAGGCCAGGAACAGGGAGAACTCGGGGGAGCGGAAGAACGCGAGCTGCGCCCGCTCCTCGCCCTCGGTGAGGTTGTTCAGGAACTCCGCCACGTAGGCGGCGGGCGTGGCGTCCTCGGTGAGGACAAGCGTCTCCGTACGGAAAGCGCGGGCGTTACTCTGGGACATCAGATCGTTCTCCTGTCGCTAGCAGGGCGGGCGGTTCAGAGGGTCTGTTGGTGGTGGCTCACCGGCAGGCCCTCGCTGCGTTTCAGGCGGTCTGGCTCGTGGCCGTGGCGGACATCAGCGTCTCCACGTCCGAAGGCCGGAACCGGTACTCGCGGCCACCCGGCGTCTTCAGAGCCGGGATCTTGCCGGTGCGCGCCCACTCCACGACGGTCGAGACCTCGACGTCGAACAGGTGCGCCACCTCGCGGGCCTTCAGCAGGCGCTTGGACGGGGGCACGGGCATACCTCCAAAACGGACATACGACGGGCTAGGGCGGGCCGCGCTGTGCTTGGCTCGTATGTGATGACTGTAGCGCCTTATCGGAATCCCGACAAGGCTTTCTGTGAGGGGGTGAAGATCTGGCCTTGGTGCTTGCCGGATAAGGTGCCTGAGTGAACCGCCGATAAGGAGCGCCATGGAAGACGTCCCCGCCCACCTGCTCATCGCAGCCGAGCTGCGCGCTCAGATCATGGCTGGCAACCTCGAACCAGGCGCACAACTGCCGAGCACTGCTCAGCTCATGGATCAGTTCGGTGCGGCTACCTCGACTGTCCAGGCCGCGCTAAGAGCGTTGAAGAAAGAAGGCTTCCTGGACAGCCATCGAGGTAAGGGCGTGTTCGTTAAGGCGAGCCCTCTTGCGGTCGTGGACGTTGCCGCCTATTACGACCCGGCATCCCGCGGCGTCACGTACAAGCTGCTCGACGTTGCCGAGGTTCGACCTCCGGCTGATGTGGCGAGGGCGCTTGGTGAGGACCTGGCCGTCCTGCGTTATCGGCGGACTGATCGTGATGGCACGCCCGTCGAGCTGTCCTGGTCGTACTACCCGCTGAGCCTGGTGGCGGGTACGGCATTGACCGGGCGCACCAAGATTCGAGGGGGTGCGCCGGCAGTCCTCGCCGAACTCGGGTATCCCGAGCGCGAGTTCACCGATCGCATCTCGACGCGGGCGGCGACGGCTGAGGAGATCGAACGTCTCAACATTCCGCCGGGTGTCCCTGTGCTTCGACAGTTCCGGGTCATCTACTCGGACGATGCGCGACCGGTCGAGGTGAGCGTCATCGTCAAGGCTGGCAACCGTTTCGAGCTGACGTACCGGCAGGTCATACCGACCGAAGAGGCCTGATCGCTACCGATCGCTACACGGGTTCGATACTCTAGTTCGCATGGAACCTTCGAGTGACCTTCTCGCCGCGATCGATGAAAGCACCCGGCGCTACCGCGAGACCGAGAAAGCCCACGAGGCATCACGACAGGCCGTCATCGCCTGCGTCATCGCCGCGCTGAAGGGCGGGGAGCGGCCCACCGACGTGGTCCGGCACTCGCCCTTCACCGACGCCTATGTGCGCCGTATCGCCCGCCGTAAGGGTGTCGCACCCGCCCCTAGGGGAGGCGGCCCGCGCTCTGATGAAGTCGTCCGCGAGTTCGATGGGTTCGTGTACGGCAGTTCGCCGTTGACCGAACTGCCGTAGCAAATTGCCATCCGCTTGCTACCGGCTCCCTAGCAAGTTGCTACGGCTTTGCTGTGCATCGCACCGCCGATCGGTGGTGCGAGCCGGATGCGATCGGACAGCCGATCGGAGGACTGAGTTGCCCCCAGAAAAGGACAAAGCCCGCCCCGGCCAGGGGGCGGGCTTCCAGGTCCAAGACCGCAGCACATCAACGATACGACACGGAGGACTCCGTGAGGAATCAGTGAGCCCTCCAGGAGTCCTCACGAACGCCTCCGGAGGATGTCCTGAACCTCTCCGGAGGCTTGCATGATCCCGAGGGAAGAGCCTCCCGCCAAGGCGCTATACGCCGTGCGCACATCCTTCGAGTGGCTCAACACCTGGCGGTACGTCCTGGTGCAGCCTTCGGTGAAGCATGTGGGATTCGCGGCGGCCACTTTCAGCAACAGGCGCGGGCACCGCGTGTTCCCCGGCGTGAAGCGCCTGATGGTCATCACCGGTAACTCCAAGCCCAGCGTGATCAACGCTCTGGCAACCCTCCGCTGGCTGGGGTTCCTGTTCCGGGTCGAGAGCTCGTACGGCTCCGAGGGCAGGAAGGCGGACAAGTACCAGCTCAGCGTTCCGAGGTCCCTCGCGCACCTGCCGATGGCCGACTCGAAGTCGGGGGAGCCGCCATCCATCGATGATCTCGGAGAGGTGGCCCGGCATGTGGCGGTGAGACTCGGCGTCGTGAACCGTCTCCGCCTCCCGGTGGGTCAAATGACACAACCAGTTGGTCAACTCATTGAACCCACAGAGGTTAAGTCATTTGACCAATGGTGGTTGTCTCACTTAACCCCAACAACACAGAGAACCAACACAGGTTTTAACCACACAGATCACCAACATTCCGATCGACACGATCGGCGCGATTCTGGCGAATCGCGGCGCAAGTACGACTTCACCAACGAGGACGATTGCTTCGACTACGTCTACGACGCCTTCGGTGACGATCTCGACCCCTTCGAAGCGTCCATGGCGGACGGCATGCTTGCGCAGGACTATCACCCGAAGGCCATCGTCAACACGATCCGGCGGAGGCGAGAGGACGCCTGACCGAGGGACCGGAAGCACACTTCCGGGCGGAACCCTGCTTCCGGCCCTTCGGGCGGAACTGTGCTTCCGGGCGGAAGTCCACTTCCGGTCCCTCGGAGTCCGGGCGGATTCCACCCGGACTCCGCCCGGATCTTCTGCCAAGCTGGTCGGCATGGCCTACATCGAGGACCGCGTCTCCACCGTCGAGACGGACATCCGCGAGATCCGCGAGGACATCGGCGTCATCAAGGCCGGGCAGACCAACCTGGAACGGTCGTTCGCGTTGATGCGGGACGACGTGGCGGAGTTGAAGGCCGGGCAGATCGAGATCCGGAACTTGCTCGCCCGGATCGTGGCGAAGCTCGACGGCGTCGCCCAGTAGCGGAACACCCAGAGGGCCGCCTCGCCGTAGCGGGGCGGCCCTACTGCTATCCGCCAGCCGGGAGCGTGCACAACGTCCCGGACGGGCTGGACCCCGACTCCTCCCGCACCACCTGCCCGTCAACCTTGATGCGGCAGATCATCTCCGCGGCGGCGCCGTCGTTGAACACCGTGAACGTCACCTTGGGCACCTCGCCGTCGATCGACAGGGTCTCGGTGAACGGCAACGCTGTGCGGTCTTTCCGCTGGTGCCGGAACGGCGAGGTCGGGGTGGACGCCACGCTGTAGATCACGGTCCCCAGGGAGGAAGCCCCATCGCGGCTTTCGGCCTCGAACGTGATGGTGTGGTCGGCGGCCGGCTGGGTGACGGTGAGACGGGTCCGCTCGGTGGCAGGGTCTGCCTGCTCGCTGGTGCAGGCGGCGGCGGTGAGCGCAAGCAGGGCGGCGGCGAGGGGGCGGCGCATCAGGTCTCCGGGTGCTCGGGGGTGTTCGGTAGACGGATCATGTCCCCGCAGGGGTTTACGCTGGTAGACCCGTGTGACCTGATCGTTAACGACTGGTGTGTCTAACGGACGATGACCAGCCAGATCGTGGGAACGCCCGCCTACATGGCGCCCGAGCAGCTCGCGGCGGGCGAGCTCGGCTTCGCCCTCGACGTGTTCGCCTGGGCGTCCACGATCGCGTTCGCCGCCATGGGCCGTCCGCCGTTCGGCGCCGACGCCATCCCCGCCATCATCAACCGGATCCTCAACCAGGAGCCCGACCTGGAGGGGATCGAGTCGCCGCTGCGCGACCTGCTCACGGCCTGTCTCGCCAAGGACCCGGCACGGCGGCCGACGGCGCGGGAGATCGTCGACCGCCTCGTCCGCCCACGCCACGACGCCCCGGCCGTGCCGGTGGCGCCCGGGGTTCCGGGGGCACCCGCCGCGCCGGCCGGATCGGGCACGCCGGTCTCGCCCGCCGGGGGCGGTGCGCCGTACGCGCCGGGTACGCCGGGCGCGCCAGGTGTCCCGCCCGCGCCCGGCGCGCACGCCGGGCCGGGCACGCCGATGCCGCCTGCCACGGGCGACGCGCAGTCCGGGCCGATCACGGGACCTGCCACGGGACCTGCCACGGGACCTGCCACGGTGCCGGGAAGCAACAGTCGTGGGCGGGTGCGGGCCGTCGTCGCCGCCGTGGCCGTGGCGGTGGCGGCCACGGTGGCCGCCACCGTCGCGCTGCTGCCGTCCCTGCATCTGCCGTTCACCGGGACTGGCGTCTCCGCGACGGAGCGAGCGGCGGCGGTCGGCACGCCCCCGCCCGCGTCGGCGGACACCGGCGGCGGCCCGTCCCCGTCCGCGCTCGCGGTTCCGTCGCCCGTCGCCGTCTCGCGATCCGCGTCGCCCGCCGCCTCACACCCGCCGCGGGTGAGCCGGTCCACGGCCAGGCCGGCCACCACCCGGCCGGTCCCGACGCGTACGGTCACCGCACGGCCGACAGTACGCCGGTCGAAGACGACCGCGCCGGTCCCCGCGGAGTCCCCGGTGGAGAAGAAGCAGGCGAAGCCCTCGCCCACGCCCGCCCAGCGGGTAGTGGAGCTGGGACCCGGCCGGTTCACCGACTACTGCGTGAGCCTCGGCTGGGAGTGGGTCGAGTATCGGGAGACGCCCACGCCCGGCGCGTACTGCGTCAAGCGCAAGGGCGACACCATGTATCTCTCCCAGAGCCAGCGCGACGCGGGCTGCCGCTGGCGCTACCACGACCCGAAGGCGTTCCACCGGTTCAAGGGCAAGTCGAACTACTGCTACACCTACCGCTGAGAGGGGGCGGCGGGCGCCTGGCAGGTCGTGCTCTCCCAGGACCTGGCCGGCGTGGGCCCGGCCCACGTCAACGCCACCACGAGGCCGCCTGCACACCGCCTGGACCCCGGTCTTCGGCGCCACCCCCGGACACCCGGGGGAGCCAGGCCCCGCCGCGGAGGCCAAGCCGTTCGTGCTCGGCGCGCCCGCCGAGGTGCGCGCCGTGCTGCCGGACGGCTGGACCAGCGGGCGGCTGCACATCGCCCTGGTCGGCGACGGGGGCGTGATCGCCCGCACCGCCCTCGACGTGGACACCCATACCGCCCACGTCATCGGCGACGACCCGCGGGCCCGCGCCTGAGGCGGCACGAGGCGGGCCGCCGGCCTCGTCTCACCGGTCCGCGCCGGGTGCTCCGTTCGCGGCGCCCAGCGGGATGCGCGGGGAGACGGTGCCGCGCAGGCCGTGTCCGGGCTGCGGACCAGTCGCAGCACGACCTCCTCGCAGCCCGCGCTGCGGGCCATCAGGTGGTCGGACGTAGATCGTGTGCGGCTCCGGGCGCGGCGAACTCCAGAAGCCGGGCGCCTTCCGCCTCGACCTCGGCGCGTTCGGCGGCGGACAGCGGCAGGAAAGAGTCGATTTCCAGAGTCGCCGACGTCCTGTCCGCGTCGAGCTTCCACGCACCTCTCACTTGGCCGTCCACGAGGAAGGTCGCGCGCATGCCGTTGCGGGTCGTCACGCGCCGGCGGGCTTCGTCCGAGATCACGCGGGTGCGGTCGGCATGGGAGGCCAGCAGGTTGTCATACTCGGGCAGGAAGCGAACCGGCGCGAGGGCGTCGGCGCCGGGGCGCGGCGCGTCCGGCAGGTCGAACAGCTCCACCCCATGCTCGTCGCGGAAGACCGCCAGCCGTGGCCGCAGCCGCTCCATGACGGCGTGCAGCCGGGTCAGACCCGCCCATGTCTGCACGTCCTTGACCGACGCCGGGCCGAACGCGGCGAGGTAACGCAGCACGATCCGTTCGGGGTCCGGCACCGGTGCGGGCGCGGCTCCCGTCCAGGTCGCCGCCGTGGCGTACCGTGCGGCACCGCCTACGCCCCAGACAGCGCGCGGCGGCACCTGAACCAGGGGCACCAGGTTTCGCACCACTGTGGCGAGCGCGCGGGGCTCGCGGCCGGGCCACCGCTCGCTCAGCGCCTGCCCGAGTTCTCCGGGAGTGAGGGGCCGCTCGCCGAGCAGGACGCGCCCCGCCTCCGCCACGGCCGCGCGGTCCAGACCGGCCAGGGCCTTCTTGAACGCGGTGTCCAGCTCCCGGTCGAGCGCAGGCTGGACCCATGTCCGCAACGAGCGGTAGTCCGCCGCCGTGACCAGATGGACGGTGCTGCGCATCAGCGCGACCCGCACCAGCCGGCGCCCTGTCAGCGCGTCCGCCAGGTCATCGGTGCCGAACCTCTTCAACCTGGTCCAGAGCCCGAAGTAAGGCGCGTACGGAGCCTGGGCCTGCATTCCGGCCAGCCGCGCGATCGCCTCCTCGGCCGTCGCGTCGGCCCGTTCCAGCAGCATCTGGCGGGCCAGCAGCGCTCGTCCCAGTTCGCGTCGCTCCAGCACCGGCGGCATCGTGGCCCCTTTCGGTTCTCGGGGGCAGGGAGGCGGCGGTTCTCCGTCCCCCTGCCCTGGTCGGTCAGCCGCCGAAGTCGGCCTTGTGATCTGTGGTCCACTCGGCGTAGGTGCGCGCGGGGTGCCCGGTGATCTGCTCGATGACTTCGTTGACCGGCGCCGGCTTCCCGACAGCCCGAGCCATGAGACCGAACAGCGCCGCCAGGAAGTCGGCGTCCATGAACTGACTCATCTGCGCTCGCACGGGCTCGGGATCGAGGTCCTCGACGGTCAGCGGGCGTCCCAGCGTTTCGCCCAGGATGCGTACCTGCTGTGCCTGGGTCAGCGACTCGGGGCCGGTCAGGTCGTAGATCCGGCCCGCGTGCCCGCCGCCGGTCAGGATCCGTACGGCCACCTCGGCGACGTCCCGCTCGTGCACGGCGCTGAAGGCGGCCTCGGTGTACGGCGCGCGGATGATATCGCCGCCCTGCAGTTGCATCCCGAACGTCAGCGAGTTGATGGCGGGGAACAGCAGCCGGAGGAACGTCCACTCGATTCCGGAGGTCTCGATGGCCTGCTCGACGTCACGGTGATATCGGGCGATCACATCGGGCTGCCGCTCGGCCCCGTCGTCGACGGCCCCCGACGACAGGAACACCACCCGCCGCACTCCTGCCTCGCGCGCTGCCTCCAGAAGCGGAGCGATGTCCGCTCCATACTGCAGGACCAGGAAGGCGGCCTCGACACCCCGCACGACGGCCGGCAACGTCTCGGGCTTGGTCAGATCACCCCGGACGACCTCGACGCCCTCTGGCAGCCCGGCCTTCTCCGGGGTCCGGGTCAGCGCACGCACCGGAGCCCCAGTGGAGACGAGCTCCTCGACCGCCTGACGTCCGAAGTGAGCCGTGGCACCAACGACCAGATACATGGGGTTTCCCCTTCATTCGATGACAGTCCTGACATAACGACCTGGAATGCTCTGCTTGCCGCAGGGCCTCGCCGTCATGGGGGCGGCGTCCTCCGTGATGCCGCCCCCGCTGTTCGTCATGGCCGTCACGCTAGATTCCAATTAGGTAAGATTCGTTCCTAATTGGCTGGCAGACTTCGGGGAATGTTGGAAACCTCGGCGCGGCTGCTGCGCCTGCTCTCCCTGCTGCAGACACCCCGCGAGTGGACCGGCGCCGAGCTGGCCGAGCGGCTGTCGGTCAGCACCCGGACCGTCCGCAACGACGTGGATCGCCTGCGGAACCTCGGCTATCCGGTGCACGCCGGCCGGGGCGCCGCGGGCGGCTACCGGCTCGGCGCCGGCGCCACCCTGCCGCCGCTGCTGCTCGACGACGAGGAGGCGGTCGCCGTCGCGATCGGGCTTCGGACCGCCGCGGGCACCATCACGGGGGTCGAGGAGACCTCCCTGCGCGCGCTCGCCAAGCTGGAGCAGGTGTTGCCGTCCCGGCTCAGGCGCCGGGTCGGCACCCTCCAGCAGTACGCCGTCGCGGTGCCCAGGGACGAGCCCGGCCCGCGGGTCGACGCGGACACGCTGACCGCCATCGCCACCGCCTGCCGGGACCGTGAGCGGCTGCGGTTCGACTACCGCAGTCACGACGGCTCGGCCGGCCGCCGAGACGTCGAGCCCTACCGGCTGGTCAACTGGGGGCGGCGGTGGTACCTCATCGGCTTCGACGTCGCGCGGGCCGACTGGCGGACGTACCGGGTCGACCGCATGAGCCCACGCACCCCGGCAGGTCCCCGGTTCGCCCCGCGCGAGCTGCCGGAGGACCCCGTCGACCAGGTGCGGCGGGGAGTGTCGTCGGCAGCCTGGCGGTATCGGGCCCAGGTCACCCTGCACGCCCCGGCCGAGCTGGTCGCCGAACGGATCAACGCTGCCATCGGCACTGTCACGCCGGTCGACGACACGCGGTGCCTGCTGGACACCGGTGCCGACAGTGTCGAGGCACTCGCCGTCAACCTCGGCCTGCTGGGCATGGACTTCACCGTGACAGAGCCGCCGGAACTGGTCGAACTCGTACGTGCCCTCGCCGGCCGCTACCACCGCGCCGTCATGTGCTGATCGCCCGCAGGACGCGAACGAGGCCCTCGTACGAGGCCCCCGGCAGGCGGAGTGGCAGGCCCGGCCGTCCGGGCCGTCGGGCAACCGGTCCGGCAGGCGCTGCCGGGAACCGTGTTTGCGCTGCTCATAGTGGGGTATTCGGTTGCGCGACCCGGGAGGCGAGGCTCATGAATGATCGCCTGTTTTCGGATCGCCGGGAGGCGGGCCGGGTGCTCGCGGGACTCCTCGGCCACTACCGCGGGCTGCCCGACGTCGTCGTCCTCGGCCTGGCGCGCGGCGGCGTCCCGGTGGCGTACGAGGTGGCGACCGCCCTGGGCCACCCGCTCGACCTGCTCCTGGTGCGAAAGCTCGGCACGCCCGGCTGCGAGGAGCTGGCCATGGGGGCGATCGCCGTGGGCGGGGTGATCGTGCTCGACGAGGACGTCGTCCGCGGGCTCGGCCTCCGGCCCGACACCATCCGGCAGGTCGCCGAGCGGGAGTCCCGCGAGCTGGCGCGGCGGGAGCGGGCCTACCGGAGCGATACGCCCGCCGCGGAGCTGCGCGGCAAGACCGTCATCCTGGTCGACGACGGGCTCGCGGCCGGGGTGGGCATGCGCGCGGCCGTCCGCGCGGTGCGGCAGCGGGGGCCGGCCGGGATCGTGGTCGCCATGCCCGCCGCGGCCGAGTCCACCTGCGAGGAGCTGGCCGCCCTGGTGGACGACGTCGTCTGCGCGACCACGCCCATGCCTTTCCTCTCCGTGGGGGAGTCGTACTGGAACTTCACCCAGACCGGCGACGACGAGGCCCGCAGGCTGCTGCGCGCGGCGGCCTCGGCGCGGGCCGGGGCCACGCTCGTCCGCACCGACCTCGCGACGCTGCGCTCGGAGCTCGTGCCGGTGCGGGACGGGGTCCCCTCGGACGAGGTGCTGTTCGACATCGTCGGCGACGCGCGGTTCGTGCTGATCGGCGAGGCGTCGCACGGCACCCACGAGTTCTACGCCGCGCGCGCCCAGATGACACGGCGGCTGATCGAGGAGAAGGGCTTCATCGCCGTGGCGGTGGAGGCCGACTGGCCCGACGCGTACCGGGTGAACCGGTATGTCCGGGGGCGCGGTGACGACGCGACCGCCGAGGAGGCGCTGCGCGGCTTCGAGCGCTTCCCGGCGTGGATGTGGCGGAACGCGGACGTGCTGGAGTTCGTCGGCTGGCTGCGCGAGCACAACGACCGGCTCGGCAAGCGGGAGCGGGCCGGGTTCTACGGGCTCGACCTCTACAGCATGCACCGGTCCGCCGACGAGGTCGTCGCCTACCTGGAGAAGGTGGACCCGGCCGCGGCGGCGCGGGCCCGCGAACGCTACTCCTGCTTCGACCACAACGACGGCGACGACGGTCAGGCGTACGGCTTCGCCGCCGCCTTCGGCGCGGGGGAGTCGTGCGAGCGGCAGGTGATCGAGCAGCTCGTGGACCTCCAGCGCAACGCGCTGCGCTACCAGCGGGCGCAGGGGCTGCTCGGCGAGGACGAGTTCTTCCACGCCGAGCGCAATGCCGTGGTGGTGGCAGCGGCGGAGCGGTACTACCGCACGATGTTCGGCGGCCGGGTGTCCTCGTGGAACCTGCGTGACCGGCACATGGCCGACACCCTGTTCGCGCTGGCCGAGCACCTCGGCTGGCAGCGCGGCGAGCCGGCGAAGATCGTGGTGTGGGCGCACAACTCCCACCTCGGCGACGCGCGGGCCACGGAGATGGGCGCGCGCGGCGAGCTCAACCTCGGGCAGCTGGTGCGCGAGCACAGCCTCGCGGACTGCCGGCTGATCGGCTTCACCACCTACACCGGCACGGTCACGGCGGCCGACGACTGGGGTGGCCCGGCCGAGCGGAAGAACGTGCGCCCGGCGCTGCCCGGCTCGGTCGAGGAGCTGTTCCACGAGGTCGGGCACAAGGAGTTCCTGGTCGGCTTCGGGCGTTCGGCCGGCGCGGCGGACCTGCTGCGCAGGGCGCTGCTCGAACGCGCCATCGGCGTCGTCTATCGCCCGCGCACCGAACGGCAGAGCCACTACTTCCAGGCCCGCCTGTCCGACCAGTTCGACGCGGTGATCCACATCGACGAGACCGGCGCGCTGGAGCCCCTGGAGCGTACGGCCGCCTGGGAGCGCGGAGAGCCTCCGGAGACCTACCCGGTGGCGGTCTGAGCCCTGGGCGATCGCCCGGACAAAGCGGAACGTCCGGGCCGGCGCCCGTGTGGGCCGGCCCGGACGTCAGGTCAGGCTCAGACCAGGTCGAACCGGTCGAGGTTCATGACCTTGTCCCACGCCCGGACGAAGTCCGTGACGAACTTCTCCTTGGCGTCGTCGCTCGCGTAGACCTCCGCGACCGCGCGCAGCTCGGAGTTGGCCCCGAAGACGAGGTCGGCCCGGGTGCCGGTCCACTTGACCTCGCCGGTGGCGGTGTCGCGAGCCTCGAACGTGGTCTGGTCCTCCGAGATCGACTTCCACTCCGTGCCCAGGTCGAGCAGGTTGACGAAGAAGTCGTTGGTCAGGACCCCCGGCGTCTCGGTGAAGACGCCGTGCTTGGACTGCTGGTGGTTGGCGCCCAGGACGCGCAGGCCGCCGACGAGGACGGTCATCTCGGGGGCACTGAGGTTCAGCAGGTTGGCCCGGTCGATCAGCAGGTATTCGGCCGGCAGGCGGTTGCCCTTGCCGTAGTAGTTGCGGAACCCGTCGGCGGTCGGCTCGAGCGCGGCGAACGACTCGACGTCCGTCTGCTCCTGCGACGCGTCCACGCGGCCCGGCGTGAAGGGAACCTCGACGTCGAAACCGGCGTCCTTGGCGGCCTTCTCGACGGCGGCGCACCCGGCGAGCACGATCACGTCGGCGAGGGAGACCTGCTTGCCGCCGGTCTGCGCGGCGTTGAACGACTGCTGGACGCCCTCCAGGGCGCGCAGCACGGTCGCGAGCTGGTCGGGGTCGTTGACCTCCCAGCCGATCTGCGGCTGCAGGCGGACGCGCGCGCCGTTGGCGCCGCCGCGCTTGTCGCTGCCGCGGAAGGACGCGGCCGACGCCCACGCGGTGGACACGAGCTGGGAGACCGACAGGCCCGTGGCGAGGATCTGCTCCTTGAGGGCCGCGATGTCGGCGGCGTCGACGAGCTCGTACGTCCGCTCCGGCAGCGGGTCCTGCCACAGCAGCACCTCGCTCGGGACCTCCGGGCCGAGGTAGCGGGTGACCGGGCCCAGGTCGCGGTGGGTCAGCTTGAACCACGCGCGGGCGAAGGCGTCCGCGAACTCGTCGGGGTTCTCGTAGAAGCGCCGCGAGATCTGCTCGTAGATCGGGTCGAACCGGAGCGCGAGGTCGGTCGTCAGCATGCCCGGGGCGTGCCGCTTCGACGGGTCGTGGGCGTCGGGAACCGAGCCCTCACCGGCGCCGTTCTTCGGCTTCCACTGCCACGCGCCGGCCGGGCTCTTGGTCAGCTCCCACTCGTAGCCGAACAGGTTCCAGAAGAAGTTGTTGGACCACCGGGTCGGGGTCGAGGTCCAGGTGACCTCGAGACCGCTGGTGATCGTGTCGCCGCCCTTGCCGGTGCCGTAGCTGTTCTTCCAGCCGAGGCCCTGCTGCTCGATCGGGGCGGCCTCGGGGTCGGGGCCGACGTTGTCGGCCGGGCCCGCGCCATGGGTCTTGCCGAAGGTGTGACCACCGGCGATGAGGGCGACCGTCTCCTCGTCGTTCATCGCCATCCGGCGGAACGTCTCACGGATGTCGCGGGCCGCGGCGATCGGGTCGGGCCTGCCGTTCGGGCCCTCCGGGTTGACGTAGATGAGGCCCATCTGGACCGCGGCGAGCGGGTTCTCCAGCTCACGGTCGCCGCTGTAGCGCTCGTCGCCGAGCCAGGTGGTCTCGGGGCCCCAGTAGACGTCGTCGTCGGGCTCCCAGGCGTCCACGCGGCCGCCGGCGTAGCCGAAGGTCTTGAAGCCCATCGACTCGAGGGCGACGTTGCCGGCGAGGATCAGCAGGTCGGCCCAGGAGATCTTCTTGCCGTACTTCTTCTTGACCGGCCACAGCAGGCGGCGCGCCTTGTCGAGGTTGCCGTTGTCCGGCCAGCTGTTCAGCGGGGCGAAGCGCTGCTGGCCCGAGCCGGCGCCGCCGCGGCCGTCGCTGATGCGGTAGGTGCCCGCGCTGTGCCACGCCATACGGATCATGAGCGGGCCGTAGTGGCCGAAGTCGGCCGGCCACCAGTCCTGCGAGGTCGTCAGCACCTCGGCGATGTCCCGCTTGACCTCCGCGAGGTCGAGGGACTTGAACGCCTCGGCGTAGTCGAAGTCCTCGCCGAGCGGGTTGGCCACGGCCGGGTTCTTGGCAAGGATCTTCAGGTTGAGGCGCTCCGGCCACCACTGGTGGTTGGCGTTGCCCTGCGTCGGGTGCGGGGCGCGCGTGTGCGCGACCGGGCAGCCGCCTTCACCCTCCGCTTTCGGATCGGTGACGATTGCGTCGTGGTTCTCGGTCAAGGGAATCCTCTGGAACTAGTCGATCATGGGGCTCAGGAAGCGCGAGCGCTGGAACAGCCGGGGCACAGGCCCCAGTAGATGACGTCGGCCTCGTCGATGGTGAAGCCGTGGTCGTCGGACGCGTTCAGGCACGGCGCCTCGCCGGTAGCGCAGTCGACGTCGGCGACGACGCCGCACGACCGGCACACGACGTGGTGATGGTTGTCGCCGACGCGACCCTCGTACCGGGCCGGGCTGCCGGCCGGTTCGATGCGACGGACGAGTCCCGCTGCGGTCAGGGCATGAAGGGCCTCGTACACGGCCTGAAGGGAGACGTGGCCCACGCGATCGCGGACCCCGGAGGCGATCGCCTCGACGTCGAGGTGGTCACCGCTGCGGACGGTCTCCAGCAGCGCGACACGAGCGGCCGTCACCCGCAGGCCGGCCCCCCGCAGGTCCTCGGCGGTGGTCGGAGTCCCAGGCGCGATCATGTCACTAACTTATCGCACTAAACACGAAGAGTTCAAGAGAGCGAATCGTCCAAGGATATGTGGCTCTAAGGTGATTTCTGTCTCAGGTCGCACCCAGGGAAGTCCCCGGGCAGGCCGTCGCGGAGACGGCACGTGGCCCAAACGGGAGTAGAGGCTCGCTTCGGCTTGCGCAAAAGCCGGTCGGGGCGCTGCCTCCCGCGGACGTGCGGGGGTACCTACGCAACCAGTCCGCGGGTTCACGGAGAGGGGGAATCCCCCCATGAGCACAATGACCGAGCATCGGCAGCACGCGGCACACGAGCACCGGCACGGCGCCGGGTGCGGCCACGTCGCGGTGCCGCACGGCGACCACGTGGACTACGTCCACGACGGCCACCTGCACCGGGTGCACGAGAACCACGTCGACGAGTGCGAGGCGAGCGGGCACGCCGTGCACGACGCGCACGACCACGAGCACGGGCCGGAATGCGGGCACGTGGCCGTGCCGCACGGCGACCACGTCGACTACATCCACGACGGGCACCGCCACGTCCGCCACGACGGTCACTGGGATGACCACTGACCTCGGCCCCGGCCGGGGCTTCCCGGCGGGGAGCGGGCGGTGCGGCCGGCCCTCGCGGCGACGCTGATCGCCGCTGCGGGCCCGGCGGGCGGGGCCGACCTGGCCGCTGCGCGGACGCAGATGGCGCTGTCCCTCGGGTGGCACATCATCGTCGCGTGCCTGGGAGTGGGCATGCCCGCCTTGCTCCTGTTCACCGAATGGCGGGGGCTGCGCAGGGGCGACGACGACTACCTGCGCCTCGCCCGGCGCTGGGCCAGGACGGTGGCCGTCCTGTTCGCCGTCGGGGCCGTGTCGGGCACGATCCTCAGCTTCGAGATGGGCCTGCTGTGGCCGGGCCTCATGGGCGCGTACGGCCAGGTGATCGGGCTTCCGTTCGCGCTGGAGGGCATCGCGTTCTTCCTTGAGGCGATCTTCATCGGGATCTACCTCTACGCGTGGGACCGGCTCTCGCCCCGAGCCCACCTGCTGGCCGGGGTGCCGGTGATGATCGCCGGTGTGGCCTCGGCGTTCTTCGTCGTCTCGGCCAACGCGTGGATGAACCAGCCGCGCGGCTTCCGCCTGGAGGGCGGCCGGGTCACGGACGTGTCGCCCTGGGCGGCCATGTTCAACCCCGCCACCCCGCCGCAGACGATCCACATGATCGTCGCCGCGTTCATGGTGTCGGGCTTCGCCACCGCGTCCGTCTATGCCGTGGCCCTGCTGCGCGGGCGGTGGGACCGCTACCACCGCCTCGGCTTCCTGGTGCCCTTCACCCTCGCGGGAGCGCTGACGCCCGTCCAGATCGTGGTGGGCGACTACGCGGCGCGGTTCCTCGCCGATTATCAGCCCACCAAGCTCGCCGCCATGGAAGGGCTGACCAGCACCGGGCCCAACGCGCCGCTGAGCCTCGGCGGGATCTTCGTGGACGACCGCATGCGCTACGCGCTGGAGATCCCCAGCGGACTGTCGCTGCTGGTCGGCTACAGCCCGGACACCGTCGTCCAGGGGCTCGACCGCACGCCGCCCGCCGACCGGCCGCCGGTCACGCCGGTCCACCTGTGCTTCGACGCCATGGTCGGCATCGGCGTCCTGCTCCTGCTGCTGTCGGCCTGGCTCGCCTTCAGCTGGTGGCGGCGGCGCGAGATCCCGCGCTCCCGGCTGTTCCTGTGGCCGGCGGCCGCTTCCGGCGTGCTCGCCGTCGTCGCCGTCGAGGCGGGCTGGGTGGTGACCGAGCTCGGCCGTCAGCCCTGGGTCGTGTACGGCAGGCTGCGCACCGCCGACGCGGTCAACCCCGCGCCCAACCTGTGGGCGGGGCTCCTGCTGCTGGTCGTCGTCTACACGGTTCTCACGGTCTCGACCGTGTATGTGCTGCGGCTCATGCTCCGCGCCCGGCCGGTGGCCGCGCCGCAGGAACGGGAGACGCTCTGATGGAGCCGGCACAGGTCCTGCTCGGCGTCATGTGGCTCGGCCTGATCCTGTACGCGCTGCTCGGCGGCGCCGACTTCGGCGGCGGCCTGTGGGACCTGCTGGCCGGGGGCAGCCGGGCCGGCATGCCCCAGCGGCGGCTCATCGAGCACTCGCTCGGCCCGGTCTGGGAGGCCAACCACGTCTGGCTGATCTTCGTGCTCGTGATGCTGTGGACCGGTTTCCCGGCGGTCTTCGCCGCGGTGATGTCCACGCTCTACATCCCCCTTACGCTGGCCGCCTTCGGGATCATCGGCAGGGGAGCCGCGTTCGCGTTCCGCAAGAGCAGCACCGAGCTGTGGCAGCAGCGCCTGTTCGGCGCGGCCTTCGCACTGTCGTCGGTGCTCACGCCGTTCTTCCTCGGCACGGTGGCCGGGGCCGTCGCGTCCGGCCGGGTGCCGCCCGGCCTGGCGAGGGGCGACCTGGTGGGCGCGTGGGTCAACCCGACCTCGATGCTGGGGGGCGTCCTCGCGGTGGCCGTCTGCGCCTATCTCGCCGCGGTCTACCTGTGCGACGACGCCGTGCGGTCCCGCCTGCCCGGCATGGCCGAGGTCTTCCGGCGCAGGGCGCTGGCCGCGGCCGCCGTCACCGGCGTGGTCGCCCTCGGCGGCATCGGGGTGCTGCACGCCGACGCCCCCCGGCTCTCCACCGGCCTCACCCACGGCGTGCTGCCGTTCGTGCTGGCCAGCGCCGTGCTCGGCGTCGCCTCCATCGCGCTGCTGTGGCTGCGGCGCTACCTGCTCGTACGCGGCGCCGCGGCACTGGCCGTGACCGCCGTGCTGTGCGGATGGGCGGTGGCGCAGTATCCGCTCATGCTGCCGCCGGCCGTGTCCTTCCGGCAGGCGGCGGCCGAACCGGCGGTGATCTCGGCGGTTCTCGTCGTCGCAGGAGCGGGCGCGCTGCTGGTGCTGCCGTCGATCGCGTGGCTGCTCGCCGTCCAGCACCGCCTGCCGTTCGAGCACGGCGGCCCCGGGTGAGCGGCCCGGCCCGTACGCCGTCCGGGCGGGGTGGTCCCGGCTGAGCCGCCGGGCCCGCCTGGCGGGACGGAGCCGTCCGACCTGCGGGGATAGGCTGGAAGGCAGGGGTCGGAGCATGCGTGATCTGCTGAGGGAGTCGCGCCGCCCCCACCGCGTGCGCGAGCACCCGTACGCCCCCTGGTTCGCCGTGGGAGCCGTGTGCATCGGCGCGTTCATGGGACAACTGGACGCGAGCATCGTCACCCTGGCCTTCCCGGCGATGCAGCGGGAGTTCGGCGCCTCGCTGGCGGCCGTGCAATGGGTGTCCCTGGGCTACCTGCTGGTGCTGGTCGCGTTGCTGGCCGGGGCGGGACGCCTCGCCGACGTCGCGGGCCGCAAGCTGGTCTATCTCTACGGCTTCGTCGTGTTCACCGCCGCCTCGGCCGCCTGCGGGCTGGCGCCGTCCCTGGCGGTGCTGGTGGCCTGCCGGCTGGTACAGGCGGCGGGCGCGGCGATGCTCCAGGCCAACAGCGTGGCCCTGGTCGTGTCGAGCGTCCCCCGGGAACGGATGCGGACCGGGCTGGGCATGCAGGCGGCGGCCCAGGCGCTCGGCCTGGCCCTCGGGCCGGTCGCCGGCGGTGTGCTGGTCGCCACGGCGGGATGGCGGTGGGTGTTCTGGATCAACGTGCCGGTCGGCTGCGTGGCCGTGATCGCCGGGCGCTACCTGCTGCCGCGCACGCGGCACCGGGGGAGGGGCGGCCGCTTCGACTGGCCGGGGCTGGTCCTGCTGGGGGCCTCCACCAGCGCCCTGCTGCTCGCCGCCTCCGTGGTCTCGGGCCTGGACCTGCCGTCGTGGTCGGTGCCCGTCCTGCTCGCCGTCGCCGCCGGGGCCGCGATCGGCTTCTGGCGATGGGAGGCGCGGGTGCCGTCCGCGCTGATCGACACCGCCCTGCTCCGCAGCCGGGTCGTCACGGCCGGGCTCGCGGGAGCGCTGGGCGGCTACCTGGTGCTGTTCGGTCCGCTGGTGTCGATCCCGCAGGTCCTCGTGGCGGGCAGCGGCGAACTGGTCGCAGGCCTGGTCCTGACCGCGCTGCCCGGTGGTTTCGCGGTGAGCGCCCTCGTGGGCGACCATCTGCTGCCCCGCGCCTGGGGCGACCGGCGCAGGTGCGTCGCCGGTGCCGTGGCGGCGGCCGCCGGCTGTGCGCTGGCGGCGGCGGATCCCGCCGCCGAGGGCTGGGCCGGGGCCTGCCTGGCGCTGACCGGCGCCGGGCTCGGCCTGTTCGTGCCCGCCAACAACGCCGTCGTCATGGCCGCCGTCCCCGAACGGACGGCCGCCACGGCCGGTGGCATGGTCGGCATGGCGCGCGGCATCGGCACGGCGCTCGGCATCGCCGTGGTGACCCTGGCCCTGCATCTCGGTGGGCATCCCCACGAGGCGGGCGCCCGCGCCGCCTCGGCCGTCCTGGCGGCCGTGGCGCTGCTGGCGGCCCTCACCGCCGCGGGCCGGGTGCGCGACCCGGTGTCGTGAGCGGGTGTCGTGACCGCGTGCCGTGAGCGGGTGTCGTGACCGCGTGCCGTGAGCGGGTGTCGTGACCGCGTGCCGTGAGCGGGGTGGTGCGGCCCGGGGCGTGACGGGGCGATGCGGTCGGGTGGCGCGGCCGGGTGGCGCGGTCGGGTGGTGCGGTCGGGTGGTGCGGTCGGGTGGTGCGGTCGGGTGGTGCGGTCGGGTGGTGCGGCCTGAGGCCCGCCCCTACCCTGGTCGGTCATGACGACCGTGCGAGGGGGCGAGCCGCGTGAGCGATGAGGATGTGGCGTCCCGGCTCAGGGAGATCTGCCTGGCCCTGCCGGAGGCCGTGGAGAAGCCGTTCGGGGGTCACACCGCTCCCACCTATCGGGTCGGCGACAAGATGTTCGCGATGACCAGTGAGGACGGGCGGTCGCTGACGTTCAAGGGCGGGCCGGGGGTGCAGGACGCCCTCGTGGGCTCGGACCCGGAGCGCTTCTTCGTCCCGCCGTACGTCGGGCGCAACGGCTGGGTGGGCGTGCGCCTCGACGTCGAGCAGGACTGGGACGAGATCGCCGGGCTGATCGAGGACAGCTATCGGCTGATCGCGCCGAAACGCCTGGTCCGGCTTCTCGACGAGCGGCCGATCGTGTAATCCGGGGGCCTGATCTGGCCGCTCGGCCCGGCCGCCTGGTCCGGCGGCTCAGTCCGGCCGCCTGGTCCGGTGTATCAGCCCGGCGGCTCAGTCCGGCCGCTTGGCCGGGCCGGGTGCCTCACAGCGGCGGGTAGGCGTTGGCGAGGAGCTCCTGGAACTGCTGCCCGAACCACTGCCCCGCCGCCGGGGCGTACGGCAGCGCCCCGCTGGGCACGGTCCCCTGAACGTAGGTCGGATCGCACATCGGGTCGGGCTGGAGGCCGTCGGGGCCCGGGACGTTCATGCTCGTTCCGTCGGAGACGCCCGGCGGCTTGATCCACGCGTACGCGTCGATGCCGGAGGCGGGGGTGGCCGTGGGCCGCGCGCCGAGCCCGGCCCCGGCCTGGTTGCACCAGTTGCCGACGCTGTGGCGGCGATCCGTCCGCGACTCGTCGACGAACCGGTTCACGTCAGTGGAGGTGCTGGTGCGGACCGGGCGATAGGGGCCGCCCCAGCCGCTGCGCGAGGTGTCGATCACCATGCCGATGCCGGGCCCGAAGCCGGCCGCGATGAGCCGCTGACGGAACGCCTGGGCGAACGACAGCTCGTCCACGTAGTCGTTCCCGGCCACCCACCGCGAGTTCTTCACCGGCAGGCCCATGTGGGTGTTGAAGTAGGGCTCGACCAGGGCGCCGTAGCCCGCGACGTTCACCGTGAAGCCGTGCACGGGCGAAGGCTGCCCACCGGTCGCGCCCGCGATGCTCGCGAGCAGATCGGCGGCCCGGCCGAAGTTGTCCGGATGACCGACGACGCCGTGATGGGAGGCGTCGAGGTAGACGTACACGTTGGGGATGGCGTGCAGCCGGGTGATCGCGTACCGCAGCGCCGTGGGATAGGCCCCGCTCGCCTGTACGGTGGCGCAGCGGGAGGTGGCGGCGGGCAGGAGCAGCCCGGGCAGGAAGTCGGGCTCGACGATCGCCACGATGCGCAACCGCTGGTAGGCCGGGTCGGCCAGGATCTCGGCGATCGGATCGACATACTCGGTCCGATAGCGGTTCAGGCCGTCGGCGGTCACGCTGAAGTCCCCGTTGGAGACCGCGTGGGTGCAGTTGCGATCGGGCAGGTCGTTCAGCACGATCTGGATCGTGAGCGGGGCCGAGCCGTAGGAGTCCTGCACGACGGCCTCGTCCAGATGCGCGCGCAGCCCGGGGAAGGAGGAGGTGCCCTCGATGTGGGCGACGCTGTCGAGCCAGATGCCGGTCGGCTCGATGGCCACCGCCGCGCCGCCGGGCTCGGACACGGCCGACGCGTACCACCAGGGATCGACGTAGCGCTCCGAGGCGATGTACGGGTTGTCGACACGGGTGTCCGCGGCGGCGGGGGTGCCCATGAGGACCGTCGCCACGGGGAGGAGGATCGTCGCCGCGATCGCCGCCATGAGACGCGCTCCCAGCCGCACCGCCATGCCGTGCCTCCTCATCGCGCGAGACCGTCGTCACCATGCACGATTCATCGGCTGGTCGGGCGCGTACAGGGCTCGATCGCACCCGCCGCCGTACGCGCGTGGGGTCCGGGGGAGATCACCCGCCCTCAGCTCGGCGAACGCCGCGTCGCGCGAGGTCGCCCGGTGCCGCCGCGCGCCGGATGGCCTGAAAGCTTCAGCCGGCCCGGGCGGCAGCAGAGCGGACGGCAGCAGAGCGGAGGGCGGCGGCGCAGGAGGGCAGCCGGCCCGGACGGCAGCAGAGCGGAGGCGGAGGGCGGAGGGCGCGGCGGCCTGGACCCCAGCGGCGCGGAGGATGGCGATGCGGAGGCTTCTGGCGGGACGTCCCGGAAGCCCGCCGTCAGCGCGCCGGGGTGGTCGGCTCCGTGACGCGGGCGCCGGTCACGACGAGGCCCAGGCAGACCAGGGCCGCTGCCGCCACCGCCGCCAGCATGACGGGGTAGGAGAGCCACGACGACAAACCGGCCAGCACGGTCGGGAGGAGGAAGCCCGCGTAGGCGAGCATGTAGTAGACGCCGGTCAGTCCGGCCAGATCATCAGGGCCGGCCATGCGCTGGATCTCCAGCAGCCCGGAGACCACCGCGATGCCATAACCGGCGCCCAGGGCGGCCGCGGTGACGGCCGCGAGCCACGGCGAGAGCAGCACCGCGTTCGCCGCGCACAGCGCCGCGCCGAGGAGCATCACCGCCATGGCCGCAATCGGAGCCCGTCCGGTCCGGCTTCCCGCAGCGCGGTCGCCCGCCGCGCCGTTTCTCTTCCCGCTGTGCAGCCACCTGGCCACGGGCTGCACCGCCACGCCCGTGCCCAGGGTCAGCACGGTCAGCCCGGTCGCGTACGCCAGCCCCCAGTCGCCGACGCGGAAGCCGACAAGCTGGGGCGTGACCGCGTACGCCAGCCCGGCCGCGCCGAACACCCACGGCGCCATCGGCAGCACCACGAGCCGGAACCGCCTGCGGGCCGGCGCGGGGACGCGCAGATCGTCCGCCAGCGCCCCGAGGAGCTCGCGCACCGAGCCTCCCGCCCGAGCGGGCCGCGTCTCGGGCACCCGCAGGAGCAGCACGGGTATCGCCGCGGTGAGGAGGATGTGGACGGCGTACGGGCTCACCATGGGCCATGGTCCCCACTGGGCGAGCACGCCCGCGATCCCGGCGCCGAGGCCGAATCCCGCCGTCTGGCACAGCGCTGCCCGGCGTGCGGCGAGCCCGCCGTCCGTCCCGCTCGACAGCTCCTTCACCCAGCTGCTGCCCACCGACATGGCGATGCCGACGGCGAAGCCGGTGATCAGCCGTCCCGCGTAGATGGGCCAGGCGCTGTGGCCGCCGAAGCAGAGCACCAGGCTCGCGACGGCCGAGGCGACGGTGCCGGCCACCAGCACGGGACGCCGCCCGCGCCGGTCGGACACGGGCCCGGCGAGCAGCAGCCCCGGCACGAGCCCGACGACGTACGCGCCGAGGAAGGCGTCGACGCTGAGCGCGGAGTAGCCGCCCAGCCGGCGATACATCAGCAGCAACGGGGTGAACTGGTTGCCGCCCCAGCCGGCGGCGAACATCGCCGCGGCGACGGCCCGCCAGGCGCCGGGGCTGAGCGTGACGGGGCTGAGCGTGACGGGACTGAGCGCGCCGGGGCTGTGTGCGGCAGGGCTGAGGGTGACGGCAGGTTTGGGGGCGGCCTGCCGGGGTTCCGGCATCCGCTGGGTTTCCGGCATGGGGACGTCGAACCTTCGAGACAAGTGGAGGCGGATCAGCGGTCGGCGGGGTAGGGCGAGCCGTGCGTCGCGGTGAGGTGATCGAGCAGGGCCGAGGCGAAGGCCGCGCTGTCCCCGGCGAGGAGGTGGCCGAGGAGGGCCTCGTGCTCGTCGGCCAGCACGGACAGCCGCTCCGGCCGCGGGCGCAGGGCGGTGATGCTCATCCGCCGCTGCCGGTCGCCGAGCGTGGCGTAAAACCGGCCGGCCAGCCGGTTGCCCGACGCTTCGACGATGCACCGATGGAACGCCTCGTCCGCCTCGGCGAACCGGCCGACGTCCGCGGCCTCGGCGAGGGCGTGCTGCTGGCGCAGCAGGTCGCGCATCCTCTCATGATGATCGTCGCGCAGTCCGGTCCTGGCGATGCGCTCGGCCGCGGACCGTTCGAGGGCCAGCCGCAGCTCCAGGACGTCCGCGGCCTCTCCGGGCGGCACCGGCACCACCACCGCGCCGCGCTTGGGGTGCAGCGCCAGCAGTTCCTCCGACTCCAGCCGCAGGAACGCCTCCCGGACGGGCGTCCTGCTCACGCGTACGCGTTCGGCGATCTCACCCTCGCTGATGAGGCTTCCTCCCGGCAGCTCGCCGGAGAGGATCAGCTCCTTGGTCACGGCGTACGCGGTGTGGGCGGCGGACGGGCGCTTCGCGGGATCGGCCATGCGAAGGAGCGTAGCAGGCATAGATACAAGTTGTATCTATGGGCGCATCCCGTGATCGGACATCACGGTCAGGAAGCTCATATGGGACTTCTGGGGCGATTGAGGCTTCACTGGCTCAGGAGAACGTGATACGGATCACATTGAAACACCGGAATTTACTGCCGGTTGAGGAGGTTTTCTCGCGCTATGAGATCAATCCCGGTGTCCGTGCTGCTCGTCAAGCGGCTGCACGTCGACCTGTGCCGGTTGAGCAGTCGTCTCTGTCACTGAACGCAGTCACCACTCCTTCCCCCCTCTCCACTCGCATGCCGCCTCGGCGTGAGCATGCCTTCCTGCCGGAGTCTCGTTCGTGAAGAAACTCTCTTTTTCCCTGCAGTTGCTGCTCGGCCTGGTGATCGGCGCGGCCCTCGGGTTCGTCGCCCGCGCCGGTGACGTCGCCTGGCTCACCGCAACCCTCACCGAAGTCGGCAAGATCTTCGTCCAGCTCCTCAAGCTCGCGGTCGCGCCGCTGGTGTTCACCGCGGTCGTCGTCAGCGTGGCCAACCTGCGCAACGTCAGCGGCGCCGCCAGGCTCGCGGGCAAGACGCTGCTGTGGTTCCTGATCACCTCGCTGATCGCGGTGGTCTTCGGCATCGGCCTCGGTCTGATCCTCAACCCCGGCCTGGGCGTCACCATCTCCACTTCCGGGGCGAAGGCCGTCGACCTGGACGGCGCAGGCACCTGGCTGGACTTCCTGACCGGCATCATCCCGACGAACATCGTCACCGCGTTCACCGAGCTCAACGTCCTCCAGATCGTCTTCCTGGGTGTCGTCCTCGGCGCCGCCGCCCTGGCGGTCGGCGAGAAGGCGGAGCCGTTCCTCGGCTTCAGCCGGTCGGTCCTCGACCTGGTCCAGAAGGCTCTGTGGTGGGTCATCAGGCTGGCCCCGATCGGCACCGCCGGTCTGATCGGCAAGTCGGTGGCCAGCTACGGCTGGGACCTGCTCGCCCCGCTCGCGAAGCTCAGCGCGGGCGTCTACATCGGCTGCCTGCTGGTGCTCCTGGTGAGCTACCCGCTGCTGCTCGCCTTCGTGGGCAAGGTCAGCCCGCTCACCTTCTATCGCAACGCCTGGCCCGCGATCGAGCTGGCCTTCGTCTCCCGTTCCTCGGTCGGGACCATGCCGCTCACCCAGCGGGTCACCACCGAGCGCCTGGGCGTGGACCGCGACTACGCCTCCTTCGCGGTGCCGTTCGGGGCCACTACCAAGATGGACGGCTGCGCCGCCATCTATCCCGCGCTCGCGGCGATCTTCGTGGCCCAGGTCTTCGGCGTCCACCTGCACGTGGGCCACTACCTGCTGATCGCGTTCGTCTCCGTGGTCGGCTCGGCCGCGACCGCCGGTCTGACCGGCGCGATCGTGATGCTCACCCTGACCCTGAGCACGCTGGGCCTGCCCCTGGAGGGCGTCGGGCTGCTCCTGGCGATCGACCCGATCCTCGACATGATCCGCACCGCGACCAACGTCACGGGACAGATGGTGGTGCCCGTCCTGGTCGCACGTTCCGAGGGCCGTCTCGACGAGGAGGTGTTCAGCGCCCCGCCGCAGCCTCTGGACGAGGCCCCCGCCGCGGTTCGTCCCGCGTCGGGTCCCGAGCCTGCGCTCGCCTGATCCTCCCTCCCTCCCGTCCGGCCCCGCCCACGACGTCGCGTCGTGGGCGGGGCCGTTCCCGGCGGGCGGCCGTGCACGGTGATACATGCCTGAGCGGTCGCTGATACACGGTCTAGGCGGTGCCGACACATGCCCCACCCACGATGGGCGGAGTGCGCGCACCCAGCGCGTCTTCTTCCCGAAGGTGGTCATCGATGTCCTCTGCCCGCATGTCCGGCCCGCGACCGCGGCCCAGCACCACAGGCAGCCCCCAGTCGCCCGCGCCCCAGCCGCCCCGGCGCCGTACGCGGGGATCGCTCGCCGCGCTGGCGACGACGGGCGCGCTGACGCTGGCGGTCTCCGCGTGCGGCGCGGCGGCCCAGGCCGGGGACGCCGCCACGGCCGTCAAGGGTGACGTCCGCGCCGGCGCGTCCTCGCCGGACGTACGGACGCCCCGGCCCGGCGCTCACAGCGCCGGTGACCCGCTCTTCACCTACCTCGGCAACGGCGGGTACGACGTCGCCTCCTACGACATCCGGTACGACTACCGTCCCGGCACGACGAAGATGAACTCCTCCGTGCGCATCACGGCCACGGCGAAGCAGGCTCTGTCCAGCTTCAGCCTGGACTCGAAGGTGGACCGCATCACCTCGGTCTCCGTGCAGGGCGAGCCGGCCGCGTTCACGGCGTCCGGCGAGAAGCTCGTGATCACGCCGCGGCGTCCCCTGCGCGAAGGCGAGTCGTTCCGCGTCGACGTCTCCTATCGCGTCGACCGCGCGGACGACACGCCGTCGCCCTCCTACCCGGCTGGAGCGCATCACCTGATGGCCTGGGTCGAGAAGGACGACGGCTTCGCTCTCATGGGCCAGCCGGACCGCGCCCACATGTTCTTCCCCGGCAACGACCACCCCAGCGACAGGGCCCGCTTCACCTTCCGCGTCACCACGCCGAAGAACCTCCAGGCGGTGGCGAGCGGGACGCTGCGGTCGCGCAGGACGACCGGGGGCCGCACCACGTACACCTACACCACCCGCGACGCCATCCCGACCGACGTCGCCCAGGTGGCAGTCGGCCGCTTCACGAAGGTGACGGCGCGCGGGCCGCACGGCCTGCCGATCCGCAGCTACGTCGCGACCGGCCGCTACAAGGCGGTGAAGCCCCGGGTGGACGACATCCCCGAGCAGGTCGCCTGGGTGGAGAAGGAGCTGGGCCGTAAATATCCCTTCGAGACCTACGGGGTGCTGGGCGTGCAGGGCGGCTACGACGGCGTCGCCCTGGAGTCGGCGACGCTCTCCACGTTCAGCGCCGACGGGCTGGCGCTCCCGGCCGCGGAGATCGCGCCCACCATGATCCACGAGTTGGTCCACCAGTATTTCGGCGACGCCGTCTCCGTACGCACCTGGAACGACATGTGGATCAGCGAGGGCCACGCCGAGTACTACCAGCTGCTCTATTCCGTGGCGAAGGGGTATCGGAAGCTCGACGACGTCCTGAAGCAGCGCTACGAGTTCGAGTTCGACAAGCGGGTCGAATCCGGGCCTCCCGCGCGGCTCAAGACGGCGCAGGACGTGCTGACCGGCGGGAACAACGGCGGACTGCTGATGCTCGCGGGCCTGCGCCGGCAGGTCGGCGACTCCGTCTTCAAGAAGATCGAGCAGACGTTCTACGACCGATACCTGGGCAGGTCCGCGACCACGAAGGACTACATCGACGTGGCCAACCGCGTCAGCGGGCGCGACCTCACCTCCTACATCGAAGGCTGGCTCTACGGGGCCAAGGTCCCCCCGATGCCGGGCCACCCGGACTGGAAGCCGCCGGCGGCCCCGGCCTCCTGACGCTTCCCGCCGTACGCCACTGAGAGGGGAGCACCGGATGCGTCCTTATAAGCTCGCAAGCGCGCAATCAGCCGCCTTCGGGGAGATATTTCGGGTTTGGACATCAAGGGCGGGCCGCAGGCCCCTGTCACCGTGCTGCTCGTCGAGGACGACGAGGTGATCCGCAAGACGGTCGGGATGGCTCTGGAACGCTACGGCTACGCGGTGTCCACGGCCGGCGACGGCCTCACCGGCCTGGAGCTCGCCCGGGAGGGGCGGCACGACCTGCTGTTGCTGGACGTGATGCTGCCGGGCCTGGACGGCATCGGCCTGTGCCGCGCGGTCAGGGAGACCAGCCTGGTCCCGATCCTGATGATGTCCGCGCGCGGTGACTCGCTCGACGTGGTGTCGGGCCTGGAGGCGGGGGCGGACGACTACGTCGTCAAGCCGGTCGACACCGGCGTGCTGGTGGCCCGGATCCGCTCGTTGCTGCGCCGGGCCACGTTCACCCCCGATCGTGCCCTCGATCACGGGCCCGGTCGAGCGTTCGATCATGGGCCCGATCGCGCTCCCGATCGTGCTGGTGATCGAGGGGCCGGTCGCGGTCTCGGTCGCGGCTTTGGCGGCGAGCCCGAGCGCGGGCCCTCTTCCGGGCCCTCCGCCGAGCCTTCTGCCGGGCATGGGCCGGATGATCCCCCGCGGTCCGCGTCCGGCGGGGCAGGCGACCTCGTCTTCGGCGACCTGACCATCGATACCGACGGCCTCGAAGTGCGCCTGGCCGGCGAGCCGGTCGCGCTCGCCCCCACCGAGCTGCGGCTGCTGCTGGAGTTCGCGGCGCATCCGGGGATCGTGCTGGACCGCCAGACGCTGCTGCGCAACGTCTGGGACTACGGCTGGGACGGCGACAGCCGCGTCGTGGACCTGTGCGTGCAGCGGCTGCGCAAGAAGATCGGCGCCGACAGGATCGAGACCGTTCGCGGTTTCGGCTACAAGCTGCGGCGCTGATGTGAGCACCGATCCCATCAAACCCACCAAGATCTCCCGACCGACCGGGTCCGCCGGGCGCACCGAGGCCGCCGCCGAATCCGCCGAGTCCGCGGAGCCCTCCGCGCCCGCCGCCCCTGTCACGCACGCCGAGGCCACTCGCTCCGCGGAGCCCGCCGCGCCGGCCGAGCCCACCGAGTCCGTCGCGCCCGCCGAGCCCACTCGCTCCGCGGAGCCCGCCGACATCCCTGCGCCCGCCAGGTCCACCCGGTTCGGAGGGCCGGCCGATTCCGCCGTGCTCGCGGGAGCACGCCGTACGGCGCGGAAGGGGCGGCGGATGTCGCCGGACACCCAGCACACCCCGTCGGAGCCCAGACGCACGCCGCGCATCCGGGCGTCACTGCACCTCCTGTCGCTCCTGGACCCCCGGTCGCTCCGCTGGAAGATCGCCGCGCTGGCGGCCGTGGCCTCCTGCGCGGTCGCCGTGGCGGTCGGGGTTCTGGTGCACACCACGACGTACGAATGGTCGCTGAACACGGGCAGGTCCGAGGCGTTCCAGGCTGTCATCCGCACGGCGAGCGGCACCCCTGGCGAGGACCCGCCGGACAGCGCGATCGAGGACCCGGCCGAGCTTCCGCCGGAACTGCTGCGGCAGGTGACACCCCGGAAACCCGCCACCTGGCATGACGACTCGGAAGTCGCCACCTGGTATGACGACACGAAACCCGACGAGCCATGGATGTGGGCGGCCGTCCGCAAAGGCGGCCGCGTGCTGGCCGTCAAGGTGGACATGGGCGCCGAGCGGCGCAGCCTCCAGGCCCTCGACCGGCACATCGTCATGGCCACGCTGGCAGTGCTCGCGATCGTGGTGCCCCTCACGGCGCTGATCGCCGAGCTGCCGAACCGGCGTCTGCGGCGCGTGGCGGGAACGGCCCGGCGCATCGCGGGCGGAGACCTCGACGCCAGGATCGGGGCGGAGGGCCGGACCCGCGACGAGATCGGCGAGATCTCGGCGGCGGTCGACTCGATGGCGAGCGCGCTGCAGGAGCGGTTGCTCGCCGAGCAGCGCTTCACCGCGGATGTGGCCCACGAGCTGCGCACCCCGCTGATGGGTCTGATCACCTCGGCGGAGCTGCTCCCGGAGGGGGAGATCACCGAGCTGGTACGCGACCGGGTCGGGGTGCTGCGCGGGCTCGTCGAGGACCTGCTGGAGATCTCGCGCCTGGACGCGGGCGCGGAGCGGGCCGACCACGTGCCGGTGCCGCTGGGCGGGGTCGTCGAGGAGTCCGTACGCCGGACCGGGCTCCCGGCCCAGGTGGAGGTGATCGGCGATCCCGTGGCCGACACCGACCCGCGCCGTCTCGACAGGATCATCGCCAACCTGGTCGTCAACGCGCACCGCCACGGGCGGGCTCCGGTCGAGGTCACCGTGCGCGGCACGACGATCGTCGTACGCGACCACGGGCCGGGGTTCCCCGGCACGCTGCTGGCGGAAGGGCCGCGGCGCTTCCGTACGGGCGCGGCGGAACGCGGCAGGGGCCACGGCCTCGGTCTGACCATCGCCCTCGGCCAGGCCCAGGTGATCGGCGCGGCCCTCGACTTCGCCAACGCCCCGGACGGCGGCGCGGTCGCCACCATTCGCCTCGACGCCGGCACCCACGACTGACACGCGGGCCGCTGAGGCGTTCCGGGGACGCACAGCCCATCGGAGCCGGAAGGTCACCAACCACCTCGACGCATGCATCCGTAGCTGGGACGTGCGCGGCTGGCGCATGTGCGGTTGAGGTCTTCGGGGGCGTGCAGCTCGTGGGCAGGAAGGCCGCTGTCCGTCTCGACGTCGGCATGCGCGGCTGAGACGCGGGCGGCTGGGGCATCCGGGCGCGCGCGGCCCGGCGGTGCGGTCGACACCGTCCGTCTCGATGCCGGCATGCGCGGCTGAGACGCGGGCGGCTGGCGCATGTGCGGCTGAGGTATTCGGTGGCGCGCATCCGGCGGGAGCCGGAAGGCCACCAGCAGGTGCCGGTGCGGGGACGAGGAGCAGCCGATACACGGCGGATACACAGCCGCGGGAGATTCGAGCGGTCGCTGACTTCTCGCTGCGGCGGCGTGGAAATTCGCCCGGCACAAGGTGGGTGACGTGCGCAAACGCGTACCGACCGCCCGGAGGTGCCCTTCATGCTCCCAACCCGCCCGCCCGCCGTGTCCACGATTCCCACCGCTCCCGCCGTGGTTCCCGCCGCTCCTGCCGTACCCACCGCTCGGGCCGTACCCGCCGCTCGGGCCGTTCGCGGCGGGGAGCGGCCGGGCGACCACCCGGTCCTGCCGGTCCGCCGCCGTCGCTCCCTCCGCCTCGCGGCCATGATGTGGGCCGTCGTCCTCATCGCGTCTGCCGTCGGTGGTTGCTTCGGATCTCCCATGGGCGAAGCGAACACGACGGACGGGGGCCTCGCGGCCGGGATCGACCTGCCGTGGCCCGAGGACGGCCAGACGAGCGTCATGGTCGAGGGCCTCGGTGATCTCGGCGGCAAGGGGGAGCGGGAGCCGGTGCCGATCGCGAGCGTCACCAAGGTGATGACGGCGTACGTGATCCTCAAGGAGCATCCGCTGAAGGGCGCCGCCACCGGGCCGGTCATCGAGGTCGACAGGCAGGCCGCGGACGAGTCGTCGTCCCGGGAGGAGTCGAGCGCGCCGGTCAGGGAAGGCCAGAGGTTCAGCGAACGTCAGATGCTCGAACTGATGCTGATCCCTTCGGGCAACAACATCGCCCGCCTGCTCGCCCGATGGGACGCCGGGAGTCAGGAGGCGTTCGTGGTGAAGATGAACCGGGCCGCCGCCCGGCTCGGCATGACCCACACCACCTACACCGGCGCCAGCGGCATCGAGCCGACGACCGTGAGCACCGCCGCGGACCAGCTCAGGCTGGCCCGGCAGGTGATGAAGAACCCGGTGCTCCGCTCGATCGTCGCCAAGCGCGAGGTCACGATCCCCGGGGTGCCCGGCACGATCGTCAACACCAACACGCTGCTGGGCAGGTCGGGCGTGATCGGCCTCAAGACCGGTTCCACCACGCCGGCCGGGGGTGCGCTGATGTGGGCGGCCGAGGCCGAGGCCGCCGGCCGTACGTGGCTGGTCCTCGGCGTCGTCCTGCACCAGAGCGCCGGCTCGCCTCCCGCGACCGGCCTGCAGGCCGCACTCGACCGCAGCCGGACACTGATCGACGGGGTCCGCGCGTCGCTCGATTCGCTGATCGCGGCGCGGGCCGCGAACGAGCAGGACAGATGACATCGGACGCGCGGCGGAGGCGGGCGTTTTTGTCGGAGCCGCTTGGCACGATGACCGCATGACTGAAGCGCCCCCGATCGACGCGATCCCCGACGAGGTCGCCTACGCCGAGGCGGTACGGCTGGCGGCCGACGCGGCAGCGGCCTACTACGGCGACGGAACCTCCTCGTTGGACGACGACGCCTACGACAGGCTCGTCCGCGGCATCGCCGCCTACGAGAGGGCCCACCCCGATCAGGTGCTGGAGGAGTCGCCGACGGGCAAGGTCGCCGGAGTCGTGGGCGATGTCCCGCACATCGTGCCCATGCTCAGCCTCGACAACGTGTTCGGGCCGGAGGAGCTCGCGAGCTGGGCGGCCTCGCTGGAGCGCCGGCTGGGCCGTCCGGTGACCGCGTGGTCGGTGGAGCCGAAGCTGGACGGGCTGGCGATCGCCGCCCGTTATCGTGACGGCCGCCTCGTCCAGCTGGTCACCCGCGGCGACGGGAGCGCGGGCGAGGACGTCTCCCACGCGATCGGCACGATCGTCGGCCTGCCCGGGCGGCTGGCCGACCCGGTCACGGTGGAGCTGCGCGGCGAGGTGATGATGACCGCGCGGCAGTTCGAGGAGGCGTGCGCGAAACGGCAGGCGCACGACGGGACGACGTTCGCGAACCCGCGCAGCGCCGCCGCGGGCACGCTGCGGGCGCAGGACCGGCCGTACGTATGCGAGCTGACGTTCTTCGGGTATGGGGCGCTGCCGCTGCCCGACGACACCTCCGGCCTCGCGACGCGGCTGCGGGAGTCGCCGCACAGCCAGGTGATGGACTGGGTCGCCGGTCAGGGGGTGCAGACCACGGCCGAGACCGCGGTCGCCGGGATCGTCGCGACGAGTGTGGAGCAGGTGCAGCGGCGGGTCGAGGAGATCGCGGCCGCGCGGCCGGAGCTGCCGTTCGGGATCGACGGCATCGTGATCAAGGCGGATGACGCGGCCGACCAGGCGCAGGCCGGGTCCGGCTCGCGGGCGCCGCGGTGGGCGATCGCCTACAAGCTGCCCGCCGTGCAGAAGATCACGAAGCTGCTCGGCGTGGAGTGGAACACCGGGCGCACCGGTGTGATCGCCCCGCGCGCGGTTCTGGAGCCGGTGGAGCTGGACGGCTCCGTCGTGACGTACGCGACGCTGCACAACCCCGCGGACATCGGGCGGCGTGGGCTGATGCTGGGGGACAGCGTGGTCGTCTACAAGGCGGGCGACGTGATCCCGAGAGTGGAGTCCCCGGTGGTGCACCTGCGCACCGGCGACGAGCAGCCCATCGTGTTCCCCGAGGTGTGCCCGGCCTGCGAAGGCGAGATCGACACCTCCCAGGAGCGGTGGAGATGCGTGCGAGGCCGCGACTGCCGTGCGATCGCCTCGATCCGATACGCGGTCGGCCGCGACCAGCTCGACGTGGAGGGGCTGGCCGACAACCGCATCCAGCAGATGCTGGACGCCGCCTTGATCGCCGACTTCGGCGACCTGTTCTTCCTCACCCGCGAGCAGCTGCTTGACCTGGAGCGGATGGGGGAGGTGTCCACCGACAACCTCCTGGCCGCCATCGACAGGGCCAGGACGAGGCCGCTGAGCCGGGTGTTCTGCGCGCTCGGGGTCAGGGGGACGGGGCGCTCGATGAGCCGCCGCATCGCCCGGCACTTCGGCACGATGGAGGCCATCCGCGCGGCCGACGCCGAGGCGCTCCAGCAGGTGGACGGCATCGGCCCGGAGAAGGCGCCCGTGATCGTCGCCGAGCTGGCCGAGCTGGGCGACCTCATCGACAAGCTCGTCCGTGCCGGGGTGAACATGGTCGAGCCCGGTGTGGCGGCGGTGGCCGGTGACGTGGGCGGCACGACCATCCCGGCTCCGGATGATCAGGAGCAGGGTGCGCTGCCGCTGACCGGGATGACGGTCGTGGTCACCGGCGCGATGAGCGGGCGCCTGGCGGCGTTGTCCCGCAACGAGATGAACGAGCTCGTCGAACGGGCCGGAGGCCGGGCCTCGTCCAGCGTTTCCGCGAAGACCTCGTTGGTCGTCGCGGGAGACAACGCGGGATCCAAGCGGGCCAAGGCCGAGTCCCTGGGCGTGCGGATCGTCGCCCCCGAGGAGTTCGCCGAGATGGTCGCGCACCTGTTGTAGGCGACCTTGTCCGCTCGCGCGAGCCCACGTGCGACGGACGAGACGAGCGGCTCAGGCGGCGTCCGGCAATCGCTGCCGGCGGTGGCCCGTGCGGGATCCATCGTGGGCGGGCGAGAACGCGGTGAGGCGCCGCCGCGTGGGCCGCGCACGGCTCACGCGCTCTCGCCGTCCGCAGCCTCGTCGGCGTCGGCAGGGTCGTAGGCAAGGTCGTCGGCCGCCTGAGCGCCGGCGGGGTGGAAGGGGATGCGCGCCACCAGCATGAAGCCGCCGTCAGGCGTCCCCTTTCTCTCCAACCGGCCGTCCAGAATGGCGATGCGCTCTTCGAGCCCGGCCAGGCCGAACCCCGATGGGGGAAGCAGGCGCTGGAGGGACATCCTCGCCCGGCCTTCATCCCTGCCGTTCACGACCGAGACGGTCACGACGCCGTCGCGGGCCTCGCAGGTGACGCGCACCAGGGACCCGGGAGCGTGCTTCCTGACATTGCTCAGCCCTTCCTGCACGACCCGGTAGCAGGCGAGCCCGATCTGGGCGGGCAGGCCGATATCCGGCAGGTGGTAGTCGAGACTGACCCGCGTGCCTGTGGCGGCCGCCTCTTCCACGAGGGAAGGGATCGCCTTGGCCCCCGCCGTCATCCGGGACCCGTCCTCGCGCCGGAGCACCGCGAGCAGCTCGCGCAGCTCGGCGAGGGCCTGCACGCCCTTGTCCTCGATGGTCGTGGCGATCCTGCCGGTCTCGGGGTCCGCGTCGTCGCGGATGATCCCCGCGTTGAGGACCATCACGGTGACCGCGTGCGTCACGGTGTCGTGCAGTTCTCGTGCGATCTTGCGGCGCTCCCGGACTGCCGCCTGCTCTTCGCGGTCCCGCACCTCGGCCCGCAACTCCGAGATCATGCCGCGGTAGCCGCGCACCCACGTGCCGACCAGTGCGGGCATGAAGATGAACACCAGCGCGCGCACCACGCAGAGGTAGAGGACGTCGTCCGTCTTGGGGTCCACGTAGTCGACGGCTGCGGCGGTCATGATCAGAGGCAGGGTCACCAGCTGCCACTTGCGGATCTTGCTGTCGGCCGTCATCGAGTATGCGGCGAAGGCCATGGGCACGATCTGTCCGGTGGTCACTGCGCAGAGAGCCGAAGTGACGATCATGGGCAGTCCGGTGCGCCGGCGTATCAGCAAGGCGCCCGCGGTGATGACCTCGATGACGATCTCGATCCATTGCGGGACCGGGCCCCACGGGGAGAAGGACAGACCCAGGAGCGTCGGCGGGATGGTGAAACAGAGGATCGATATGGCCAGCAGCGCGTCGACGATCCGCCGGCGGTGCGCTTCGGTGAATTCGGCCAGCGCCAAGGGGACGCAGACAGGATTCAGGGTGTTTCGCACGAGAGGGCTCTTTCCGGGAGGCAGCCCGGGCTCCCCGCTCTCGGAACGCACCCTGATTGATCCTTCGGAGGTCGGAGGAGATCCCATGTTGCAGCGGGGAGCCGTAGTTCCATGCACGTGGCCATCGTCTGCCAGGGTGGTCCACATCACATGGATAAGGCTGTGGTCTTCCTAAATGTGTTCATCCTGGGTGTGGCACAACCACCCAAAGTCGATCGCCCTGGTGGGCCGGGGCGAGCGCTCCGTTTATCCGAACGTGATCTGTCGGACGATCGGTGACAGGCTCAACACTACCCCAATTGGGGACAAATTTCCTAAAAACTCATCATAAGTGACGTACGGTGAAAAAGTGGACCGTAAGCGACTTCTGGGAGACTTCCTCCGGGCTCGCCGCGAGGCCGTCAGCCTGGAGGACGCCGGGCTGGTGCGAATGGGCCGCCGCCGTACCCCCGGACTGCGCAGGGAAGAGGTGGCCATGCTCGCCGGCGTCAGCAACGACTACTACGCGCGGCTGGAGCAGGGCAGGGAACGCCGTCCGTCCGAGCAGGTCCTCAACGCGCTCGCCCGGGCGCTGCGCCTCGACGACGCCGCCACCGAGCACCTCTACGAGCTCGCCTACCCGAGGCCCCGGCCCCGGCCGCCCTGCCGGGAGGAGCAGGTCAGCCGCCGCCTGCTGCACCTGCTCCGGATGTGCGACGCCGCCCCGGCGTTCATCCTCGGCCGCTGGATGGACGTGCTCGCGACCAACCGGCTGGCCGACACCCTCTGCCAGGGTCTCGACCACAACGACAACTTCCTGCGCATGTGTCTCCTCAGCCCGCAGGCACGCGCCTTCTTCGTGGAATGGGAGGCGGCGGCGACGACGAAGGTGGCGCAACTGCGCGCCATCGCCGGCGCCGACCCCGAGGACCCGTTCCTGCCCCTGCTGGTGGACGAGCTGTCCGACCAGAGCAGGGATTTCGTACGGATGTGGGCTCGCCACGACGTCCTGCCCCGGGACGTGGACCGTAAGCACTACTATCACCCGCTGGTCGGCGAGTTGACGTTCTCCTACGAGATGTTCACGGCCAACAGCGCCCCGGGCCAGCAGCTCGTCGTCTGCCAGGCCGAACCGGGAAGCGCGTCGGAGGACGCGCTCGGCATCCTCGCGCGCCTCCGGCCCGCCGTCACCCCTCCATGAGCCGGGACAGCCGGACGATCACGCCGGCCGCGAGGTCGATGATCACCGGGCCGTTCGGCGACGGCCGTACGGTGCCGTCGTCCCGCGTGAGCGTGACGGACACGGCGACCTTCCGGTCGAACGTCGCACGGTCGGCGACCAGCGGCTGCACCAGGGTGACCTCGAGCGTGGGCGCGTCCGCGGGCAGGACGGCCCGCGCCACCTCGATGCCGGACACCGCGAAGACCAGCCCCACGCCGGAGATGCCCGCGGCCCGCAGGTCCACGTCCCGGCGGATCAGCACGGCCGTGTGCAGGTTCTCCAGGTAGACGTTGCGGACGACCAGATGGGCGGGGTCCGCGGGGTCGAGCAGCGCCTGCGGCGCGACCGCCCCGTCCCGGACGGCGGCGGGCAGCACGACGTCCCCGTGCGCGGGGACCTGCACCGGTGGGTCGAGCGGGACCCGCTCCCAGCCCCCGACTACCCGCCGCACCCAGAGGGCCGTGACCGTGGCCGCCGTGTCGGCGTCGTTGCGCAGTCCGGTCGCGGTGACCCGTACGGGCCCGGCCGGGTATGGGCCGGCCAGCTCGTCCACGTCCAGGTGCACGGTGGTCGCGATCGAGGTGGAGGAGTCGCCGGTGTCGAAGACGATCTGCGAGACCGCTTCGCCGCCGCGCAACTGGGTGACCACCACGACCGCGTCGTCGTAGTCCACCTGCAGCGCCAGCCGGATCGCGTCGTCGTCCAGGACGGCGCGCAGGCCGCCCTCCAGCGTGCTCGACCGCACCGACACCCCGGTGGACCCCACCGAGGGGGACGTCGGAAGCAGCATGCGGACGTCGCGCCCGCCGGCGTCCGCACGCAGCAGCGACTCCAGCTCGGCGAGCTCGGCCGCCGACAGATCGGGCACGCACCGGGCCTGCAGCCGGCACGGCAGGCCCGCGTCCACGGTGGCGTCGAACACCTGCAGCCATTCCAGCTGGGGACGGCCGACCACGTCGCGGGCCACCCGATAGTGGGAGGGCACGACGAGGTAGGTGGCCGGCTGCTGGAGCGACTCCCACACCGAGTATCGGTGGTCGCGGTCCAGGCGCGGAGCCGGCGCGAACCGCCGGGCCGGGGCGCGGCCGAGCTGGAAGGCGTCCTGGCAGCCGACGATCACGGGCTCGCCGCTTCCGACGTCCTGCCGGTAGAGGCCGGGGTCGTCCCGGCACGGCACCAGCAGCGGCAGGCGGTGCGAGCGGGTCACGGTCACGCCCATGTCCATGGTGAACGACGGGGGGTACGTTGGGATCACGCCCGTTCCCACGGGGCCGGTGGAGATTCCGCCGAGGAGCCGTCCGCCCGGCCACCCGCGGAGGAGGCGTCCGTCGAGTCGTCCCTTGAGGTCGTCGCGGAGCACCAGGCGCCGGCCGGTGGGCGGCAGGGGGAGCGGCATCCGGGCGAGGGCCGACAGGGCCGGCAGATCCTCCGCCGTCGCCTCCGCCGGGGCCTCCGCCGTCGCCTCGACCGGGGCCTCCGCCAGGGACTCCACGGGGATCTCCGCCAAGGGCTCCAGCGACGCCTCCTCGGCCGGCGAGGCCGCCAGGAAGGCCCGCCCCGCCACCGCCGTGTCCGCGAGCGCGGAATCAGTGATCGCCGAATCCCTGAGCACCGACTCCCTGAGCACCGACTCCGTGAGCAGCGGCGACACCTCGGCCGGCCGGATGGCGCCCCGCCCGGCGATCATGACCTCGCCGGGGACGCGAACCTCGGTGATCACCACGTCCGACCAGTTCGGATGCTCCTCGGGGATCGGGTGCTCCTCGCGGGGCGGATCCTCGATCGGCCATCCCTGGACCGGCACGATCTCCAGACGCTCCGGCTCGGCGTGGACCATCGTGGAGACGGCCCACGCCGCGAGCGTCTCCTGCACGCCGACGAAGCTCGTGCTGACGATCAGCCCCGCCCCGTCGCCCGGCTGGAAGCCCGGCGTGCTCAGCGCGCCGTACGCGGCCCTGGCCACGGCTCCGCTGATCTCGGCCCGGCAGTGGACGACGTCGTCGCGCACGTCAACGTCGATCGGGAGCTCGGTGGAGGCAGGCCGGCCGGTGTCGGCGTCAACGAACGGGATGCGCAGCCGTACGCTCACGTCCGTCCACGGGACGGTCCGGGCACCGGCGGGCGGCGGGGGGAAGCGCAGCACGGTGGTGACCGTCGCGCTGAGGACGGGCGATCCCTCGTCGTCGTGACCGGTGACGCGGAACAGGAACCGGAACGTGCCCGCGGAGGCGGGCACGAGCTCCGGAGCGGGCGCCCACCAGGGCGGGCCCAGTTGCGAGTCGGGCAGCAGGGGCTCACCCCCGTCGGCCGCCCTGATGCGGGGACCCGGCTCGTCGGCCGGGAATCCTGGTGTGTTCATCGCGGTCAGACCTGGCTCACGACGGTGACGCCCGGAGCGGTCTTCTTCGGCACCCGTACGGGCAGGTCGCCGCTGCCCTCGCCGTCTGTCCAGGGCCCGATCCACTCCTCCCCGTCCTCGAACAGCGTGCCCTTGATGATCACGCGCGCCCGGTAGCGGTATCCCGGCGGCCGTCCCGGCTGCCCCGTGTAGAGCGCGAACCGGCGCTCCTTGTAGTGCTCCCCGGTGTCGGCCATGGTGAAGGTGAACGTCACGATCGGGCGTTCGCCGCCGTCGGGGCTCTCGCCCTTGGCCTGCACCTGCACCTCGACGATCTGGTTGCTCGCCGTCAGATCGATGTTGATCGTGATCGGGGTGAGCACGAGCACGCCGGCGTTGTCGGCTCGCACGGCCACGTTCAGGCTGTCGGTGAGGGTGCCGAACGGGCCCGGGTCGAGATTCACCTCGTTGGCCTCGACCATGATCCGGGTGAACCGGTCGTCGAGGGCGGACGGCGCCTCGTCGAACTGGATGGTGCGCCGGACGAACACCTTGTCCGGACGCCACCCCTCCGGCGCGCCGGTGACCTCCTCCGCCTTCTTCTGGGTCTGCCGGGCGAAGAACACCTCGCTGGTCGAGCCGCTTGCGTAGACGAGGGTCGGCGAGGAGGCGGGGGCGAGCGGGGTGGTCTCCCCGACGGGGGCGCCCTCGCCCTGCACGCTGGTCGTCGCGTCGACCTCCTGCGGGCGCCGCGGCGGCAGGAAGTCGTGGGCCGACCACGCGATCTCGCCGTTCACACTGGGGTAGCCGATCTGGACGCTCGCGAACTTCACCGGGTCGCCGCTCACGCCGTGGTCCGGGTCGGGCCACTTGATCACGGGCCGGCAGACCGTGGTGATCTTGCGGTCCCAGTTGTCCAGGTAGAGCGTGCGCAGGTAGCGGCTCTTGAGCTCCGGGTGGGCGGCCAGCAGGTCGGCCACGCCGTCCACATTGCCGCCCATCGTGCTCGGCTGCGCGTACATCTCGTCGACCTCGAACGTGAAGGAGTTGGCGATCTCCACCCGGTCACGGCGGAAGTTGAGGCTGAACCCCGCGCCGAAGCCCCAGCCGAAGAGATTGAGCAGCCCGCCGGGCTTGGGCGGGCCCGGGTCCTGGACCTCCGGCATCGGCTGGAAGATGACCTGTTTCGCCTGGTCCAGCCACATCGCCACGAGCATGTCGATGTACTTGGTGACCATCGCCTCCTTGTTGTCCGCGCCGGGGATGGTCCGGTCCATCTCCAGCTCGACCTTGATGTCGCCGTTCATCCGCAGCGTGTTCCAGGTGGCCTTGAGGTCGGCCGAGCTCCACCACCAGCTCGCGCCGGCCTGGGCCGTGAAGTGGCTGAACACCCGCTCCCAGTTGGCGGTCATGTGCAGCCGCGTGATCGGCGCCCACAGCGGCAGGGTGAGGTCGGCCGTCACCGCGATGGGCACCTCGGTGCCCAGCAGCCCCTGCTCCACCTGCGCCGCCGCGAACGTGCCGAGGTTGACGACGAACGGGTGCTCGGCGGTGGGGATCAGGCTGCCGGGCCCGGCGCCCTGGGCGGTGACGAAGAACGGGTCGCCCGCGTTGCCGCCCTGCGTGCCGTCCTGGTCGGTGATCATCAGTCGCAGCGTGGAGCTCCTGATCGGGATCGGCCGGATGTCGGCGATCGTGGACCGGTCGGCCACGCCCGGTTTGACCTGCCAGAACCGGTCCCGGCTGCCCTGCTGCATCCGTTCCAGGATCTGCTTGTGCGCGTCCCGCAGGACGCCCTCGGGCGGCGCGCCGGTCATCGCGAAGCTGAGCACCCCGCCCGAGGTCTCCCGGGTCTGCCCGGGGGCCACGCCGATGTTGGTCTGGCCGTCCTGCACGCCGACGAAATGCAGGAAACTGAGTCTGAGGTCGCCGTTCGACTTGCGCGCCAGGCGCATCCGCTCCGGCAGCCAGTAGAAGACGGGGTTGGACCCCTGGGCCTGGAGCTCGTCGTTGTGCTTGTCGGGGAGGAAGACGAGGGAGTATTCGACGCCGGCCTCGTTGAGGGTGACGGTCTCGAAGCCGCCGGCCATGATCGGTCCTGCTGGGTTCACCATCGCTGGCTCCTGAACAGTGTGGGGACGCCGCTCACAGAGCGGCGGGGTAGTAGATGCGGGATCGGTCGAGCCCGCGGGCGACCACGGCGGCCGCGTTGCGGAACAACCGGAGATTCGCCCGGTTTCGCGGGGCGATGCCGGGGTTGCCGTCCTCCCGCAGGTGGGACTGGGCCGCAGCCTCCTCCCACCGGCCCGCGTTCGCGGCGGCGGTGAAGCCCGGCCAGCGGGTGGGGAAGAACGAGCCGGTCCAGGCGATGCTGTGCGCCCCGAGCCGGGCGTCGGCGGGCCAGTCCGCCCACCCGGGGAAGAAGGCCGACATCCGGGCCTCGTTGACGTCGAACCGCTTGCGGACGAGCTCGTCGATCGCCGCGTCGGGCAGCTCCAGGGTGTGGATGGCCTTGGCCGCCAGGTGGCCCTTCTTCGCGAGGCCGGGCTCGTTCTTGATCCGGTGCCACTCGGCCTCGATCTCCGCGCGGGTGGCGGGCCGCCCGGTGGCCGCGTGCACGAACGGCAGGGCGGCCGCCTCCTCCGGAGAGTCGACGAGGTTGCCGACGCCCGTGGTGACCAGGCCCTTGACGTCCTGGTAGAGGTAGGGCACCCGGCCCTCCAGCGGGGCGCTGAACTCGGGGAAGAAGTCCCTGACCGAGCGCGCCGAGCCGGCCGGCCCGGCAGGCTCGGGAACGTCCCCCGCCACCGGCCCGATGGGCAGCCCCCGCCAGTCCTCCTCGACGGGCCGGGGGAAGCCCTCGGCCACCGAGCCGTCCTCGGGGTCGAGCCTCGCGTACTCGCTCCCCGAGAAGACGTACGGGTTGCCGCTGGGCCACCACAGCGCCGTGTCGATCCGTGGGAACGCTCCAGGCCAGTCGCCGGCGATCGGCCTGGCCTCCGGGTCGATCTTGCCGCTCGCGCCGTCGAAGACCTGGTATTCCTCCCCGGAGAAGAAGTAGGCGTTGCCGCTGCCCCACAGGATCGCGGCGTCGATGCCGAGATCGAACAGTCCCGGCCACATCTCGGCGATCGGCCGCGGCCCGTCCAGCACGACCCCGTTCTCGATGTCGTACGCCAGGCACTGGTCGCCGCGGAAGAAGAAGACCGAGCCGTCGCTCCACGGCAGGGCGGCGTCGATGTCCGCCTCGAACAGGCCGGGCCATTGGTCGGCGATCGCCAGCGGGTAGCCCTCGTCGGCGCCGTCGGCCTCGACGTCATAGCGGATGTAGCGCTCGCCGGTGAAGAAGTACGCCTTCACCCCGGACGGGGCGACGAACCCGCAGAGCTTCTCCATGGCCGTCACCCCCCGGCCGGAGGCGCGGGGTCGCCCGCCACCCCGCCGACGACCGCGTCGGCGAACACCGTGCCGACGTGACGGAACCCGCGCGACTCGACCAGCCTGCCGCCTGCCGCCTCGATCCGCTCGACCGTCCGGGGCCGCAGCCGCAGCTCGGCGAAGTCGCCCGTCGCGGCGACGAGATACTCGACCCGGCCGTGGACGGCTTCGTCGTCGCGCGTCCAGATCGCCCCGGACACCGCGCTGACCCGGGACGGCTCGGTGACCTCCTCTTCGAGCGCGGCCACCAGCTCCTTCTCGAACGCCTCCTGGATCATCCGCAGGGGGAGATGGACGGCGGCCATCACCAGCGAGTGGCCGTCGCGGGCCCGCAGCACGCCCAGCGCCGTCTCGTCGTCCGGCACCGCGCCCGCGACGGGCCGCAGGCGCGGCTCCTTGGTGTCGGCGCCGAGCCGGGCGATCCGGGGGCGCATGCCGAAGAACCCGGTGTCGCTCACCAGGGCCGTGTGCACGACGCACCGGTACGCCGGCGGGAACCCGTAGCCGGCCTCGCGATAGAGGCTGCGTACGAACAGCGTGCCGGGTGGGTGCGGCAGGACGCCCGCGCCCGGCATGACGTCGCCGGTCATGGCCTCCTCGAAGGCGGACTCCACCGTCGAGGGGTGCAACCGGATGTCGCAGAAGGTGAGGTTGCGCATGCTCAGACCGCCGTTCCTGTGACGCCGATCTGCATGTGGATGTGGTTCTTGTGGGCCTCCCGGCCGTGCGCCGTCCCCGGGGCGGTGGCCGGGTGGTCGGGGTGCATGACGAAGCTGCGCTCGCCGATCGACGTGGGCGTGTCCAGCCCGTCGGGGCCGTCGGTGCGGTCCTGCCACTCCGAGGCGATGAACTCGTACACGGCGCGCCAGAAGTCGCGCGTGAACGGGTCGGCGTCCTCGTCGTCGAGCCGGTAGAACGTGCCGGACCCGGTGCCCGGCGGCCAGTTCCCGCCGGGGGTCGCGGCGGTCGAGACGGTCCCCCAGTCGTCGTTGACGGTGAGCGTCCACTCCTCGCCGTCCTCGGCGACGGCCTTGACGCCGACGAAGTCGACCGCGCGGCCCTGGCCGTGGCAGTCGGTGCGCGGGCGGCCCTGGCTGTCGACGCCGCCCCCGGAGATGCCGAGGTGGTAGAACTCGACGACGTTGTAGGTGTCCTTCAGCCACTGGCACAGCCGCACCAGGGCGAGCGCGTTGCGGGGGTCGAGCCGGTCGGGCGCCGCCGGGTGGCTGGGCTGCCCGAACGTCACCGTGCCCGACGACAGGTAGCGGACGACGACTCCGGCGACGTTGCCGTCCTGGGGCTGCTCGCCGTCCCAGCCGTCCAGGCTCACCCTCTCGGGGCCGCCCGCCCCCTCCAGCCTGATCACGTCGCCCGACTGCAGGTCGAGCAGCTCGGCGTAGGCGTCTTCCTTGCTCATCGCGCGTGCGGGATCGCTCACGATCCTGGTCCTTCCGGTGCGTACGTCACCGCTGACGCGGTGGTCTGTCGCACGACGGATGGAGTCAGGAGCCCGGTGATACAGCGAATCCCCGCGAATTTCCCGGCGTTCTCCGGCAGTCCGCGGTGGGGCCGCTGTGGGGACGCGGTGGGATTGCGCTGGGATCGCGGTGGGATCGCGGTGGCGCCGCGAGCGGCGCGGCCGGGCCGGGGTGGGCCGCGGCCGGCTACGGCCGGGGCGCGATCCGGCCGGTGGGCGGGGCGTCCGGCCGGGGCCTGCGGGGCCGGCTATGGCCGGGGGTCGATCCAGCCGGTGATGACGGCCGCTCCGGCGGACGTTCGCACGTGCAGCCGGAAGCGCCGCGCCGGGACCGGCTCGATCACGAACCAGCCGACCTCGTCGACCGGGACCTCCCGTACGGGGCCGTCGTCGTCCCGCACGAGGACCGCGCCGGGCTGCGCGGGGACGAGCTGCCCGCGCACCGCGTCGGGGTGGATCTCGGCCTCGATGGACAACTCCCCGGCGGCGAACGTCAGCACGCGCGGCCCCGAGCCGTCCGGCCGCGTCTCGTCGCGCAGGCCCGCAGGTTCCCGCGCCGAAAGCAGGGAGTCGAACCACAGCTCGGCCAGTTCGGCGTCGGCGGTCCGCCATGCGAAGGCCGCCTTCCCGGCGCGTACGAAGGACTCGGGCACCCGGGCCTCGCGCATCGCGTGCCCCAGCTCCTCGATCAGCCGGTCGTCGTCTTCCCACCAGCTCGGTGTGTCCGTCACGCCGTCGTCCCCGTCCACGTCGATGCATCTTGGTCGTGTCTGACAGATCATGGCCCTACCGCGCGTGGCCCAGGCGGCGCCTCGCTGCGTTGCCGTCGTCGCCGATAACGCTGTTATCGGCTCCTCCTCCGCCTTGCGATGCATCCACCTGGATCCCCGCTCGCGACAAGCAGCATTTGTCGGACACTCCTCAGGCCAGTTCGAGGGCGGCCAGCGCACGGCTCCTGCGCAGCCTGTCGAGGCAACGCCCGCGGTTGGGGCCGATCGCCCCCACCGGCACGCCGAGCGTGGCGCTGACCTCGGCGTACGAGGCCGGCGGTTCGGCGAACAGCATGCTCAGCAGCTCCCGGCACCGGTCCGGCAGCTCGGCGAAGGCCATGCGCAGGGCGTGCCGCCGCTCGGCCACCAGTATCTCGCCGTCCACGCCGTCGTCCTCCTTCCGGTGGGCGCCAGGCTCGGGGGCGTCCACCGGAACCTGCCGCTTCCGGGCGCGCAGCAGTTGCAGGCACTGCCGCTGGGTGGTGCGGACGAGCCAGCCGGGCAGAGCGGCCGGCTCGTGCAGGGTGTCGAGGCGCTCCACCAGCCGCAGCCAGACGCCGCCCGCGACGTCGTCCGCGTCGCTGCCGGTCACGCCATAACGAGCGCACACGCCCCAGAGCAGCGGCGCGTACCGCTCGACGATGGCGTCCCACGCCGCGGCGTCGCCCTCGCGCGCCCGGAGCACGAGGGCGACGACGACCGGATCGTCACGCATGCCCGGTCAGTCCTCCAGCGGATAGGGCCGGACCTCGCCGGCCTCGGCCAGGAGCTTGTCCAGCGCCTGCCGGGGCGTCACCGAGCCCGGGATCGTGCGAGCGGCGACCGCGCCGCTGACGAGGGCGGCCGAGAAGGAGGTGCCGCTCCACCGGGCGTGGCCCTGAAAGGTCTGGTGGACGCCGTCGATGTCGACCTCCCCGGTGAGGTACGCGCCCACGACCCCCACCCCGGGCGCCAGGCACGTCACCCACGGGAGGTCCGGGCTCCAGCCGGGCATGACCGGGCGCCCGTCCGCCGTGCCGTACGCGCCGACCGCGACGACGGGTGGGACGGCGGCAGGCCAGCAGGCCGAGCGCCGGCTGCGCCCGGAGCTGAGATGGGGGAGCGCGCCGTGGTTGCCCGCGGCGGCCACGACCAGCACCCGCGGGGCGAGCCGCTCGATCGCGCGGGCGATGACCAGCGGCGGCCCCCCGGACAGCGTGAAGCAGCCGAGGGAGAGGTTGAGGATGTCGGGCTGGAAGGCGTCCGTCAGCCGCAGCATGGCCCGGGCAGTGTCCCAGGAGTCGGCCCGTCCCGTGCGGGCGTCGAGGACCCCCTCGACGGACAGCTCCGCGGCCGGCGCCTCCCGCTGGATGAGGCTGCGCACGAACGCCGAGTGCCCCGAGCGGTACGGCAGCGGGTGCTCCGCCGTACCCGGCCGCGCAGGCGCGAGCGGCGTGTCGACCACGCCGACCCGCACGCCGCGCCCGGCGTCCTCGTGCCCGGCGACCGGCTGCGGCAGGTCGGCGGGGCCGGCGGGTTCCGGCTGCCCGCCGTCCATCGGCTTGTGCCCCAGCACGCCGAGCGCGCCGGGGGACATGGGCTTGTGCCCGAGAGTGGAGAACCCGCCGCTCACCAGGTGCATGGGCTTGTGGCCGCTCTCCTGGATCGCGCCGTCCGGCAGCGACATGGGTTTGTGGCCGTCTCCGATCACCGCGTCCACGACCCGGTTCTTGCCGATCGTCGGCACCCATCCGCCACGGTCGGCGGCCGCCTTCTCCCGCAGCAGTGCGAGGAGCTCGCCGACCTCGACGGGATCGTCGTCGGCGTCCCTGAGATCGCGCAGCCGGGCCAGCCCGAGGAGCTCGTCCCGGTCGTCGGGCGCGAGGGCGGCGTGGACGATGCCGAAGTCGTCCAGCATGCGCTCGACGGCCTCCAGATGCAGGAGGTCGACGATGAGTTGGTCCGGTTGGTGCGATGTGGTGCCCGCGTCGACTGGCATCTGGATAGTGTCCTTCCCGGGGTCATGACTTTTCCGGAACGCGAACTGCCTCAGACGGAACCACGAGGGCCTGGCCGTGATACATCCAACGCAGGAAACGCCGCCGGGCGCAAGGGTTCTCGGGAACGCTCCAGGTCGCGCCTCCGCCGGCCCCGGCGACGGCGACAGCGGCGGTTTACCGGATAGATCGGCAGCCGGATCAGCGGCCAGAGCCGAGGCACAGGCCGGGGAGCGGGTTGGAGCAGAGGCGGGGACGGAGGCCGTGGGCACGCGCGTGGACGCGTCGCCGGAGTCACCGGGCTCGCTGGAGCCGGCCGACGCAGTGCCGGCCGACGCAGTGCCGATCGACACGGTGCCGATCGACACGGTGCCGGCCGACGTGGTGCCGGCCGACGTGGTGCCGACTGACGTGGTGCCGACTGACGTGGTGTCGGCCGACGCGGTGCCGGCAGAGGCGGAGGCGGCAGAGGCGGAGGCGGCGCTGGCCGCCGTCGACCGCGACCCCGTCTCGGGCCTTCCTGCGGCCGAGAGGGCCGCCCGGCGCGCGGCCCGCGCGGGTCACGCCGTGGCGGCGTCCACGGCAGAACGCGCCTGGGGGCACGCGCTCCTGCACGTGGGAGAGCTCGACAACGCCATCAGGCACCTGAGCCGCGCCGCCGCATGGGGCGCACGGGCCGGTCGAGCCGACCTGACCGCCGAGGCGCGATACAAGCTCGCCTTCGCGATCCTGCAACGGGGCAGGCCGCAGGCCGCGCTCCGCGAGATCGACGCCGCCCTGCCCGATCTGACCGGCATTGCGGCCGCACGTGCCCGCGCGCAGCGCGCGATCGTGCTGCACGTGATGGGCCGCCTCGACGAGTCGTTCGCCGAGTTCGAGGTGGCGCTGCAGGTGCTGCGCCACCACGCCGACCTGCTCGGCGTGCAGCGGATGCTGATCAACCGGGCCCTCGTCCACTCCGACCGGCACGCCTTCGCCGCGGCCGAGCGCGACCTGCTGGAGGCGGAGACGCTGGCACGCACGCTCGGCCGCCCGCTGACGATCGGCCTGATCGCCAACAACCTCGGTCTCATGGAGACGCTGCGGGGCGACGTGCCGGCCGCGCTGCGCCACCTCGACCGGGCCGAGCGCATCATCGGCGCGCACGGCGCCCAGCTGGGCACGCTGCACCAGGACCGGGCCGAGCTGCTGCTGTCGGTGGGACTCACGGCAGAGGCGAAGGCGGCCGCCGCCCGCGCGGTGGACGCCTACCGCCGCGAGCGCCGTTCGCTCAAGGTGCCCGAGGTGCAGGTGCTGCTCGCGCAGGCCGAGATCCTGTCCGGCGATCCGGCCGCCGCGCTGGGCCACGCCCGCGCCGCGTTGCGCCGCTTCCGCGCCCAAGGACGGCGGGAATGGACGGAACTGGCCCGGTTATCCGTTCTGTCCGCGCAGCGTGCCGCCGGTCTCCGGCCGCGCGTCCCGACGGCGGTCATCGACGTCATGGTCGCGACCCTGGACGCGGCGGGATGGCCCGCGGCGGCGCTGGACGCCGCGATCGTGGCCGCCCAGGTGACCGCCGGGCGCCGCGTCCGGCACGACGTACGGAGGGACAGGGACGACGGAGCGCCCGAGCGCTCCGGAGACGCGCGGGCGGGAGCGGAGCCTGCCGCCGAGCGGCGCTCCCGGACGGCGGACGTGGCCGCCGATTACCTGAGCCGGGCCGCGGCGGCGTCCCGATCCCGGGGACCGGCGCTCGTCCGGGCGCGCGGCTGGTACGCACGGGCGCTGCAACGACGGGCCGAGGGGGACGCGCGCGGCGTGCTCGCCGCCGTACGGACGGGCCTGCGGGTCCTGGACGAGCACGCCTCGGCGATGGGGGCCACCGACCTGCGGGTGCACGCGGCGGCGCACCGGGCCGACCTGGTGGCGCTGGGACTGGAGGTGGCCTTCGAGGCCGGTCGCCCCGACGGCCTCCTGGAGTGGTCGGAGCGCGCCCGGGCCAGCCGCCTGCCGGCCGCGCCGGTCCGTCCGCCGGACGACCCGGTGCTGACCGCGCTGCTGGCCCGGCTGCGCTCGGTCACGAGGGACCTGGCCGGTCAGGCGGCGGCGCCCGCTCCGCTGCTGGCCCGGCAGGCCGACCTGGAACGGCGCATCCGCGACCACAGCCGCCGGCTCGGCGGCACTCCCGGCAACACGCCCGCGGCGCCGGTCACGCCCCGGGACCTCGCCGCCTCGCTCGGCGCGTGGGCGCTGGTCGAGTACGTCCGCCGGGGCGCCGACCTGCACGTGCTCACCGTGGTCGACGGCCGCGTGAGCGTCCGCCGCCTCGGGACGACGGCCGGGGCGGCCGACCTGATCGAGCGGCTGACGTTCGCGGTGCGGCGCGACGCGCGCCCGGACGCCCGGCCCGAGGCGCTGGCCGCGTCCGCCGCGCTGTCGGACGCCGCGGCCGCCCGGCTCGACGCCCTGCTGCTCGGGCCGCTGACCGAGATCGGCGACCGCCCGCTCGTCGTGGTGCCCACCGGACCGCTGCACAGCCTGCCGTGGTCCCTCCTGCCGTCGTGCGCGGGACGGCCCGTGACCGTAGCGCCGTCCGCGACGCTGTGGCACCTCGCGCGGACCCGCCTCGCGGCGGCGACCGGAGCGGACGGCGACGGCCATGGTGATGGCGCCGTGGCCGGGGGAGGAGTGGTCGCGGTGGCGGGCCCGCGGCTGCCGGCCGCGGGGCCCGAGGCGGCGGCGGTCGGCGCGATCCACGGCGGCACCGTGCTCGCCGGAGCCGCGGCGTCGGTCGAGGCGGTCTCGGCCGCCCTGGCGCGGGCCGGGCTCGCGCATCTCGCGGCGCACGGCCACCTGTCGGCGGACAACCCGCTGTTCTCCGGCATCGCCCTCGCGGACGGGCCGCTGATGGCCTACGACGTGGAACGGCTGCCGCGGGTGCCGCACACGCTCGTGCTCGCCGCCTGCGACAGCGGCCGTTCCGTGGTGCGCACCGGCGACGAACTGATGGGCCTCGCCGTGGCGTTCCTCGCCCGTGGCGCGTCGCAGCTCGTCGCCTCGGTGCTGCCGATCCCCGACGCGGCGACGATGCCCGTCATGGTGGCCTTCCACGAACGGCTGGCCGCCGGGCGCCCGCCCGCCGCCGCCCTCGCCGAGGCCCAGCAGGCCGTACGGGGCGGCGACCCGCGGACCGCCGCGGCGGCGGCCGGTTTCGTGTGCATCGGCGCCGGGGCCGTACCGGTCCGCGGCCGTGGTCAGGGCCCTGACGAGGTCGCCGCCGGCGTCGGACGCGGGCCCGGCACGGTGACGATGTCACAGGATGAGGTTAGGCTTACCTAATAATCTGACGAAGGGAACGTCCATGGCGACGACCGAACCGGCGCGGCGCGCACCCCGGGCGACCACCGGCGTGGTGGAGCGCACCGAGCGGCTGACCCCGCACATGATCCGGGTGGTGCTCGGCGGTGAGGGGCTCGCCGGTTTCGAGGCGGGCGAGTTCGCCGACCACTACGTGAAACTGCTGTTCCCGCTGCCGGGAGTGGCCTACCCGGAGCCGTTCGACATGGCGGTGATCCGCGCCGAGCTGCCGCGCGACCAGTGGCCGAAGACCCGGACGTACACGGTGCGGGCCTGGGACCCGCAGGCGCGGGAGCTGACCATCGACTTCGTCTACCACGGGGACGAGGGACTGGCCGGGCCCTGGGCATTGCGGGCCCGGCCGGGCGACGAGATCCGCTTCCTGGGCCCCGGCGGGGCGTACGCGCCGAGCGCGCAGGCCGACTGGCACCTGCTGGCCGGGGACGAGAGCGCGCTCCCGGCGATCGGCGCCGCACTGGAGCGCCTCCCGGCGGGGGCGCCGGCCCGGGTGTTCGTGGAGGTCGAGGGCCCGGAAGAGGAGCAGAAGCTGCACACGGAGGGCGACGCGGAGATCGTGTGGCTGCACCGCCACGGCGCGCAGGTGGGCGAGGCGCTGGTGCGGGCGGTGCGGGAGCTGGAGTTCCCCGAGGGCGTCGTGCACGCCTTCGTCCACGGCGAGGCGAACTTCGTCAAGGAACTGCGCCGATATCTGCGCGTGGAGCGCGGCCTGCCGCTGGAGCGGTTGTCGATCTCCGGCTACTGGCGGCGGGGCCGTGACGAGGACGGCTGGCAGTCCTCCAAGCGGGAGTGGAACCGCAGCATCGAGGAAGAGGAGTCCGCCGCCCTCGGCGGCTGACGACGGCCACGCCGCCCGGCCGCCGCGAAGCCCGGAAGGGTGACGGAGCACCGACGCCGGCCGCGACGCCGCTCCCGGCCACGCCCGGTCGCACCAGAAGATCGGCCTCTCATGGCGAGCCCGCGTCGCGGTGCAGGCGGCGCAGCGCGAAGGCGAGCTGAAGACGCAGCCGCCCCTGGGGATCGCGCACCGTCCACCCGAGGAGCGGCTCGGCGTGCGCGAGCCGGTCCTGCAGCGTCGAGTGATGCACCGTCAGCTCCGCCGCGGCGGCGCGCAGGCTGGGTGCGTAGGCGGCGGCGTACAGGGTCGCGAGCATCCACGGCGCCTCGGACCCGGCGCGTTCGAGCGCGCGGACGTCGGGGTGGGGCGCGGCGCCGGGCGGGACGGCCGCCGCGAGGACCGCCAGCCCGCCCAGGTCGTCGGAGTGGACCACTCGCGGCCCAGGATCCTGCGGGGTCCCCTCGGCCGCCAGCCGCAGCGCCGTACGGGCGAGCGCCCACGAGCGCGGCAGGTCGGGCAGGGTCACCGCCGGGCCGACACCCGCCCTGACCCCCTCGGGCAGCGGGTGATGGGCCGGCCCGACGCGGGCCACGCCGCCCTCCAGGGCGACCGCTCGTACGGGGACGTCACCGGGCAGGCCCAGCGCGCGGGCGGCGAGCGATCGCGCGGCCGGGGGAGCGGCGGGGTCGAGCAGCACCTCGACGAGGGCCGGGTCGTCCCTGTCCTGGTGGGCCGGGGCACGGCCCCGGGTCCGGTCGAGCACGCCCCGCGCCGCCGCCGCGGCCCGTTCGAGCACCATCGCCCCGACCGGCCCCGGCGGCGCCGGGCGCTCCAGCCACAGGACGGCCGCCCCGCCGGGCACGGCGATGCGGGGCCAGGCGGGATCCGGCGGCGGACCGGCGTCCGTGCGGGCTCCGTCGGGGAGCACACGCACGTGGACGCCGCGCTCGGAGTCGGTCAGGCAGGCCGGGCAGCCCGCCAGGACGGCGGCGCCGCGGACGATCGCCTCCAGCCCCGCCCGTGTCTCCACCAGCCGGTCGAAGTAGGCGATGACCTGCACCGCCGCCCCGGCGTCCGGGTCGAGCGCCGACAGCCGTCCGACGAGGTCGCGCATCCCGTGCCCCCGGACAGCTCAGCTGCCGAGCACGCGGCGCAGCCAGCGCAGGCGGGCGGCCCGGGCGTCCTGCGAGACGGCCGCCTGCGGCGCCATCATGTCGAAGCCGTGGAACCCGCCCGGCCACACGTGCAGCTCGGCGCTGCCGCCCGCCCGCCAGATGGCGCCGGCGTACGCGACGTCCTCGTCGCGGAAGGTCTCGGCCGAGCCGACGTCGATGAAGGCGGGCGGCAGCCCGGACAGGTCGGTGGCGCGGGCCGGGGCCGCGTACGGCGAGACGCCGGGGCCGCCACGGGCCGCGCCGAGCAGGGCGGTCCAGCCGGTCTCGTTCGCGGTGCGGTCCCAGACGCCGAGCCCGGCCATCTGGTGCGACGACGGGGTGTCGTTGCGGTCGTCGAGCATGGGGCACATGAGCATCTGGCCCGCCAGGGCGGGACCGCCGCGATCACGGGCCATGAGCGCCAGCGCCGCGGCCAGCCCGCCACCGGCGCTCGCCCCGGCGACGATGATCCGCTCCGGGTCGATGCCCAGCTCGGCGGCGTGGGCGGCGGTCCACGCCAGGCCCGCGTAGCAGTCCTCGATCGGCGCGGGATGGGGGTGCTCCGGCGCCAGCCGGTATTCCACCGACACGACGACGAGCTGGAGCTCCTGAGCCCAGTCGAGCACGCCGTCGACGCCCACGCGGTTGTCGCCGATGATCATCCCGCCGCCGTGCGTGTGGTAGATCGCGGCGAGCGGGATGGTGGCGCCCGCCGGACGGCAGACGAGCAGCGAAACGTCGGGTGCGCCGGGCGGGCCCGGCACCGCCCGCTCCTCCACCTCGAAGGCGCCGTCACGGGTGAGCGCCTCGTCGGGGAGGCTGGGGCCGTCCGCCATCGCCGCCCGCATGAGCGGGATCATGTCCGGGGTCAGCGACGACGGCATGGACTCGCCCAGCACGGCGAGGGCCGCGGCCAGCTCCGGGTCGAAGGGCGGTGGGGTGGCGGCCGAGGGCAGGGTGTTGCTCAATGGGGCTCCCGTGTCGTGGAGGTTGCCTGCGACCAACTGGTCCGTGCTCACCATCGTGGAAAACACGGGTGCGACGATCCAGCGCCACGCGGCGGAGACTACCCGCCGTACGGCGGGTGCCGCGACAGGGGGCCGAACGGCGCGAGCGGGTTTTAGATCCGCGTTACGCGCCCGCGGCTATGGTGACCCGCGACGACGTCTCGGGGAGCGGTCTCGGGAGTGCCCATGTCACAGCGAAAGGTGAAGCGCATGCGCGCCGCGATGCGGCGCGAGGAAGCCAGGCGGCGCGAGCAGCGCAGGCGGCTCAGGCGCAAGATCATGTATGCGGCCGCCGGAGTGGTGGCGGTGGTGGCCGTCGCGACGGGAGTGCTGGTCTTCGTCTCCTCCGGAACGCCGGACACGGTGACGCCGGTCGCGAACGCCTCGCCGCAACCGTCCTCTTCGGTCATAGGACCGGCCAAGCCGGAGGCCACGAGTTCGGCCACGCCATCGGGGTCCGCGTCCCCCGAGGCGCCCGCGTCGCCGTCCGCCGGCGCCTCGCCCAAGGCGACCGCGTCCGGCCGATGACCCGGCCCGGAGCGCCGGGCCAGGCCCGCTGACCGGCCGCCGGGGTTTCCCGGGCCATGACCGGGAGCCCGGTGGGGGGGATCCATCGGGACAGAGGCGGGTCGCACGTGCCCGCCTCCCGTACGCGGCCGGGCGCGGGAGTGATCGGCGGTGGCCGCGGTCGGCGGCCTGGTCGTCAGGCCGCCCGCCCGCCGTACGCCGGGATGCGCCGAAGGCGTTCAGGTCACCAGCCCGCCGCCCGCTCGCGCACCATCCGGTCTGCCCTCAGCAGACATATCGACAGGTAGCGGGGTCGCGGCGGATACAACTGCGCCATGAGTGTTTCACCGAGCACGAGTTACCGGGATCGGCTGAACGAAAGGCTGTTCCAGCAACGGACCCTGCTGCTGACCGGAGAGGTCGACGACGAGATGGCCGAGCGGGCGTGCGCCGAGATGGTGCTGCTCGCCTCGGCGGACCCCGAAAGCGACATCATCCTCTACATCAATTCGCCGGGAGGGTCGGTGCTGGCCGGGCTGGCGATCTACGACACGATGAAGCTGGTGCCGAACGACGTCGTCACCGTCGCGCTGGGGATGGCGGCGAGCATGGGCCAGGTGCTGCTGGCGTCCGGCACGCACGGCAAGCGGATCAGCCTCGCGCACAGCCGGATCATGATGCACCAGCCGTCGGCCGGCATCGGCGGCACGGCGATCGACATCTCCATCCAGGCAGAGAACCTCAAGTACATGAAACGGCAGTCCGAGGAGATCCTCGCCGCGGAGACGGGCCGCACGATCGAGGAGATCGCCGCCGACAGCGACCGGGACCGCTGGTTCACCCCCGAGCAGGCCCGCGACTACGGGATCATCGACTCGATCGTCGACTCCTTCCAGGCCATCGCGCCGTACGCCGTTTCCAACCGGATGGGGTTCACGTCATGAGCCAGTACACGATTCCGTACGTGGTCGAGAAGACCCCGGTGGGGGAGCGGTCGTTCGACATCTTCAGCCGGCTGCTCAACGAGCGGATCATCTTCCTCGGCACGGAGATCGACGACGGCGTCGCCAACGTCGTGATGGCACAGTTGCTGCACCTGGAGGCGGAGAGCCCGGACCAGGAGATCAACCTGTACATCAACTCCCCGGGCGGCTCGTCGACCGCGATGCTCGCGATCTACGACACCATGCAGTTCATCCGCGCGAAGGTCGCGACGTACTGCATGGGCCAGGCGGCCTCCGCCGCCGCGGTGCTCTTCGCCGCCGGCGCCCCCGGGCGGCGTTTCATGCTCGGCCACTCCCGCGTGCTGCTCCACCAGCCGTCCACGCAGGGGCAGGGCACCATCTCCGACCTGACCCTGCAGGCGGCCGAGGTGCTGCGCGTGCGCGCGCAGACCGAGGAGATCCTCAGCCGCCACACCGGGGTGGAGGTCGCGCGGCTGCGCGAGGACACCGACCGCGACCGCATCTTCACCGCCCGAGAGGCCGTCGAGTACGGCCTGGCCGACGAGGTGATCAGCGCTCGCGAGCCGTCGTAGCGCTCACGCCGCCAACAGCTCCACCCGTGGCGTGCCGGACGGCCTGCCGGTCGCGATCCGCCGCGACGCCGTGATCCGCCGGACGGCACGGGTGAGCAGGTGCTCGATCGGCAACCCGAGCGCGTCGCACACCGAGTGCAGCATCTCCGACGACGGCTCCTTGCGGCCGCGCTCGACCTCCGACAGATACTGCTTCGACATGCCCACCGCATGCGCCACGTCGTCGAGTGTGCGGTCCTGGTCCAGCCGCTCGTCGCGGAGGATCTCCCCATACACCGTGCGCAGCAACGGGTCAGAGCCGTCGGGAGTCGCTTTGCCGCGCTCCTCGGCGGCCCGGCGCGTCCGGATGTCGATGACCACTGGTCGGCCCGATGCTGCCATGCCTCGCAGTCTGGCACGCCGGGACGTACGGCGGACCGCCTGTTCGCGCACAGATGAGCGAGTGCCACCTCCCCGGGCCGCCAGGGCGACCGGCGGCCCGGGAGCGCGGGCGGCTCCTCGTGTCCTCCGGCGTCAGGCGAGCCGGTGACCGCCCAGGGAGATCTGCGACTCGGGCATCGGGGCGAAGAAGTCGAAGTTGGGCGGCGGGCCGACCCGCCGCTCCAGCGTCTTCACCACGTGCCTGACGTCGTCGTCCGGGCCCGCGAGATAGAGGGGCTTGCCGTCCTTGCCGAACGTGATGGCCGACTTCTCGTCCCAGGTGCCGAGGTGGCCGGCCGTCGCGGCGAAGTCCGCCGTCGGCTCGAAGCCGAGATCGCGGGCGTAGTCGACCGCGCCGAAGACGAGGTGCCGCACCAAATCGAGCGGCGCCTCCCGCCGGCCCCGCGGGTAGATCCGGAAATACCTGGTGAGGAAGCGGTGCAGCTCCACTTCGTTCATCACGTCGGGGCCCAGGGCGTGCTTGACGCCGAGGCAGTAGACGTCGACGAGGTAGGCGCAGACCGACAGCTTGTCCCAGCCGTGCTTGCGCGCCACGATGACGCTCACCGTGCCCGCCGTCTCCTGGCCGTCCGGGGCGTCGTCCGCCCAGCCGGTCGTGTCCGGGATGGTCAGCCCCTCGCTCCAGCCCGCGTTGATCCAGCACCCCGCGACTTCGGGTTCGGCGGCCTGCCCGCCCGTCTGCTCGGCCACCGCCCTGATGTACGGCGCGACCGCCGCAGGCGCCATGCCCAGGGCCCGGGCGATCTGCTTGGGGGAGTTGCCCTGTCCGCGCAGTTCGCGGACCTTCTCCAGGATCGAGCTGTCCATAGGGCCTGAAGCCTATCGGCTATCCCTGCCGTGCCGGGGTCCGGAAGACCTGGCGGCCGTGCCACTCGATGTGGCTCGTGTCGACAGAGTCGAGACCGGCGTGGGGAACCCGTGCAGGCCTGCCCGTTCGCCCCGCAGCGTGCAGCGGCGGAGGTTCGCGAAACGCTCGACCCAGTCCATGACCGACACCATAGGGTGATCTAGACGCCGGGGACTGGAGGAAGGTGTGGACGAACAGCGGCTGGTGCGGGTCTCGAAGTACCTCGCCAAGCACCTGCGCCACCAGCCCGAGCGCATCGGCATCGAACTCGACGCGCACGGCTGGGTGGACATCGACGTGCTGCTGACGGCGGCGGCCTCGAACGGGTTCCCGATCTCGCGTGCCGAGCTGGAGCAGGTGGTCGCCGGCAACGACAAACGGCGATACGTGATCGGGGGTGATCGCATCCGCGCCAGCCAGGGGCACTCGGTGCCCGTCGACCTCGACCTGCCGGTGGCCGAGCCGCCTCCGGTCCTCTACCACGGCACGGTCGCCCGGAACGTCGAGCCGATCCGCGTGGAGGGGCTGCGGCCGATGGCCCGCCATCACGTCCACCTGTCGCCGGACCGGGAGACCGCCACCCGGGTCGGCGCACGCAGGGGGAAGCCGGTCGTGCTCGTGGTCGACGCGGGCGCTATGTACGCGGCGGGGCATCACTTCCGGGTGAGTGCCAACGGCGTCTGGCTGGTGGACCACGTCCCGCCGGACTTCATCCGCTGGTGAACGAGCAACCGATGAAGGCGGGCATGCCGTCATATTCAGCGTCCGAGCCCTTCTCGCCCGCCCGGGCGGCCAACGATCCTCTGCTGCTGCGGTAGCAGCCGCCTCGAATGCCCGGTCATCCTGCTGGTGGTGTGCCCCGAGGCGTCGGTCGCCCGCTGGTGCGCCCGCCCGATCGAACTCGGCCACCCCGGTCTGGTCCTCAAGCCGCTGGTCGCGGGCACCAACGAGGTGCCGGTCATCACCGATCCCGGTCAGGCGGCCGAGGACATCGAGCTCGCGGTGCTCTCGGCGATCCACCACGCCGCCACGCCGGAGGGCCCCGAGATCCTCAACGCCCTGTTCGCCGCGCTGCACAATCTCGACCGGGACCTGGGGGTATGTACGCTGACATGGTTCGTGCGGCGCTGCCTCGAGAGGTCTGGGATCACTTGGAGGAGCACTTGAAGAGCGAGACTTACGAATACCTCAGCGACTGGGCCCGCGAGAACATCGCCAAGGGCAAGGCCGAAGGCATAGCTGAAGGTAAGGCGGAGGCGATCCTGACGGTCCTGTCGGCCCGGGGTATCGAGGTGTCCGACGACTTTTCCGAGCGGATCCGGAAATGCCACGATTTCGATCGTCTGAATTCCCGGCTCCGGGCAGCTGCCACGGTTGACTCCTCCGACGAGCTGCTCGGCGACATCTCCTGACCCGGCCCGGCTGGGTTGTCGTGACCCCGCCGAGCCGGGTGTCGGGCGGGCCTACGTACGGAGGAAGACTTCGTCGAGATGCCACTCGATGGATTCCCGGTTCGGCCGGTCGCGGGGCCGGTCGGGGACCGCGATTTCCTGCCCGGCCCGCCGGTAGAACTCCTCGCCGTTGCCGAACTCCTCGCGCAGGCGCGGGCTGACCAGTAACCGATGCTCGGGGTCGACCGCCAGATAACCGCGGTCGAAGAGCGTGTGCACGTCCGAGCGGAGCAGGAGCCCGTTGTCCAACCGGTGCTCGCCGCCCTTCGTGACCGGACGGATGTGTGCGGCCTGCAGGACCGGCCTGATCCGGTCACCGGTGATCGCGCAACGCCGTTCGTATGCATGGAGGACGACGGCCTGGAACGCCTGCTGACCGAGCCTTCGTGGAGCCATCCTGGGGTCGCCGAAGACGGGCCCGTCGCGATGCCACGGCTCGGACAGGTCGACGTCCCCGCCGATCCCGGCCCGGTTCAGCAAATCGTAGAAGTAACCAGCGGCAGGGTGAACGGCAAGGTCGTAGCTCTTGCCCTGCACGATGTTCGAAGCGAAGCCGGGCGGTGGTCCGGCGACACGATCCTCGGGATAGAAGAAGACGTCGCGGATGATGACGCAGCCGATGACCGGGTCCTCGCCGAGCATCATCGGTCGGCTGCGGTATTTGCCCACCTGCTGACGCAGTTCTCCCAGGCTCACGGCGCCGTTTCCCTGCCCGAAGAACTCCCATGCCTCGGACACTCGGAGAGGCGCGAAGCCGCTGAAGAACCCACCGCCGACCACGCGGTTGTGCGGATGGTGCGTTTTGAAGAAGAACGGCTCGCCGTGGTCGATCGCGCGGAACTCCCGTCCGCTGGAGGGCCGCCAGAAATTGACCTCGCTCAGGTCGGGACGTCCCGCCAGAAAGCGGTACCACCTGTCGTCGGTCACCCCGACGTACACCTTCACGGAGGTCATTGTGCACGTTCGTGATCAACTGTGCCAGGGCGTCGCAACGTAGCGGAATCAGCCGCGAGCAGAAGCCGGGCTCGATGAGGTGTTGGGCATAGGAGGAGGCCAGATGGTGATCGTAAGTTCTCGCTCGTGCCGGAATGATGCTTGTAGAGTGCCGGGCTGGCCGGGAGAACGGCGCAGGCCGTGAAGGCGAAGGCCGAAGGCTGATCCGGGTTGCCACGGCTTCCGGGCGGCCGGATGGGGCGGAGGCGTGGATCTCCTCGAAGGGATCGCCACCGGATCGACGGCAGGGAGGCCGGCCCAGGGAAGTGGGGTCAGCGGGGGACGATCGGCAGCGTGATGTACGAGTCGGGGAAGACCTTCTGGTGCTGGACGACCATGTCCGCCTCGGTCGCCGCGCTCCGGCCGGTGCCGGGGTTGCGGTCGAAACGGGGGAAGTTGGAGCTGGAGATCTCCACCCGGATCCGGTGACCGGCCTTGAAGACCTGGCTGGTGGCCACCAGATCGATGACGAACGTCCCGGACGGCTCGGCGACGCGGACGATGCCGTCGATCACGCTCATCGCCCGGCCGTCGGGATGGACGTCCACGAGCTTGGCCGTCCAGTCGGTCGAGGCGGCGGAGGTCTCCGCGTGCAGGGTCACCGACACCGGGCCCGTCACCTCGACGTCGGAGGCGAGCACCTCGGTCGAGTAGCAGAGCACGTCGGGCCGCCGCTCCACGTCGCGCTGGTCCTGCGGGCCGACGTTGGTGGGATCGGCCAGCAGGGTCGGGCCGCCGACGGTCGGGACCGGGTCGCGCGGGTCGAAGGTGAAGGTCGCCGGCTCGTACGCCGAGGGAGGCTCGGGGGAGAGGAGCCCGCCGGTGTGCAGGTAGTAGGGGGTCTCGACGGCGCGCTCCAGCGGCCAGGTCTCCTCGTCCCGCCAGACGTCGTCGCCCATCACGAAGATCTTCACGGCGGGGCCGGTGTCCTCGCCCTTCAGGAACGCGAGCTCCCGCTGCTCCAGCCCGATCGCCTGCCCCGAGGCGGCGGCCCCGAAGAACAGCCGCCCGGTGCCCGCGGCGCCCGGCGCGAGGTGGGACCAGGGGCCGATGACCAGAGGACCACCGAGACGGCGGTGGTTTTCCAGCGTCCCGCCGAGGAACAGGTCGAACCAGCCCGCCACGTGCATGACCGGCACCTCGATGCGGTCGTGGCGCAGGGTATCGGCCAGGTCCTCCCAGTAGGCGTCGCGTTCCACGTGCGAGGTCCAGTCGCGCCACCAGGGGATGCCGGGGATGTCGCCGACCGGCAGGGTGCGTGCCGCGGCGTCCTGGTCGTGCAGCACGGGAAGGACCACGGCCAGACCCGGGCCGGCGTCCTCGCCCGCCTCGGCGGCGTGCAGCAGGCTGAGCATCGCCTGCAGCGCACCCCAGTTGAGTGCCGAGCCCAGGGCGAAGGCCCCGCCGTGATATTTGAGGCCGTCGTGGAAGTCGTGTGGCGTCATGGAGGCGACCACGGCCTTCAGCCCCGGCGGGCGGGTCGCCGCCGCCTGGAGGGCACACCCGGCGAGGTAGGACATGCCGCTCATGACGACCTCGCCGTTCGACCAGGGCTGCGCGGTGATCCAGGTGATCGTGTCGTGGCCGTCGGCGCCCTCGTCCGCCCACGGCCGGAACTCGCCGTCGCTGCTCCCGCGCCCCCGGCAGTGCTGCAGCACCACCGCGAACCCGGCCCGCAGCGCGGGCGTCACCGGCGCCGTCCGCAGCGAGTCCTCGCCGTACGGCGTGCGCATGAGCAGCGCCGGGAACGGGCCGCCGTGGGCCGGCCGGTGGACGGAGCCGCGCAGGACGGTGCCGTCCCGCATCGGCATCGGGACGTCGTGCTCGACGGTGACCGGAAACGGGGAGCGGTCGAGCTTCGGCATGGGGCTCCTCAGGACGAGGTCAGGTCAGGTCAGGGCGTAGGCGTCGTAGCGTACGGCGGTGGCCACGCGGGCGGCCGAGGCCACGGCGAGGGTGCGGTTGAGCCACAGATATCGATCGTCGCCCGTCTCGAAGCGGCAGAACAGCCGGAAGTAGTACTCCGACGGGTCCACGTCTTCGCCGCGCCCGAGGCGGTCGAGCACCTCGGGGGAGCCGTGCCTGACTCCGCTGGTGGTGATGTAGATGTGCGCGCCGTCGTGGGTGCGCAGCGTGTAGCGCGTGTCGATGCTGATCATGCCGTCGGCGTGGACGACCTGCCAGTCGGCCCCGCCGGGCAGCACGGTTCCCGACAGGCGGGGACCGTCGAACGTGCCGCCCACGATGTTGACCACACGGCGGTGGCCCCAGTGCGAGTCGCCGAGGTCGAGCACGGGATCGAGATCCACGTGGAAGGTGGCGAGCGGTTCGAGGTTCACGAGGCGGCACTCCGATCTACGCTCCACGAGGGGCGTTCGCTGAGCGAGGCGGGGTCGAATCCGGCGGTCCGCTTGTAGGAGGCGGCGATCTCCGCCCGCTCCTCGTGGGGGATGACCTGATCGATGTCGTCGAACCCTTCGGGCGCCCGCTCGTGGGCGAGCTTCATGACGACCTCCGGGCCCATCTCGCGGTTGGACAGCTGAAGCGCCGTGGTGGCCGGCCGGCGCAGCTCCTCGTACGCCGCCAGGTCGCCCTGGGCGAGGGCGTACGCCAGCACGCGGGCGTCGATGATCGCCTGGGAGGCGCCGTTGGAGCCGATCGGATACATGGCGTGCGCCGCGTCGCCGAGGAGCGTGATGCCGTCGAAGGTCCAGCGGGGCAGGGGGTCGCGGTCGACCATCGGGTACTCGTACGCGGTCTCGGCCCCGGCGATGATCCCGGGCACGTCGAGCCAGTCGAAGCGCCAGTCGGCGAAGTGCCTGCCGATCTCGGTCAGGTCGGCCGGGCGGTTCCAGTTCCCCCGGTCGGGGGCCTCGCCGTCCAGCGGCCGCTCCGCGATCCAGTTGATCAGTGTGCGTTCGCCGGTCTCGATGGGGTAGGCGACGAACTTCTGCGTGCCGTCACCGGCCATGATCATGGACCGGCCGGTGAGGAACGGCTCGCCGTAGGTGACGCCCCGCCACAGGACCAGGCCGTTCCACGGCGGCGGACCCTCATCGGGGTAGAGATGGGCGCGCACGGCCGAGTGGATCCCGTCCGCGCCGATCAGCAGGTCCTCGTCGCCGGGACCGGTGATCCTGCTGCCACTCCGCACGGAGTCCGGGCCGAGCCGCTCGACGACCGCCTCCAGCAGGAGCATCTGGAGCGTCCCGCGATGGACGGAGTATTGCGGCCAGGCGTAGCCCGCGGCCAGTCCCCGGGGCTCGGACCAGATCGGCGTGCCGTAGCGGTTGAAGTAGGCCAGTTCGGCCGTGGCCACGCCGATCTCCGCCAGCCGGTCGGCCAGCCCCAGCTCGGTCAGCTCCCGTACGGCGTGGGGGAGGAGGTTGATCCCGACGCCCAGCGGCCGGATCTCGGGGGCGGCCTCGTGCACGGTCACGTCTTCGAACCCGGCCGCGTGCAGGCTGAGCGCGGCGGTCAGCCCGCCGATGCCTGCTCCGGCGATGACGATGCGCACGTGGGCCTCCGGGGAGAAATGAGGAGAAGTCGTTATGGCCGAAACAATATTCACGGCACTCCTGCGGCTGCGCAAGACTTGACCGATGGACAGCGAGCCCGGCATCCGGCCGGATTCCGGCGCGGCCACGCCACCCGACCTGCGGTACGCCGCCTACGCGCGCGAGCGCCTGGCGGAGATGTCGCCTCCGGCCGACGCGGAGGCGTTCGCGCTGGCCTATCACCTGCTCCAGCTCGCCTACGTGCTGGTCACCGACCTGGAGACCCGTATCCACCGGCCGCGCGGTCTGACGCTGCCCGGTTTCCGGCTGATGTTCAAGCTCTGGCTGCTCGGCCCCACCCAGCCCGTACGGCTCGCCGAGATCTCCGCCATGTCGAGGTCCGCGGTGACCAACGCCGTCAACACCCTCGAACGCGGCGGCCTGGTCGAACGGCGACCGGTGCCCGACGACGGCCGCGCGGTGGTCGTCGCGCTGACCGAGGCGGGCGAGGCGGCCGTGCGTGAGGCATTCGCCGAGCAGACCCGCAGGGAGCGGGAGTGGTTCGCCTGCCTCGGCCCCGCGGAGCGCGAGCAGATGACCGCCCTGCTGGCCCGCATCCTCCATACCCGCCCGGCGGATCTTCTGTAGCCAGGGACGAACATCGGAGGGGACGAACCGGGGCAGTTGTCCCGAAGCTACGCGTACAGTTCTCGCAGGCGTCCCCCGGGACGTGCCCGCTTCATCGTGAGGACCGTACCAGTGGCCGTTTCCGAGCAGTTCCCGCCGTTCGAGGCACCGGACGACGCCGCCGCCGGGGACGAGCCCGGTGCGGAGCCGGACCCGTTCCCGGGCGACACGCACTGGTACGACCTGCCGGACGACGACGCCGCGCCGGAGGAGGACGAGCCCCTCACGCTGGTGAGTCGTCTGCGGCGCGCGCTGCGAGCGCTCTGACGCGCTTCCCCGAGGGCGGCGGGTCAGCCGTCGCGCCGCCGGGTCGCGGCGTCGGCGAGCAGCCCGAGCCCGACGCCCAGCATCCACACGTCCTTGCTGATGCCGATGCCCGCCGGGGTCGGCCAGATGCTGCCGGGCTTGTGCAGCGCGGGCGTACGCAGGTAGAGCGCGACCAGGCTGCCGGAGAATCCGGTGAGCGCGGCTCCGGCGAGCGCGGCGGGCACGAACGGCGTCAGGAGAGCCACGCCCGTCGCGATCTCGGCCGCGGACAGCAGTTTGAGGAACCGGCGCGGCGGGATGTTCTTCAGGAACGGAAAGGCGTTGGCGGCCGTGCCGTGGAGCCCGGCGGCCTGTTCGTCGCCGCCCTTCCACTTCTCCAGGCCGGAGTGCAGGATGTACGCACCCGTGGCCACCCGCCCCGGCACCTCCCGGGCCTTCATGAACTTCATCGACACTCCCGTCCGATCTGGTGTGTTATGTCCGGCCGCGACGATACTCGCCCGGCGGGCGACCCCGGTGTCCGGGGCCCTCGGCAGGAGACGGCCTCAGCGCCCCTCAAGCGGTGATCGTGTCGAGCAGTTCGAGCAGGTGGTGATAGGTCTTCCCGGTGGCGCGGGTCATGCCGATCTCGCACGTACGGTTGACCGACGCGTGCGCGGCGAAGCCGCCCTCGGCCACCGAGGCGGCCTCGGCGCGGGTGGCGGAGGCGGTCAGCTCGGGATGCAGCAGCCCACGGTCGCCGGCGAAGGCGCAGCACTGCCAGCCGTCCGGGACGACGACCCGCTTCGCGACCACGCCGGCGATCTTGGCGATGGCCGCGTCGAGACCGAGCCGGGTGGACGAGCAGGTCGGGTGGAGGGCCAGCGAGGCCAGCCGGCGGTCCTCCGGCGGCTGCGGCAGCCGCGGCAGCACGTGGTCGGCCACGAAGGTCACCGCGTCGAGCACCCGGACGGCGGGCGAGGCCGCGCCGGTGGCCGGTCCGGACCCCGCGGCGGTCAGCCGTTCGAACCCCTCCGTGCACGAGGCGGCGTCGCTGACGACCGGAAGCCTGCCGCCGTCGGTCGCGGTCAGGAGCGCATCGCGCACCCGGCGGCGCATGACCTCATAGCCGTCGCCGAAGCCCTTCGAGGACCACGGGGTGCCGCAGCACAGGCTGCCGACGCCCTCCGGCACGTGCAGCCGCAGGCCGGCCCGCTCGGCCAGCCGCAGCAGCGCGGCCATGACGCCGGGCCCGCCGTCGGCGGGGGCGAACATGGTGTTCAGGCACGACGGCACGTAGACGGCGTCGGCTTCGCGATGCGGCGCCGCGCGCCGGGGCGTGCCGCCGCGCGGCAGGTCGCGGCTCCACTGGGGAACGGCGTCCGGGCTCACGACGGCGCGGGCGGCCCGGCCGGCGCCCTCGGCGAGCCGGGCCGGGGACGCGGCGGCGATGTCCATCGCGAGGTCCATGGCCCGGGTCACCGCGTCCCAGTGCTTCGCTGCGGACTTCCAGCCCGCCCGCGCGGTGCGGCCGTGCCGCTCGGCGCGCAGGCGTTTGGTGAGGTCGCCGGTGTTGATCAGGACGGGGCAGGCGGTGGCGCACATGCCGTCCACGGCGCAGGTGTCGATGGCGTCGTAGCCGTACTCCTCCTCAAGCTGCCGGGCGAGGGCGTGGTCGCCGGCCGCTTCGGCCGCGGCCAGCTCGCGGCGCAGCACGATGCGCTGGCGCGGTGTGGTGGTCAGGTCGCGGCTGGGGCAGACCGGTTCGCAGTAGCCGCACTCCACGCACCGGTCGACCTCGGGCTCGACGGTGGCGACGGGCTTTAGGTCACGCAGGTGCGCCTCGGGGTCGTCGGTGAGCACGACGCCGGGGTTGAGCGTGCCGCCGGGGTCGCACAGCCGTTTGACCTCCCGCATCACCTCGAACAGCTCCTCGCCGTACTGGCGGCGTACGAAGGGGGCCATGACCCGGCCGGTGCCGTGCTCGGCCTTGAGCGTGCCGCCACGCGACAGCACGGCGTCCACCAGGTCTTCGGTGAAGTCGGCGTAGCGCCCCAGATCGGTGCCGAAGCGCTCGTTGAGCATGAAGTGCAGGTTGCCGTCCTTGGCGTGTCCGAAGATCACGCTGCGCTCGTAGCGGTAGCGGTCGAACAGCTCGGACAGCTCGTCACAGAGATCGGCCAGCGTGGGCACCGGGACGGCGACGTCCTCCAGCAGCGCGGTGGTGCCGGACGGCCGGGCCCCGGCGGCCGAGGCGTACAGGTTCTTGCGGATGCGCCACAGGGCCGCGCGGCCGGCGCTGTCGCCGCTGAGCCGGGCCGGAGCGGCGAGATCCATCCCGGCGAAGACCTGCCCGGCCTCCCGCTCGCGCCGGGCGAGCAGCTCGGGGTCGGACTCCTGCCACTCCACCAGCAGCGCCGCGTGATCGCGCACCTCCAGCGTGCGCAGGACGTCGTCGGCGCCCGGGTCGGTCGCGGCCACCCGCAGCGATTCGGCGTCGAGCAGTTCGATGGCGGCGGGCCCGGCCGTGACGATCTCCGGCACGGCGGCCATCGCCTCCCGCAGCGTCGGGAAGACGATCAGGCCGGTCGTGGCGAGGCGGTGCAGCGGCACCGTCCGCAGCACGGCCTCCGCGACGAACGCCAGCGTGCCCTCACTGCCGATGACCAGGTGGGCGAGGATCTGCGCCGGGCCGTTGTGATCGAGGAAGCTGTTCAGGCCGTAGCCCATGGTGTTCTTGATGGAGAACTGCGCCTTGACCCGGCGTACGGAGTCCGGATTGCCGCGGATCCGGTCGCGCAGCCGTTCCAGCCCCTGGGCCAGGTCGGGTTCGAGGGCGTGCAGGCGCGCGTCGGCGTCGGGTGCGCCGGTGTCGATCACGGTGCCGCTGGGCAGCACCAGCGTCATCGACTCCAGCGTCCGATAGGTGTTGGCGTGGGTGCCGCAGGTCATGCCGCTGGAGTTGTTGGCGACGACCCCGCCGATCGTGCACGCCGACTCGCTGGCCGGGTCGGGGCCCAGCCTGCGGCCGTACGCGGCCAGACGGGCGTTGACCTGCCGCAGCACGGCGCCGGGCTGCACCCGCACCCGCTCACCGCCGTCGAGCACCTCGACACCCCTGAAGTGGCGGCGGGTGTCGACGAGCAGATGACTCGTGACGCCCTGCCCGGACAGGCTGGTGCCGCCGGAGCGGAAGGTCAGCGGCAACCCGGCCCGCATCAGCGCCGCCACCTGCGCGGCGCTTTCCGGCACCACGACCGCCTGCGGCGTCAGCAGGTAGTGCGAGGCGTCGTGGGCCATGCCCAGCCGGTCGCTCACCCGGGACCGGGTGATCGCCGGCACGGCGGCCTCCACCGCCGCCAGCACGGCGGGGTCCGCCGGGGCGATGCGGTGGGGGGGATCCACGTGGATGAGGCTCATGATGTGAACGCTTCCGTCCGGGGCGGCGCTGCGCCCCCTCTATCGCCGAGGGTCGATGTGGATCTTCGGGCCCGGGCCCGCGCCGGCCGGGCGGCGCCCCGCCAGCACACCGGCGGCGTCGTCCAGGCCGACGGTGGCGGCCACGAGCGGGCGGGCGTCGACCGACCCGTCCGCGTACGCCTCGATGGTCCCGGCCAGACCGGCCGATCCGCTGAGCACGCCGACGGCGGTGACGTCCCTGAGCGCGAGGTCGCGGGTGTCGATGCGGCTGGGAGACCCCGCGAGACCGACATAGACTACCCGGCCCGCGGGCCTGACCAGGTCGAGCGCGAGCGCCGGCAGGTCCGCCGCGTTGGACGCGTCGACCACGGCGTCCCACCGTAGTGACGGCAGTGACGCGCGGGTCCACGCGCCCGCGAAGCCGAGGTCGCGGGCCGGCCGGAGCGTGGGCTCGTCGCGGCCCATCAGGTGCACGTCGGCGCCCCTGGCCCGCGCGAGCAGCGCGACCAGCAGGCCGATCGTGCCCGTGCCCAGCACCAGCAGCCGGTCGCCGGGGTGCACGGCGACCCCACGTACGGCGCGCAGGGCGCTGCCGCCGGGTTCGACCAGCGCGCCCAGCGTCGCGTCGATCGTCTCGGGCAGCGCATGCAGCGCCCCCGCCGGTACGGCGAGCCGCTCGGCCAGCGCCCCCGGGAAGCCCCGGCGGATGCCGATCTCCGCCCGGTCGGGACAGACGTGCTGCAGCCCGTCACCGCAGAAGCGGCAGCGCCCGCAGCCCAGCATGGTGTCGCCCGTGACCCGGCGGCCCAGCCAGCCGGGGTCGACGCCGTCCCCGAGTGCCGTGACGACGCCGCACCACTCGTGGCCCGGACGCAGCGGATACCAGGCGTGGCCGGAGTGCAGATAGCTCATCTCGCCGGTGAACAGCTCCACGTCGGTGCCGCAGACGCCGACCCGCTCGACGTCGACGACCACCTGCCCGGGCGCGGCGACCGGTGGTTCGACGTCCACGACCTCGGCCCTGCCGGGGCCGGTGATGACCAGTGCCCGCACTACCGGACGCCGGGGACGGGCGCGACGGCGCCGATGCCGGGGTGAGGCAAGGTCGTGTCTCCTCGGGAAGGATGAGGATTCGTCATCGCGGCGGAGCCCAGTAGGGCGTCGCCAGGCCGCGTACGCCCACCCGGGCGGTGAACAGGTGCCCGGACCCGGGGTGTTCGGCCACATCGACGTCGTTGGTGGACGTGGTGATGACGAGGACGTCGAGGTCCGGCCCGGCGAAGGCGGGGCAGGTGACGTTGGGCGTGCCGACCTCGACCACGGCGAGCAGGCGGCCGCCCGGATCGCGGCACTCCACCCGGCCGCCGCCGAAGAACGCGATCCACAGGTTGCCCTCGGCGTCGGCGCACATTCCGTCGGGCATGCCACCGGTGAGCCGGAACAGTTCCCGCCGCGGCCCGGTCCGCCCGGTGGCCGGGTCGTAGTCACGCTCCCACACCACGTGCGGCGTGCTGTCGATGCTGTAGAGGCGGTCGCCCTCGGGGCTCCAGGCCAGGCCGTTCGACAGGGTCAGGTCCTCATCGAGGAGGACGCAGTCCGTGCCGTCGAGGCGGGCCAGCACCTCCTGGCCCTCCCGGTCGTCCAGCGCCATGCTGCCGATCAGGAAGCGCCCGGCCGGGTCCACGGCGCCGTCGTTGAGCCGGCTCGGCGCGCCGGGCGGCAGCACCCGGGCCAGCTCGGTGCGGCGGCCCGCGGCGTCGACCCGGGTGAGGACCTCGCGCTCGGCGACGACGAGCTGCCCGTCGGCGGATACGGCGACCGCGCCCACCGTGTTGCCCGCCGTGGTGCCCGCCGTGGTGCCCGCCGTGTCGTCCGCCGTGGTGCCCGCCGTGGTGCCCGCCGTGTTGCCCGCCGTGTTGCCCGCCGTGTTGCCCGCCGCGGTGCCCGCCGCGGTGCCCGCCGTGTTGCCCGCCGCGCCGAAGGTGTGCGCGGCGGTGGCGGTGATCGTGCCGGTCTCGGGGTCGAGCCGTCCCTCGTGTACGGCTCCCGCGTTGATGTCCACCCACAGCAGGCGCTGCCTGACGGGGTCCCACACGGGGCCCTCCCCGAGGGCGTACACCTCGCCGGAGGCCCGGGTGGCGGCGAACTGCCTGGTCATAGGGCCTCCCGGCCGACGGGGATCGCGTGGACGGACGGCGGGCCGCCGGGAACCGCCCGCGGCGGAGCGAGCGGAAGCAAGGTCATGTTCCGGATACTAGAGCCGATTTCGGGCGGGAGAAAAGGTCCTCCGGGATCTTTCGGGCGGAAGAAACGGCGGGTCGGCCTCACGCGGGCTCGCGAGCCTGCCGTTCGTCTCGCAGGCGACGGCGGTATGGGCCCGCCAGAAGGCGCCACGTTACCGTGGTGTCGTAGGAGCCGGTGATGGTCGCATTCAAGGGGAGCGAAGATGATCGCCACCGCTCGAGAGGTCAAAGATCGGGTGATCGCGGCTCTGAACGATCACGATATTGAAGTAGTAATGCAGTATTTCGCCCGAGACGCCGTCTATGTCGGGCCGGTGGGCCCGGCCGAGGGACGCGAACAGATCGCCTGGTACTTCGAGCACCTGCTGCAGGCATTCCCGGATCTGCAGATCACACCGTGGTGCAAGGTCCCCGCGTGTGATCCGGCCGTCTCGGCCGTCTCCGAATACGTCATGACCGGTACGCATCTCGGGCCGCTCCTGCTACCTGGTGGGTCGATGCTGGAGGCGACCGGCCAGCGCATCGCGGTCCGCGGCGCGGGGTTGTGCACCATCGAGAACGGGCTGATCGTCAGCGACCGCGACTATTACGACCAGTTGGAGCTCTTCAGCCAGCTCGGCCTCTGCCTGCCGGAGGCCGTCGCCTGACGCCCTCGGCCCTGGTCTGCCGTCCCCCATCGCGACCGGGTCGTGCCGGCGCGCGCCGTCTGCCCGCCGTTCCGGCTCATGGTTCACGGGCCCATCGACCCATGCCTCGGCTCCTAGGCTGATGACGGCGACTGACATCGGTGCTACGTTGATGGCAGTCACTGACATGGCTGGAGGCGGGCGAGCACTTCTCCTGGCTGGGCGGCATGATCGGGCTCGACTCCCCGGCGACGAGCGCACTGACCCGTGAACTGCTGGGGTGGCAGCCGGTGCAGCCGGGGCTGATCGACGACCTCGACAAGGGCCACTACTTCCGCGCGAAGTGACCATCGTGAAGTGACCCCGTGAAGTGACCCCGTGAAGTGACCCCGTGAAGCGACCGCCGAGCGATGAGCGGTGGCAGGAGACCACGCGGGCGCGCCAGGTGCGGATCCACAAAGCGGGGTCGTCAGAGCGGGGTCGTCAGAGCGGGGTGGTCAAAACAGGGTCGTCAGAGCGAGGTCGTCACAGCCGTATCTTCATAGCGGGATCGTCAGGGCCGGGGGAGGGTGATGGAGGTCGCGATGTGCCCGCCGCGCACCGTCCACCGGCCCGGCAGGACGTCCGTCCCGACGGCCGGGTCCGCGGCCAGGAGCCGGGCGCGGAACGTGCCCGAGGGCTCGATGTCCACGACCGCCTCGGAGAAGTCGAGCCAGCGGCGGGTCAGCGGGAACCACACCTTGTAGACCGACTCCTTGGCGCTGAACAGGATCCGGTCCCAGCAGACCTCGCCGTCCGCGTCGCTCATCACCCGGAGGGCGGCGATCTCCCCGGGGGAGGCGATCGTGGGAAGGACCCCGTCCGGGAGGGGTTCGTGCGGTTCCGCGTCGATGCCGACGGCGCGCGCGACGTCGGCGGAGGCGACGGCCGCCGCGCGATAGCCCGAGCAGTGCGTGATGCTGCCGACCGTGCCTGCGGGCCAGATCGGGGCGCCTCGCTCGCCGCGCGGGATCGGCACCGGCGCAAAGCCGATTCGGGCGAGCGCGAGCCGGGCGCAGTGGCGTCCGGTGACGAACTCCCGCCGCCGCCGGTCGACGGCACGTGCGATGAGCGGTCTCTCCTCCGGGAACAGCGTGTCCTCCGGCACGTCGCCGAACTTCTCGGCCGACGCCACCCACGAGGGCAGGATCTCGTCGATCATGCGGCCGTCCCCGGCGCCGTCGACATCTCCTCCACCGCCGCGGCCATGTGTGGAGAGTACAGATCCCCGCGCCGCAGCGGAAGATCGATTCAGGCGCCGTACGGCCTGCCGTCCGGGCAGTATGAGGCCGGTGACGGAAGGGGGACGTCCGCTAACGGCGATCCGGGACGGCCGGATCCGTCCCCGCGCGCTCCTCGCGGCGGTTCCGGTACGCGCTCGCGCCCACGGCGGCCACGAGGCAGGCGCAGATGACCACGAGCGACAGCCACACGGGGATCTTGTACACGTCCGCCAGGAGCATCTTCGCGCCGACGAACACGAGGATCGCCGCGAGGCCGAACCGCAGATAGCCGAACCGGTGCATGGCCCCGGCCAGCAGGAAGTACATCGCCCGCAGCCCCAGGATCGCGAACGCGTTGGAGGTGAAGACGAGGAACGGCTCCGACGTCACGGCGAAGATCGCCGGAATCGAATCGACGGCGAAGACGATGTCGCTGGTCTCCACCGCGACCAGGACGGCCAGCAGCGGCGTCGCGGCCCACCGGCCGCCCGTCCGCCCGTCCGCGTCCTGCCGTACGAGGAACCGCTGGCCCTGGTAGGAGCCGGTGACGGGGACGATCCGGCGCATCGCGCGCAGCACCAGGTTGCGGTCGGGGTGCACCTCGATCGCCGAGTGCCTGGCCATCTTCACGCCGGTGTAGAGCAGGAACGCCCCGAAGGCGTACAGGATCCAGTGGAAGTGTTCGAGCAGGACGGCGCCCGCGCCGATGAACCCCGCGCGGAAGACCAGCGCGCCGAGCACGCCGAAGAACAGCACGCGATGCTGCAGCTCGCGGGGGACCGCGAAGTACGAGAACAGCAGCGCGATCACGAAGACGTTGTCGACGGCCAGGGATTTCTCGATGAGATAACCGGCCAGGTATTCCCCGCCCGCCTCGGGCCCCCAGACGAGCCAGACCACGGCCCCGAAGCCGAGTCCCAGCGTGATCCACACGCCCGACCAGCCCAGCGCCTCACGGACGCCCACCACGTGGGCCCGGCGATGGGCGAACAGGTCCACGGCGAGCATGGCGAGGATGACCGCCAGGACCGCGGCCCAGACCCACAGGGGTACGGACATCGTCAACCTCCTCACCGCCGCGTGGGCGGGCTAGGCAGGTCGACGGTCTCCCCGTGCCACCGCCAGCGGTGACCCTCCGCGCCGGGACGCCCTGTGCGGCGGCCGTGATGACGACGCTGAGGAAGCCGGGTACTCCCCCTCGAACTATGTTGAAGTATTCAGGAAATCAGCTTCGTATGTCAACCGTGGACCCGAACAGCTCGAGGAACTCGCCGATGTGGCGGTGCCGCTCGACCGGGTGACGGAACGGGGCCTCAGGGTTGATCGTGTAATGGTTGCGCCGTCCCACGCGCTCCCGGCGCAGGTAGCCCGCCGCCTCCAGGTCCGAGACGATCGCCTGCGCCGCCCGTTCGGTGATGCCGACCGACTCGGCGACGTCCCGCAACCGCGCGTCGGGATCGCGGGACACCGCGAGCAGGACGTGCGCGTGGTTGGTGAGGAACGTCCAGCCGCCCGCAGGGGAGGAGGTGCTCATACCTCATTATGCGATGGACGATTCACGAAACCGAGGTCGGGTCCCGTCCCGACGTCCGCACCCGCCCGGGTCGCGCAGCGCCACGGGCCGTCGGCCGAAGATCATCACTCCCTGTGGAGTGGCTAACATCTCCGACAGAATAGGGCTTCCGCTGTCTTTTGGGGGCTGCACATGGCCATCGACGTCGGACAGGTGCGGGCGGACACGCCGGGATGCGAGCATGTCGTCCACCTCAACAGCGCCGGATCGTCCCTGCCGCCGCGCAGGTGACCGACGCCGTGGTGGATCACCTGCGCCTGGAGGAGCGCATCGGCTGCTACGAGGCGGCCGCCGCCGCCCTCGACCGGTCGGAGCGGACCTACGATGCGGTGGCCGGGCTCGTCGGCGCGGACCGCGACGAGATCGCCCTCGTCGAGAACGCCACCCGCGCCTGGGACATGGCCTTCTACTCCCTGCCGTGGAAGCCGAGCGACCGCATCCTCACCTCGCAGGCCGAGTACGCCGGCAACGCGATCGCCTTCCTGCGGACCGTCCGGCGGGCCGGCAAGATCGGCCTCGGCGTGGCGGCCGAATACGCGCTGAGCCTCGGGCTCGACGTCATCTGCCCCCGCTCGTGCGGTCCTCGGTGCACTACTACGACACCGAGGACGAGCTCGACCGGCTGTGCGAGGCGCTGCCCTCCGCGTGAGCTACAGGCTCCAGTCGATGACCGGACCCGCGGGCACGATCCGAAATGGATTGATCTTCGGGTGGGTGTCGTAGTAGTGCCGCTTGATGTGGTCGAAGTTCGTCGTGCCGCCGAAGGCCGGGTTCGCGTAGAGGTCCCGGGCGTAGCGCCAGAGGTTGGGATAGTCGGCCAGGCGGCGGATGTTCGCCTTGAAGTGGGTCACGTAGACCGTGTCGAACCGGGCCAGCGTGACCCACAGGCGGACGTCGGCCTCGGTGAGCCGGTCGCCGAACAGGTAACGGCCGCCGGCGAGGCGCTCGTCGAGCTCGTCGAGCGTCGTGAACAACGTCGTCACGGCTGTGTCGTACGCCTCCTGGCTCTCGGCGAAGCCGCACTTGTACACGCCGTTGTTGACGTCGGCGTACACGCGCTCGTTGAGCGCGTCGATGTCACCCCGGAGGTCCTCCGGGTAGAGGTCGATGCCCGGCCTGGCCCACCGCGCGAACGCCTGGCCGAGGTCGAGGCTGATGTCGGGGAAGTTGTTGCTGACGATCCGGCCGGTGCGCCGGTCCCACAGCACGGGCACCGACACGTGGCCGTCGTAGCCGGGCTCGGTCGCCTCGTACGCCTCACGCAGCAGCGTGAAGCCGTTGAGCTCGTCGGGGCCGTGGCCCGGGCCCTCGCGGAACGCCCACCCGCGTCCGTCGCGGACGGGATCGACCACGGACATCGACACGACGTCCTCTAGGCCGAGGAGCGCCCGGACGATGACCGAGCGGTGGGCCCACGGGCAGGCCAGCGACACGTACAGGTGATATCGCCCGGGCTCGGCGGGATATCCGCTGCTTCCGTCGGCCGTCACGCGGTCGCGGAACCGATAGACGGGCCGCTCGAACGACCCGTCCGGCCGCGTCGCCGCCTTGATCCCGTAGTCGCCGTAGGTCGCGAAGTCCACCGGACTCGCGACGGGGGCCGTTGTCGTCACGCCGTCACCGTCCTCTCCGTCTCCGACGAGACGAGAGTAACGGGAGCCGGTGACAGGACGGCCATCGTGCCGGCCGCGGCGGCACCGCCGTCCCGGGGACGGCGGTGCCGCGCCTGTGCGCCGGGTGCCCGGTGCGGGCAGGCCGCCGGGGTTCGGGATCCGGTCAGTGGGCCGGTCCCATATGTGCCGATCCCGTACGGAAGCCGCCGGGCCGCCCGCGATCCATCATGCCGAACCGCATGGTCACCAGGCCGAAGAGCAGGATGAGCGCGCCGACGATCACGTTGCTGACGATCGTCGACGTGGTCGCCATGCCTCCGCGGATCACCCAGGGGGCGATGATGGTCCAGATACCGAGCAGCGGGGCGACCCAGGAGATTCCGTAGGTGCGCCCGAACGCCGAGCTGTACCCCATCGCCAGGAGCGCCACGGCCAGGCCGGTGATCAGGTTGTTCACGGCAAGCGGAGTCCGCGTGCCGCTGAATCCGACGATCCACGGTGAGAGCGCTAGATACATACCGCTCAGAAGCGTGAGACCATCGGCGAGCTGCGCGGCGGGATTCGCCGCGGCGGCCTCGTAACGAGCGCGCATCTGCATGATGTCGGGATGCGTCCCGATGTCGGCACCGTGTGTCATACGTCACACCACCCTTCAGAGGTGTGTGCTGTAGTCCTTATTTCTAGCGTACGCCCGATTCGTCACTTTTTCCCGTTTGGGTGGGATTGTGTTTGCGGGGTGGGCGGCGGCGCGCCGTGCGGCGTTTAGCCCCTTCACCTGGGGAAAGGGGGGGTTGGTCAGCTTCTGGAACCGAGAGGAGTGTCCGGATGAGCACGGAGGACAAGTTCCGCAACAAGTCGGAAGAGGTCGTCGGCAAGGCCAAGGAGGGGCTCGGCAAGGTCACCGACAACGAGAGCCTTGAGGCCGAGGGCCGGGCCGACCAGTCCGAGAGCCACATGAAGCAGGCCGGCGAGAAGATCAAGGACGCCGCCGGCAAGGTGAAGGACTCCATCAAGGACTGACCCGCGCCGGGGGCGACGATCCCGCAGGAGGCGACAGGCCGCCACGGGGCCCGTACGAAGGGGTGGGCAACCGTCGCCGGGGGCGAGGGGCCGCCGAGCCGGGGATGATCTCCCGGCGCTCCCGTCCCCGCCGGATGGTGTGCGTGATGGTGTGGAGAACGGCCGGCTCCCCAAGGGGGGCCGGCTTCCGCGTTCACCGGGTGTTCACCTGGCGCGACGATCGCAGCCCGGCAACAGACGACCGGGGCGAAGCAGTCGGCAGGGCTCGGCCGATGGCAGGACGCAGCGGCAGGTGGCGGAGCGTAGCGATCCGCGAGCGCAGGGATGGCGGGCGGCGGGATGCGATGGCTTCGCGGGGCGAGTCAAGCGGCTGTTCGCCGGTCTGATCGTCGTCTGATCGTCGGCTGGTCGCCGGCTGGTCGCTGGCTGTCCGCCCCGGGTTGGTCACCGGGCTGTTCGCCTGGCTCGACGGGCGTCGTCCCGGGGAAGGCCCGTGTTTTCGGGCCGGTCGGCGCCGGCCCGCGACGATGGCGGACGCCTCCGGTCAGGCCGCCTGCGGCATCGGCATGCGGAAGGTCGATGTCAGAAGAGCCTGGAAGAGACGCACGAGCAGCGCCTCCAGGACCATGATGGCCGCCCGGGAGAGTACGGCGGCGAGGAACTCAGACACTTCACACCTCGGTAGGACAAATCGGCTTCTAGGGAAGAGTGACGCACCAACCTCCCAAAACGGCGTAGTTCAGGTTACCGTTCGGTGAACGGTCGATGACCGTTGCGGATACACGTCCCGATCACGCGCATCCGCCGTTGTCCCCGATCATGAAGCCGACCATGAAGTCCCGGGCGTGATACGGCCCCCGCGCGGGCCGCGACAGGGCCCGGAGCGTGCCCCATCATGCATGCGCTCGGGTCGCTCATCGCGTGCATCGCTCAGGCGCCGGTGCCTCTGAGCGCGGGTCCGTCGCGGTGCGGACCGCTCATGCGCGGCATGACTCACGCGAGGATCAGTCAGGCGCGGGTCGGTCAGGCGCGGGTCGGTCACCCGTGGTCGGCCATGCGCCGATCAATCGCGCATGCGGATCAGCCGGGCGCGTGGGTCCCTCGCGTTCGCGGGTAAGGCACGCGCGTGGATCGTTCACCGGCCGACCCGTGTCGGCCGTGCCGGTCGCCGCGCAGCGGCCGGCACCGCTCGCCTGTTGCTCGCCCGCCGGCCGTCCGGCCGGATGCCGCCGCATATCTACGGATGTCGCCGAATGCCGCCTCATGTCCCTCGGGCGCGCGCCGCAGCGTCCGATCGTGCGGTGACAACGTGCCGATGATCGCGCGCGCCGAGCACACGCCGATCGCGCGGTGCCGCGGGCGCGGACCGCGCGAGGCGCCCCGCGTTACTTGGCGCCGGCCCTGGTGCGCCGGGCGGTGGTGGTGGCGGGAGTCTTCGCCTCGCCCTTGGCCGTGGTGCTTCTCCGCCCGGCCGTCCGGGCTGCCGGCGTCGCCGGCTCCGGCATGGCTCCGGCCCCGGTTGCAGCCGTTCTCGGCGTGGTCCGCCCGCGGGTCTCCTTCTGTGCGGTGCCGAACGGTGACCAGCGCTGCTCCCGTCCCCTGGCGCGCTGGGCGATCATCGTGCCCGCGCCGATCGCCGCCGCCACCGGCCACTCCAGGATGCCGAGCGCGGCCAGCGCGCCGAGCCCGCCGTAGTACATGATCCGCTCCGGCGGCGGCAGGAACGTGCGGGCGACGTCCATGGCGTGCCCGACGTCGCGGCCGCTGATGTGCGGCATGCCCACGTGCGGCAGGTGCATCTCGGGCGCCCGGAACTGAACGCGCATGAACGGCAGGTTCAGGTTCAGCTGGGGCCGGTGCTCCTCTTTCATCTCCATGCTCTTGCCGGCGCGCGGAGCCGGAGTGGGCGTGGTTCGCGTGGTCGTGGGCCGCGTGGTCGTCGTCCGGGCGCGGGTCGTCCGGCCCCGGGCGGTCGTCGTGCCGGTCGTGGTCGTGCCGGTCGTGGTCGTGCCCGCCCTGCTCGTGCCCGGCGTCGCCTCGGTCGTGGTCATGGATCCTCCCCGATGACGTGTCCCGACGCGGATCGCTGCCCGACCCGCGAGAGCTTCGGGAAAATGACCTTTCTATCCTCTATCGAGCCTCCTGGGGTTGCTGGTGCTGATAGCGACTATTTGCCCAGTCTTGCCGGTGCTTTCGTCTCCGTACGCCCCCTGCGCGAGGATGGCGGCATGACACGGATTGGGATCTTGCTGTTCGACCAGGTGGAGGAACTCGACGCGGTGGGCCCCTGGGAGGTCTTCGGCGTTTGGGCGAAACTGCGCCCCGACGAGGCGGAGGTCGTCGCCTTCGCGACCGAGGCGGGAGCCGTACGGGCGTCGAAGGGGCTGACGCTGCACGCCGACAGGTCGGCGGCCGACGTCGGTCACCTGGACGTCTTCCTGCACCCGGGCGGCGCGGGGACCCGTCCCCAGCTGAAGGACCCCGACCACCTCGCCTGGGTGCGGGACCTGCGCGGACGCGTGCCGCTGATGACCAGCGTCTGCACGGGGTCGCTCGTCTTCGCCGCGGCCGGGCTGCTGGCGGGCCGCCCGGCGACCACGCACTGGGGCGCCCTCGACCTGCTCGCCGAGCTCGACCCGACCATCGACATCCGTCGCGAGGACCGCTTCGTCGACGACGGCGACGTCGTCACCTCGTCCGGGGTGTCGGCGGGCATCGACATGGCGCTCCACCTGGTGGCACGGCTCGCGGGGGCCGACCGGGCCCGCGAGGTGCGCCGGCACATGCAGTACGACCCCGAGCCCCCCGTCTGACGGCCCGCCCGGCGATCCCCCGGGTGAGCCGGTCTACCGGTCGAGGACGTGGAGCGCGCGGGAGCCGGTGCTGAGCAGCTCCGGGCCGTCCTCGCCGCACACGACCACGTCGGCCACGCGGGCGCCGAAGAGCTCGGGCAGATAGATGGCGGGCTCCAGGCAGACGGTCATCCCGGGCTCGAACCTCTCCCCGGCCGCCAGCCAGGGCCCCTCGGCCGGGCTCAGTCCGATGCCCCGGCCGGCGCGGGCGGCGGCGTAGTCGCCGTAGCCGCTGCCGTCGATGACCTCGCGGGCGACGGCCGCGGCCTCGGCGCACGCCACCCCGGGGCGTACGAGGTCGACGGCGGCCCGCTGCGCGGCGAGGACGACCGAATACATGGCGTCGAAGTCCTCCGGCGGCTCGGCGACCGCGAAGACCCGGGCGACCTCGGCGCAGTAGCCGTTCCAGCGTCCGCCGATCGAGACGAGCAGCGCGTCGCCGGGGTTGATCACCCGTTCGCACGGCCGGTGGCGCGGGTCGGCGGAGTGCTCGCCCGCCGCGACGAGCACGGAGGGCGTTCCCTCGCAGCCGGTCTCGGCGAGCATCGCCCGCAGCCTGCGTGCCATCCCCAGCTCGGTGGCGCCGAACCAGGCCGGCTCGCGGGCGGCGAGCAGCACGGCGTCGGCCGCCGCGGCGGCGTGCCGCATCGCGGCCACCTCGTCGGCCCGCTTGCGCAGGCGGAGCGGCGCGAGCACGGCAGAGGCCAGCACGAGCTCCGCGTCGAGGCGCAGCGCGAACAGCTCGGCGGCGGGCATCTGCGGGTCCACCGCCACACGGCGGGCCGACGGCGGCACGAGGGCCGCCGCCTGCGCGGGGTCGCCGGCCTGGGCGGGCGGCCCGTCGAGCGCCACCACGAGGTAACTCTCGCCGTCCGCGCCCGCCGGCGGGCCCGCCCGCAGGTAGCGGAAGTCCGGGGAGGGCCGCAGCACGAGGGCGTCGACCCCCGCCCCGGTCATCCCCGCGCGTACGTCCTCCAGCATGAGCGGGTCGATCATGACGCGGGGGACGGCTCCGGCGCGTGCAGCCAGCAGGCCACCGGCCCGAAGTCCGGTTCCTTCTCCCGGCACACGTCCATGGCCAGCGGGCAGCGGGGATGGAACCGGCAGCCCGCCGGGGGATCGGCGGGGTCGGGCACGTCCCCCGGCAGCTCGGCGGGCAGCACGCCCGCGCCGTCGGGGGAGGGGATCGCGGCGAGCAGCGCCCGCGTGTACGGGTGCCGGGGGTCGGCCCACACCTCGGCGGTCGGCCCGGTCTCCACCACCTTGCCGAGGTACATGACCGCGATCCGGTCGGCGATCAGCCGTACGACGGACAGGTCGTGGCTGATGAACAGCAGGCCCGCGCCGGACTCCACGGCGAGGTCGCGCATCAGCCGGGCCACCTGCGCCTGGGCGGAGGCGTCCAGTGCCGAGATCGGCTCGTCCCCGATCAGCAGCGACGGCCGGGCGGCGAGCGCCCGCGCGATCGCGACGCGCTGCCGCTGCCCGCCGGAGAACTCGTGCGGATATCGGCCGGCGAAGTCGCGCGGCAGCCCGACCCGTTCGAGCAGGTCGGCGGGGCTGGCCGCGGTGTCGCCCGCGGTCCGCAGCCCGTCGGCGATCTGCGCGCCGACGCGGCGGCGCGGGTTCAGCGAGGAGTACGGATCCTGGAACACCATCTGCACGCCGGTGAGCGCGGGGTCCCTGCGGCGCAGCCCGAGGGGCGTCACCGGCCGCCCGCCGACGCGGATCCGTCCGGAGGCCGCGCCGTGCAGCCCGCACACAGCCCTGGCCAGGGTGGACTTGCCGCATCCGGACTCGCCGACCAGGCCGACGACCTCGCCGGCGGCGACGTGCAGGCTGGCCCCGGCCACCGCTCGCACGACCGGGCGGCCCGGCGTGCGGTGCTCCACGACCAGGTCCTCCACGGACAACAGGGGGGTGGTCATCGTGACTCCTCCGCGGGCGGCACGGGCAGGGCGTCGAGCAGCGAACGGGTGTAGGGGTGGCTCGGCTCGCGGAGCACCCGGCCGCGCGGGCCGGTCTCCACGACCAGCCCGTCCTTCATCACGCTCACCTCGTCGGCCACCGCCGACATCACGCCGAGGTCATGGGTGACGAGCAGGACGGCGAGGCCGAGGTCGTCGCACAGGCCGCGCAGCAGGCGCAGGATCCCGGCCTGCACGGTGACGTCGAGCGCGGTCGTCGGCTCGTCGGCGATGAGCACCTCGGGCTCGCAGGCCAGCGCGACGGCGATGGCGATGCGCTGCCGCATGCCGCCGGAGAACTGGTGCGGGTAGCGCTTCAGCGCCTCCTCGGGGCCCGGGATGCGCACCTTGGCGAGCAGACCGGCGGCCCGCTCCCGCGCATCCTTCCTGCCGACGCCCAGGTGATGGCGCATGTGCTCGGTGAGCTGCCGCTCCACCGTCAGCATCGGGTGCAGGCTGGTCGCCGGGTCCTGGAAGACCATGGCGATCTTCGCGCCGCGCACCTCGTTGAGCTCGCGGGCGGGCATCTCCAGCAGGTCACGGCCGCCGAAGGCGATCCGTCCCGACGCGCGGGAGCCGTGGGGGAGCAGGCCGAGCACGGCGAGCCCGGTCATGGTCTTGCCCGAGCCGCTCTCGCCGGCGAGGCCGTGCACGCGGCCTGCCTCCAGGGTCAGGTCGACGCCGTGCAGGACGTCGTGGCCGCCGATCGAGACCCGCAGCCCTTCGATCGTCAGCGCCGCCTTCTTCGGTGCCGCCGTCTTCGATGCGGCAGTCACAGTGCACGCTCCTTGATCGCCCGGGCGGTACGCGGGTCGAGCGCGTCGCGCAGCGTGTCGCCGAGGAAGTTGAACGCGAGGACGACCGTGAGGATCGCGAGCCCGGGGAACGTCGCGACCCACCAGCTGTCGAAGACCTCCACCCCTCCGGCGACCATCGCGCCCCACTCGGGCGACGGCGGCTTGGCGCCGAGCCCGAGGAACGACAGGCCCGACAGCAGCAGCAGCGCGGTGCCGATGTCGAGGGTGGCGAGCACCAGCACGGGCCCGGTGACGTTGGGCAGCACGTCCACCCGCAGCGACCGCCAGGCGGAAAAGCCCAGCAGCCTGCCGCTCAGCACGAACTCCCGCTCCCGTACGCCGAGCACGAGGCCGCGGGTGACCCGCGCGTACGCCGGCCAGGCGACGACGAGCACGGCGAGCACCGCGTTGCCGAGGCTCGCGCCCAGGGCGGCGGCGACGACCATCGCGAGGATGACGGTGGGGAAGGCGAACACGAGATCGGCCAGGCGCATGATCGTCTCGTCCACCCACCGGCCGAAATAGCCCGCGCAGGCGCCGAGCAGGCCCCCGATCACCACCGACAGCGCCACCAGCAGCAGCGTCAACGGGATGGACACCCGTGCTCCGTACATGATCCGGCTGAGGATGTCGCGGCCGAGCTGGTCGGTGCCGAGCCAGTGGCCGGGGCCGGGCGGTGCGAGCCGGGGCAGCTCCTGCGCCAGCGGGTCGTGCGGCGCGAGCACCGGCGCGGCCAGCGCGACCACGATCCAGACCACCGCGACGACGGTGCCGACGACCGCCAGCGGACGCCGCCACGCCTGCGGGAGCCGGCTCGCGCGGGTGCGCGCGAACAGGCCGGCGCGCTTCACGAGACCCTCACTCTCGGGTCGATGACGCCGTACAGCACGTCGACGACCAAGTTGATGACGAGGTAGACCACGCCCACCACGAGGCCGACGCCCATGACGGCGGGCAGGTCGAGGGTGGTGGCGCTCTTGTAGGCGTACTGGCCGACGCCCGGCCAGGCGAAGACGGCCTCCACCAGCACGGTGCCGGACAGCAGGCTGCCGAACGCCAGGCCAGCCACGGTGATGACCGGCACCAGCGCGGGGCGCAGCACATAGCGGAACAGCACCACCCGGCCGGGCAGGCCCTTGGCGCGGGCGGCGCGCACGTAGTCCTGCCCGAGCACCTCCAGCACGGCCGAGCGGGTGAACCGCGTGAGCAGGCCGATCGTGTAGAGGGCCAGCACGAGCGCCGGCGCGGCCAGGTGGCCGACCGCCGAGGAGAACACGTCCCACTGGCCGGACAGCAGGGCGTCGACCGTGTAGAGGCCGGTGACCTGCGGCGGCGGGGTCATCCCGGGATCGATGCGGCCGCTGCCCGGGGTGATCTGGAGCCGGAAGAAGAACACGTAGAACGCCACGAGCGCCAGCCAGAACGTCGGCACCGAGATGCCGATGAGGCTGAGCACCCGCAGCACGTGGTCGGAGATCCGGTCGCGGCGCAGCGCCGCGATCACGCCGAATCCCACGCCGAGGATCAGCGAGACGAGGATCGCGGCCCCGGCCAGCTCCAGCGTGGCCGGCACCGCCTCGGAGAGGTCGTCGAGCACCGGGCGGTGGCTCTGCTGGCTCGTCCCGAGGTCGCCGTGCAGCAGCCCTTCGAGGTGCAGCAGGTATTGCTGCGGCAGCGGCCGGTCGAGGCCGTGATCGGCGCGCCACTGGGCCACGATCGCCGGGTCGCCGAGCGCCCGCTGGCCGAGGTTGGCCGCGACCGGGTCGCCGGGCACCAGGTTGGTCAGCACGAAGGTGACCAGCGTGATGCCCAACGCCAGCAGCACCGCCGTGAGGACGCGCCGCACCAGGAACCGGGCGAGCGGACTGCGCACCGCCCGGTTCCCCGTACGGCGTCTACTTGGCGCCGAGGTCGGCGACATTGATCGTCCACACGGGGTGGTACGCCACACCGGTGACGGACGCCGCCGTCACGATGTTCTGGCCGGGCTGGATCAGCGGCATGAACGGGCCGGTCGCGTTGAGCTTCTGCTGGAAGTCGGTGTACGCCTGCTTGCGGTCGTCGTCGCTCACCGCGGCGGCGGCCTTGTCGGCGGCGGCCTCGACGTCCTTGTCCGCGCCCGCCTTCCATCCGGCCCGCAGGCCGACCAGCTTGCCCGGGGCGAACGACAGGTAGTTGCTGGGGTCGGGGAAGTCGGGGCCCCAGTACCACAGGCCCAGCTCCTCCTTGCCGTTGCGGTAGTTGTCCAGGGCGGTGGTGACCGGGGCGGGGGTCAGCTCGACGTTGATGCCGACCTCCTTGAGGTTGGCCTGGATACGCTCGGCCAGCGGCTGGAAGGACAGGCCGTTCACGGTCAGCTCGCTGGGATACTCCAGCTTGACCGTGGGGTCGGTCACGCCGCTCGCGGCGAGCGCCGCCTTGGCGCCCTCGACGTCGCGCGTGGCCGCCTGGTCGGCGGGCAGCGCGCCGAGGAACATCGACGGGATGATGCCCGATGCCTGCGTCGAGCCCTCGCCGGCCAGCTCGAGCAGCCCCTGATAGTCGATGCCCTTGCGCACCGCCTCGACGAACTTGGGGTTGGAGGTGACCTTGCTGACGCCCGAGTCCTGGTTGGCGAGCAGGAAGAACACGTACGCCGAGGTGGTCCGGTCGACCTGCAGGCCGCCGGAGATGCCGGCCACCTGGTCGCCGGACAGGTTCAGCGCCACCTGGCTGTCGCCGCGCTGCACGTTGAGCTTCTGCGTGGCCGACTCGACGTTGCGGATGACCACCTTGTCGTAATAGGGCTTCTTCGTGCCCCAGTAGTTCGCGTTCGCCTTCAGCACGACCTGGCTGCTCACGTTGAACGACTCGATCGTGTACGGCCCCGAGCCCGCCGAGGTGGAGTTGAGGTACTGCTCTGCCTTGTCGCCCGGGTCGTCGGTCGCCCCGTGCTCCTTGGCCGCCTTCGAGTTGAGGATGCCGAGGGCGGGGTTGGGCAGGATGTACGGCAGCGCCGGGTTGGAGGTCTTCGACGTCAGCGTGATGGTCGAGTCGTCGGTCTTGGCGATCTCCACGCCGTCGAGCAGGAACGACGGCGTGCCCTTCATGTCGCGCACGCGGGTGAGCGAGAACACCACGTCGTCGGCGGTCACCGGGGAGCCGTCGGCGAACTTCGCGCCCTGCCGCAGCTTGAGCGTGAGCGTCTTGCCGTCGGGCGACAGTTCGTACGACTCGGCGAGCGACGGCACCGGCTTGGTGACGTCGGAGCCGTCGAACGTGAGAAGCGTGTCGTAGGTCGCCTTGTCGACGATCAGGCCGGTCGGCTCGTAGGTCCGTCCCGGGTCCGCCGTCTTGAGGTCGAACGAGGTGTCTATCACGAGCGTCTTGCCCGCGGCGCCGCTGGGGGTGCTGCTGGACGAGCCGCCGCCGGAGCAGGCCGCGAGGGCGAGGGCGCCGGTGAGCACAACCGGGAGCAGGCCGGCCCTCACCTGCCACGAACGGGTCGTCATTATGTGTCCTCCGAAAACAGGCCAACTCTTGGCCGTATGGACGTTTGGTCGCCGATCGTCCAGGATTGTCCGGCAGAAAGTCCAGCTCGTGCGGCCAAGCCGAGACGAATCTCCCACGGAGGATGAAGCGGTGACCGAAATGTCAAGCAACTCGGGGTCCGGGGGCGGCGCCACTGGACGGATCGGCATCGGCCTGGAGCTGGACGCCACCCATCTGAAGATCCTCGAGGTGCTCAGGGAGAACGGGCGGGTCTCGGTCTCCGCGCTCGCCGAGCGCGTGGGGATCTCCCGGGCCAACGCCTACACACGCTTCGAGGCGCTGCGCGCCGACGGTGTGATCAAGCGCTTCACGGCCGAGATCGACCACCAGCGGGCCGGTCTCGGCATCGTCGCGCTGATCTTCGTGACCGTGCGCCAGCAGATGTGGCGGCAGTTCCGCGCCCAGCTCGCGCAGATGCCGGAGGTGGAGTACTGCGCCATCACCACCGGCCAGCACGACGCCATGATCCAGGTGCGGATGGCCGACGTGGCCGAGGTGCACGCGATGGTCACCGAACGCCTGGCCAACATCCCCGCCGTCAAGGCCACCGAGACCGTGTTCATCCTCGACGAGGTGCTCAGGCGGCCGTACGTGCTGCCGAGCGACCGGGAGCGCGACCGGGGCAGGGGCGCCGCGCGGCGGCCCACGCCCTCGGCCTCCCCGGAGCCCGAGCAGGGGCCGGGGCCAGGCCAGGGGCAGGGGCAGGGGCTGCCGCTCGGCAAGATGCGCTTCGTCGGCGCGGCCGAGGGCCGCGCCGCGCTGCGCGACGAAACGTAGGGTCAGGCCACCTCGGCGCAGACGCTGACGTGGGTGGCGTCGTCGCCCTCGAACTGGAACTCCTCCACCAGGCGCAGCCGGCCGTCCTCGGCCGTTTCGATGCGGCTGACGCTGCGGCCGCTCGCGCGCTCGCCGGTCTTCAGCAGGTGGACGTAGGACAGCTCGATGCGGTCGCTGTCCCGCGTGCCGACGAACCGGCCGTGGACCACGGTGTCGCCCGTGTAATGCCCCCAGATGACGCCGCCCGACTCCTCGTAGGCGAACTCGGTCGGCGCGTCGGCGTCCACCACGCTGGCCGTGGAGCTGACCATGACGAAGCGGCGGCCGTTGAGCAGGTCTGTGTCGTTCACGAGTCCGCATCGTGCCGAACCGAACGAGATTCGCAACCCGCTCTGGACGTTCCGTCCGCCGGACCCCGTCCTGGCGGGTGATCCGTCCAGATCACCCGCCGTGACCGGGCCGGGCCGCGGACAGGTGTCAGCGGCCGACGATCTCGGCGAGGGCGGCGAGCGCCGCGCCCCGGGCGCCGGCCATGTCGAGGTCCTCGACGAGCGTCACCGAGGCCACCCGCCGCTGCTCCTCGCGCAGCAGGGTGTGCTCGCGGACCTTCTCCAGGAACCACTCGCGGAAGTGCGGGGCCGCCTCGACCACCCCGCCGCCCAGGAAGTACGCGTCCGGGTCGGTGAAGTTGGCCGCGATCGTGAACAGCCTGCCGATGGCCATGGCCTGCTGCTCGAAGACCTTGAGCGCGAGCGGGTCGCCGTTCTCGGCGTAGCCGCGCAGCAGCTTGGCGGCCTTCCCGACGGGCTCGACCTTGTGCAGCTCGTGGTCGGGGAAGCGGGTCAGCCAGTAGGGCAGCAGGTTCTTCTCGATGCCGGTCAGCGAGGCGACGCTCTCGGCGTCCCCGACGAAGCCGCAGTTGCACTCGGGGAGCGGCTGGCCGTCCTCCAGCAGGCCCTGCAGCGGGATGTGGACGTGGCCGAGCTCGCCGGCCATCCCGGCGGCGCCCTTCACCACGTGTCCCGACTGGATGACGCCGCCCCCGAGCCCGGTGCCGACGATCGCCGACACCGACGAGTGCTGCCAGGCGTCCGGCCCGAAGCGTACGTGGTGGGAGTAGAGCGCCGCGGCGTTGCCGTCGTTGTTGTAGACGACCGGCAGCCCCAGCCGCGACTCCAGGGCTCCCCGGAAGTCGAAGCCGAACCAGCCCGGATCGACGAAGTTGGTCGCGCCCTTCGAGGAGATCACCCCGTCGGCGCTGGCCGGGCCCGGGGTGTCCAGGCCCACAGCGCGTACGGCGGAGCGCGGCGTGCCGGTCAGCTCCAGCACGTTGTCGAGGGCGAGCAGGAGCTGCTCGACCGCGACCTCGGGACCCTCCCGCACGAGGCTGGGGGTCTCGACCAGCCGGTCCACCAGGAACCGCCCTGAGGCGTCCAGAACGGTCGCGTTGTTGCTTGTGCCGCCGTTGTCGAGCCCGACGACGACCCAGGACCCTGTATCTGCCATTGGGGGTTGTCCTTTGCGTTCGCGCGTTTCAGTGCGAAGACTACGAGAGTCGGGCGCGCGGGGCACCGGTCCCCTCGTAACAACCCGGGCGGCCCGGGCACGCGGGTGCCCAGGGTGAAAGATTCAGTTCGCGCCGTCACCCGGGCGCGGCCGTCCGCGGCCCGTGTCGTGCCCCTGAGCTGCGCGGGCGTCGCCGCCGCCGGGGCGGGCCCGGTCCGGGAGCGGCGGGGTCCGTTGACCGGTTCCGCGACCCGGAGAAAACATCTGCGTCCGGGGGCCGCAGCGTCGCGACCCATCTGTCCCAGTGGCCGCGGCCCCGAGCGGGAGCGCGCCTACCCTCGCCTGTCCGTGCGTGCCCGCGCCTGCCCGTGTTCGCCGGTGCTCGCCCGGCGCCCGTCTCGGTGAGGAGGCGCGGCGCGCGAGCGGGGTGGCGTGCCGAACGAGCAGATGCGCAGAAATCGAGGTACGCATGAAGCAGTTCCGTCCCGTCCGAGGGCATCGCCTCGCGGCCCGCGGCCTGCCGGGCTCTCCGGTGGCGCGCGTGGTCGCGGCCCTGGCCGCGCTGGTCGCCGGCCTGGTGGTCGTGCTGGTGCCCGGCACCGCCACCGCGGCTCCCGTCTGCAGTGTGGACTACACGACCAACCAGTGGCCCGGCGGCTTCACCGCCTCGGTGCGGCTCACCAACCTCGGCCCGGCGGTCAGCGGATGGACGCTGCGCTGGACGGCGGGCACCGGCGAGCAGATCACCAACGCCTGGAGCGCCCAGGTCAGCCAGTCGGGCACGACCGTGACCGCGACCAATGCCGCGTGGAACGGCTCGCTGGCGACGGGCGGCGTCGCCGACTTCGGGTTCCAGGGCACCTGGTCGAGCAGCCTCACGACGCCTTCCGACTGGTCGCTGAACGGCGTGCCGTGCGGCGGCGTCGCCTCCCCGTCCCCCTCGCCGTCGGTGATCGTGGACCACTCGCCGTCCCCGTCTCCGTCTCCGTCTCTTTCCCCCTCGCCGTCCCCGTCTCCTTCCCCCTCTCCTTCCCCCTCGCCGTCGCCGTCGCCGTCGCCCACGGTGGACCACTCGCCGTCGCCGTCCCCTTCGCCGTCTCCCTCGCCCAGCCCGTCGGTGACGCCCACGCCGTCCGGCTGCTCGGGGACCGGGCTGGTCGTCTGCACCGGCTTCGAGGACCAGTCGGGCACGCCGTCGGGTGAGTGGCAGGTGACCACCCCGAACTGCTCGGGCACCGGCACCGCCACGATCGACACCGCCACCGTGCACAGCGGCGGCAAGTCGCTGCGGATCAACGGCGGCGGCAACTACTGCAACCACATCTTCGCCGCGACCACCAAGGACGTCTCCGGCATCGCGCCCGTGGTGTACGGCCGCATGTGGGTGCGCCACACGACCGCGCTCCCCACGGGCCACGTCTCGATGATCACGATGTCGGACTCCAGGGACGGCGGCAGGGACCTGCGCATCGGCGGCCAGAACGGCGCGCTCCAGTGGAACCGGGAGTCCGACGACGCCACGCTGCCCGAGCAGAGCCCCTCCGGCGTCGCGCTGAGCTCCCCGCTGCCCGTCAACCGCTGGGTCTGCCTGCGCTTCCAGATCGACACCACGCAGCAGTCCATGCGTACGTACCTGGACGACCAGGAGATCGCGGGCCTGCGGGTGGACGGCACGCCGACCACCGACATCGACGCCCAGTGGCTCCGCCGCTCCACCGCGCCCCGGCCCACGACGTTCCGCCTGGGCTGGGAGAGCTACGGCAGCGACTCCGACACCATCTGGTACGACGACGTGGCGCTGGGGTCGAGCCCGGTCGGCTGCTGATCAGCGCTCGTCAGGGGTAGATAGCCGGGTGTCCGCCCTGTGCGGTCACGCTCGACCGTGGTCCCGTTTCGTCCGGCGCCCGGCCTCCATGGGAGGCCGGGCTGCCGTATCAGAGGGGAGAGGGACATGACCGAGATGCAGCACCCGGTGCCGGAACTGATGAAGGAAGGCGACGTCGTCGACCTGCTCATCCACCAGCACGCGCTGATCAGGGAGATGTTCGACGAGGTGGAGCACGCCCCGTCCGACCAGCGCGCCGAGCCGTTCCGGCGGCTGGTGCGCATGCTGGCCGTCCACGAGACGGCGGAGGAGGAGATCGTCCACCCCTACACCCGGCTGCGCGTGGACGGGGGAACGGGCGTGGTGGCCGACCGGCTCAAGGAGGAGCGCGAGGCCAAGGAGATGCTCCTCAAGCTGAACGAGATGGGCCCGGACCATCCCGGCTTCATGTCCGAGCTCGACCGGCTCCGGATGGCCGTGCTCACGCACGCGCGGGCCGAGGAGCGTTACGAGTTCACCAGGCTCCGGGCCGAGACGACGGCGGCCGAACGGCGGGCGATGGCGCTCGGGGTCCGTGCCGCCGAGGCGATGGCCCCGACCCGCCCGCGCCCGGGGGTGGAGTCGATGACGCGCAACCTGCTGCTGGGCCCGCCGGCGGCGATCATGGATCGGGCACGCGACCTGATCCGGCAGGCGATGCGCAAGTAAGGGCGGCACGACCGGCCCCGGCCCGGGTCCGTACGACGCGTACGGACCCGGGCCGGGGCGCGTCCTCAGTGGGTGCGCAGGCTGTAGAGGGGGTGGGAGCCCTCGGTCTCCAGGCGATACTCGTCACCCGACCTGGCGCGGTTGTCGTCGATGACGCGCTCGCTGGGCGGTTCCTCCCCGCCCATGAGCTGGTCCTGCCAGCGCTGGAACCGCTCGTGGGCCTCCTGGACGTACCCGGTGCCCAGGGTCGTGTAGTCGATCTGCGTGGAGATCAGCTCGCGCAGATACTCCTTGTTCGGCTCGAACGTCACCGGCTTCGGCAGCTCCCGGGCCACCACCTGCTCCGGTTCGCGCCCGTCGTGCCGGCGGAACATGTCCGCGGCGATCCGCAGGTGCTCCAGCTCCATGTTCAGGTGCAGCTCCCAGATCGCCTTGATCCTGGGGTCGGACTCGGTCTCCATGAACGAGTGGTACAGGTAGCACTCGTTGTACTCGTGGTTGAGCCACTGCTCCCACCACGTCTCGCCCGGATCGAGCAGCGACTCGTAGTGGGTGACGTGCTCCTCCTCGATGAGCCCGATCTCCTGGTAGAGCTGCCGCGCGATCGGCTCCATGTACGTCGGGCCGACGTTCATGTAGAAGTTCATCGTCTGCTGCTCGGCGGACATGATGGTCAGCGCGTGCAGCTTGGAGATGGGCTTCGCCTTGTTGCGGTCGTAGTGCTCGCGGACGTTGTCGACCGGGTGACGGTGGTGCATCTTCGTCGGCCGGCCCGGCATCACCTCGGTCAGCTGGTCGACGATCTTCTCGGCCTTGCGGTGCTCGATCATCTCGTACAGGTTGGCGTACCGATAGAGGTGGTCGAAGTCCTCCAGCACGCCGAACTGGTAGGCCTGCTTGAGATAGGGGTCGGGCTCCATGCGGGCCACCCAGGCGGTCAGGTCCACCGCCACCTGCTCGTAGCCGAGGGTCGTCTCCAGCACCGAGGACTGCCCCGGCAGCAGCCAGTTGACCGCCTTCTGCTGCTGGGCCTCGATGTAGCGCACCTCCGCCAGGCGCTGCCGCACCTCCAGGTCCTGGCACCGCCGGGCGAAATGATGGCTGAACATGACCGCTTCCATCTCGATGCCGTTCATCGTGATGATCCGGCACCGGGTGTAGGGATCGGCGCGGTCGGGGTCGATCGGCGTGACATTCAGCTCGCGCCAGTTGCGCAGCTGCCGATCCAGCGGGACTCCCCGCTCCTGCAGCGGATTGAACGTCATCTCGGTGCTCCTCCCCACGATTGGCGCTGGGCGTACCCAAACCGTGGAATGCGACAAACGTGGACATTCGGAGCCTTTGACCGAGATTGTCATCCAGTGGGCTGGGGCCGTGGGCGGGGGCCGTCAGCCGCTGGACGCCGTCCCGGCGTGCGGGGTCGCCGGTCTTCTTCGACTCCGGTGAACCACTACTGGATGAGCCTCCCGTGGTGAGCAGTTCCGTCACCAGTGCCGTCACCAGTGCCGTCACCAGTGCCGTCACCGGCGCCGTCACCGGCGCCGCGACCAGTCCGGTGACCGGCGGCGTGACCGGCGGCGTGACCGGCGTGGTGACCGGCGTGGTGACCGGCCTGAGGCAGACGACTGCCGTTGCTCGTATGCCGATGGACCGGGACTACCTGAGAGGCGGAAGTGAAACCTGAACAGACTTTCGTCGGCAATCTGCGATTAATCGCCCGATTACGCGTAGTATGGCCAAGTCCGGAAGCTGTTCCGGTGGGGTCATCTCACCAACGGAGGTGGGAGCCATGCACGACTTCCAGGTGTCGGTGGCGCAGTCACCTCCTTTCACCCTCGTCACCCTCAGCGGCGAACTCGATGTGATCACGGTCCCCCGGCTGCGTGAGCGTGTAGAGCCCCTCCTGGCCCGTCCCGCGACGCGCATCCTCTTCGACGTGGAGAAACTGCGGTTCATCGACAGCGCCGGCATGCGGGTGCTCATCGACGCCTGCGTCCGCACCCCGCCGAAGGACGGCGACGGCGCGCTCTGCGGGATGAGCCCGCAGATGCGTCACCTGTTCTCGCTGCTCGGCCTGACCTCACGGCTCACCGTGTATCCGACCCGCGCCGACGCGTTGAGCCGTCCGGCGGCCACCGCCCCCTGACTCGGCCCGGATCAACCGACCGGCCTGTCGCGGCCCTGCTCCAGCGTCTCGGCGATGGCCCAGACACCGTATCGGCCCCGAGGGCCCGCACCTCGCGGCGCGGACCGGCTCTTCACAGGATCGTCTGCCACCAGCCGTCCACCGGCGGCGGGTCGTCCACCGTGACGCGCTCGCCCGGCCGCGGCACCACGAGGCGCACGTCGCGTGCCTTGGCCTCCCGCCACAGCTGGTCGATCGGGTCGTTCCAGGCGTGCGGGGCGAGCGAGAACGTGCCCCAGTGCACCGGCAGCAGCACCCCGGCGCGTACGTCGAGGTGGGCGAGGATCGCCTCCTCCGGCGTCATGTGGATGTCCGGCCAGCCCTTGCTGTAGGCGCCGATCTGGATCACCGACAGGTCGAACGGCCCGTACGTCTCGCCGATCGCGGCATACCCGTCGAAGTAGCCGGAGTCGCCGGTGTAGAAGACCCGGCGCCGCTCGCCCGCGATCACCCAGGAGGCCCAGAGGGTCTGGTCCCGGCGGAGCCCGCGGCCGGAGAAGTGACGGCCGGGGGTCGCCACGAACCGGAGACCGGACACCGTGGTCTCCTCGTTCCAGTCGAGCTCGATGATCCGCGACGCGGGCACCCGCCACCGTTCGAGATGGGCGCCGACCCCGAGCGGCACCAGGAACGGCGCGGACTGCGTGCGGGCCAGCAGGCGCACCGTGTCCATGTCGAGGTGGTCGTAGTGGTCGTGCGAGATGACGATCGCGTCGAGCTCGGGCAGCTGATACAGCGGCACCGGCGAAGGATGCAGGCGCCGCGGCCCGGTGAACGACGCCGGGGAGCAACGCTCGCTCCAGACCGGATCGAGCAGCACCCGCCGCCCCTCGATCTCGATCAGGGCCGAGGAGTGGCCGTACCAGACGGCGTCGAGGTCGCCGCCCCGGGACGGGCCGGGAGTCATCAGGGGAACGGGCAGCCGGGGCTTGCGCTGCGTCCGGCGGAGGAACTCGCGGACGACCTGCTGCCTGGTCCCCGGCGGGAGGACGGGGCTGGGGCTCGTGTTGCGGAACGCGCCGTTGCGGAACTGTTTCGAGCGCCGCACCCGGAGCGCCCGCTCACCCGAGGGCCGCGCCCCCAGCGCGGCGGGGACGTCGCGCACCGCCCACACCGCCGCCGCCAGGGCGGCCGCTCCCGCGACGAACCCCAGGCGCCGGCCCAGGCCACCACTTCTCAAACCACCGGTCATCAACGGCAATCTCCTTGCTGAGTTCTGCCGATCAGACTAGGCAATCTCCGCGCGGGCCGCGCTGATGGCGTCTTGCCTGTGGACAACCCCTCCCCGGAGACTGCGTGTTGAATAAAAGCATGCAGACCGAACGGCCCGGCGCGGGCAGGAGAGGCGGAGGACGATGAACACCGGCCACCACACGGACGACGGCCCGTCCACCCCCCGCGACCCCCGTGACGCCGCCGCTCAGGGTGACGGCCGCGACGATCATGACCTTGGCGATGAGGGCGACGTCCGCGATCACAGTGACGATCGGGGCGACGGCAGTGCCCGGGACGGTGATCGCCAGGTTCCCAGGGACCTCGGGGACCTCGGCGGTCTTGACGACGACGCCGCGTCCCGCCTGTTGCGGCTGTTCGAGGGGCACCGGCTGACGCCCGTGCAGCGCAGGATCGCCCACTGCCTCGCGCAGCACGCCGCCGAGGCGCCGTTCCTGTCGAGCATCGAGGTCGCCGAGCTGGCCGGGGTCAGCCAGCCGTCGGTGACCCGCTTCGCGACGGCGCTGGGCTACAGCGGATATCCCGGCCTCCGGCGCAGGTTCCGCGAGCTGGGCGTACGGCAGGGCCGGGAACGGGACGGCTCCGGCCGGAACAGGGAGGACGCCGGGCCGGATGCCCGCATCTCCACGGCGACGCCCCGGCTCTCCGACGGCGGCGCGGATGGACGGACCGGAGGCCGGGGGGAGCGGCCCGCGCCGCTGCCTCCCGCCCCGCCGGAGGGCTCGCATCGTCCGTCGCCGGACCCCGGCGCGCCCGCCCGCTCCGTGCCGCAGAAACCCGGGTTTCGGCAGCTTGCGCCCGCGGACGCCGAGTCGTGGTCCGAGCCGTTGCCCGAGTCGTGGCCCGATCTGGGGGCGGACCGGGCGGCGGGCGCGGGCGGCGGCTATCGGCGGGCCGTGCTGGCGGAGATCGAGAACCTGCGCGCCCTCGCCCGCTCGCTGGACGATCCCGGGCCCGTCGCCGAAGCCGCCCGCCTGCTCGCCGCCTCGCGGCCGCTGCCGGTGCTGGGCCTGCGGGCCGCCGCCGCCCAGGCCGCCGGATTCGCGTACTTCGCGGCGAAGGTGCACCCCGACGTACGGCCCCTGCACGAGGCGGGGTCGCTCCTCGCCGACCGGGTCGAGCAGGCGGCGGCGGCCGGGGCCACGGCGTTGCTGTGCTTCGCCCTGCCCCGCTATCCCGCCGAACTGCTGGACGCGCTCCGGGCCGCCCGCGCGGCCGGGCTGGCCGTCGTCACGGTCGCGGACCGGCGCGTGCCGTCCCTCGCCGGCCTGTCGGACGTTCTGCTCACCGCCGCGGTGGGCACGCACCTGGTGTTCGACACGGCGTGCGCGCCGATGATGCTCGGCCGGGTGCTGCTTGAGGCGATGTGCGATGAACTGCCCGGGGCCCAGGCCCGCCTGGAGGCGTTCGAGGCGTCGGCCGCCGCCCGTGGGGTGTTCCTCATTGACTGAATCTATTCATTCACCCACGATGGGTGGGACTCACTGAATAGAACCATGCGCCGCGGGCGCGGGTGGGAGGAGAACTCGTGGCTGACGACGGCGGTGGCGCCCTCAACGGCAGGGCCGCGCACGACCAGGGTTCCGGCGACCAGGGTTCCGGCGACCAGGGTTCCGGCGGCCACGGTTCGGGCGGCGGGGGTTCCGACGAGCGGATTTTCGGCGGCAGGGGTTCCGGCGAGCGGGATTCCGGCGGCCGGGCTCCGATCCGGGCTCCGCGCGGCGGCACGCTGAACACCCGCGGCTGGCAGCAGGAGGCCGCCCTGCGCATGCTCATGAACAACCTCGACCCCGAGGTCGCCGAGCATCCGGAGCGGCTCGTTGTCTACGGCGGCAGCGGCAAGGCGGCCCGCGACTGGCCGTCGTACGACGCGATCGTGCGTGAGCTCACCACCCTGCGGGCTGACGAGACCCTGCTGGTGCAGTCGGGCCGCCCGGTCGGCGTGATGACCACCCACGAGTGGGCTCCCCGCGTGCTCATCGCCAACTCCAACCTCGTCGGCGACTGGGCGACATGGCCGGAGTTCCGGCGGCTGGAGCGGCTCGGGCTCACGATGTACGGCCAGATGACGGCCGGTTCGTGGATCTACATCGGCACCCAGGGCATCCTGCAGGGCACGTACGAGACGTTCGCGGCGGTCGCGGCCAAGCGGTTCGGCGGCAGTCTCGCCGGGACGATCACGCTCACCGCCGGGCTCGGCGGCATGGGCGGCGCGCAGCCGCTCGCGGTCACGATGAACGGCGGCGTGGCGATCTGCGTCGACTGCGACCCGCGCAGCGTCGAGCGCCGCATCGCCCACCGCTACCTCGACGTCCGGGCCGAGAGCCTGGAGGAGGCTCTGCGCCTGGCGTACGAGGCCAGGGACGCCCGCCGCCCGCTGTCCATCGGCGTCGTGGCCAACGCGGCCGAGGCCGTGCCCGCACTGCTGGCCGGGGGCGCGGAGATCGACATCGTGACCGACCAGACGAGCGCGCACGACCCGCTGGCCTACCTGCCGCTGGGCGTCGCGTTCGAGGACATGGCCGAGCTGGCGCGCAAGGACCCCGAAGGCTTCACCCGCCGGGCCCGCGAGTCGATGGCCCGGCACGTCGAGGCGATGGTCGGCTTCCAGGACGCGGGTGCGGAGGTGTTCGACTACGGCAACTCGATCAGGGGCGAGGCGAGCCTCGCCGGCTATGCGCGGGCGTTCGACTTCCCGGGGTTCGTGCCCGCCTACATCCGGCCGCTGTTCTGCGAGGGGAAGGGCCCGTTCCGGTGGGCGGCGCTGTCGGGCGACCCGGCCGACATCGCGACGACCGATCGCGCGATCCTCGATCTGTTCCCCGACAACGAGCCGCTGGCCCGGTGGATCAGGATGGCGGGGGAGCGGGTGCGGTTCCAGGGCCTGCCCGCGCGGATCTGCTGGCTCGGGTACGGCGAGCGCGACCGGGCCGGCGAGCGGTTCAACGACCTCGTCGCCTCGGGGGAGATCTCCGCGCCCATCGTGATCGGCCGCGACCACCTCGACTGCGGCTCGGTGGCCTCGCCCTACCGCGAGACGGAGGGCATGCTGGACGGCTCCGACGCGATCGCCGACTGGCCGCTGCTCAACGCCATGGTCAACGTCGCCTCCGGCGCGTCCTGGGTGTCCATCCACCACGGCGGCGGGGTCGGCATCGGCCGCTCCATCCACGCGGGACAGGTCACCGTCGCCGACGGCACGCCGCTGGCGGGGGAGAAGATCCGCCGGGTGCTGACCAACGACCCCGGGATGGGTGTGATCCGCCACGTGGACGCCGGATACGACCGGGCCGTCGAGGTGGCCGGGGAGCGCGGCGTACGCGTCCCGATGGCCGAGGCGGGGGCGGGGGCGGGGGCGGGGGCGGACCACGATGCGTGAGGGCGCGGCCCTGGTCCTGCCGGAGGAGGTCGAGTACGGCTTCCGCCGGCTGTGGCGCGACCTGCTCCCCGTGGGCCGGTGCGACGCGACGGGCGGATATCGGCGGCACGCCTGGACGGCGGCCGACGCGGAGTGCCGGGCCTGGTTCGAGGAGCAGGCACTCAGCCGAGGCCTCGCGTACGAGACAGACCGCAACGGCAACCAGTGGGCCTGGCTGGGCGATTCCACGGCGGGCGACGCCGTGGTGACCGGTTCCCACCTTGACTCCGTGCCCGATGGCGGGGCGTACGACGGCCCGCTGGGGGTCGTGGGGGCGTTCGCCGCGCTCGACGCCCTGCGGGCGCGCGGGTTCCGGCCGGAGCGGCCGCTGGCGGTGGTGAACTTCACCGAGGAGGAGGGCGCAAGATTCGGCCTGGCCTGCCTGGGATCGCGGCTGATGACCGGCGCCGTCCGTCCCGAGACGGCAGGGGCGCTGCGCGACGCGGACGGCGTCACGCTGGCAGCGGCGATGGAGCGGGCGGGACGCGACCCGGCGGCCGCCGGCCGTGACGACGCGCGCCTGACCCGCGTCGGGGCCTTCGTGGAGCTGCACGTCGAGCAGGGCCGCCACCTTGCCGCCACACCGCATCCGGTCGGCGTCGCCTCCGCGATCTGGCCGCACGGCCGGTGGCGTTTCGACTTCCGGGGGGAGGCCAACCACGCCGGGACCACCCGCCTGGAGGACCGGCGCGATCCCATGCCGGCGTACGCGGCGGCGGTGCTGGCCGCCCGGGCGAACGCCGAACGCCTGGGGGCCCTGGCCACCTTCGGCAGGATCAAAGTCGAGCCCAACGGCACCAACGCCATCGCGTCGCTGGTCAGCGCCTGGCTCGACTGCCGGGCGCCGGACGCCGCCCTGCTCGACAGGCTCGTCGAGGAGACGACCCGAGCTGCCGAGGGGGCCGAGGTGACCCGGGAGTCCTACACGCCGGTCGTGAACTTCGACGTGGGGCTGCGCGACCGTGTCGCGGGCGTCCTCGGCGGCGCGCCGGTGCTGCCCACGGGGGCAGGGCACGACGCCGGCATCCTCGCCGGTGAGGTCCCGGCGGCCATGCTGTTCGTGCGCAATCCCACGGGTGTCTCGCACTCGCCGTACGAGCACGCCGACGAGGCCGACTGCCTCGCCGGGGTCGCCGCACTCGCCGCCGTTCTGGAGGATCTGCTCACACCGGCCGCCGCCAGCCCCGGCGGGGCTCTCTGAGGGCGCGGATGGGCCGCGGCGGCGCGGCCTGTTCAGTGCCCGGATGGGCTGTGACGGCGGGGTTCTGACGGCGGGGTGTGCTGAGCGGGCGGATGGGCCGCGGCGGCGCGGCCTGTTCAGTGCCCGGATGGGCTGTGACGGCGGGGCTTTGACGACGGGGCTCGCTGCGCACGTGAGCGGCCCCGCCGCCGGGGAGGCCGGGGAGGGGCGTGAAGACGTCCATTACCCAGGAAGCGGCAAGTGAAATTCCACATCAAGGGGAATCGGCTCCAGGTCTTCGCAAAGTAGTGATCGCCGACCTGTTCGAATCAGGGCCGGATAGCCCCGTATTTCCAGGCTGCATGCGTTTTGTTGCTAAAAATGCTTATTTGCCCCACGATGGGTGACTGCGGCGTTTGCTGCCTTTAGCGTGAGAATCAGGGTCCGGATCCAGGTTCGATGGATCGATTCGAGCTCCGTGAATTCGGATGTTCATCCGCCTTCTCGTCACGGAGCCGACGGAGGGATACCCATGTTCAAAGAAGCACTGGCTGCTGCCGTCATGACGGCTTCGGCTCTCGTGGTCCCTGTCGCGATTCAGACGCAGTCGGCCAACGCCGCCGGCACGACCGAGCAGGTCGTCCGGCCGTCGGTCACGGGGGACTGCCCGGGAGGCAGATGCCGTGACAGGCACCGCTATCGCCACCACTTCCGCCACCATCACGACCGTTGGGACCGTTGGGACGGTCGCGATCGCCCCCGCCGCCACCATCGCGAGCGACTGCAGCAGCAGCAACAGCAGCAGCAACAGCAGGGGGCGGGCGGTCAGCAACAGCAGCAGCAACAGCAACAGCAGCGCGGCCGCGCTCAGCAACAGCAACAGCAGCAGCAACAGCAGGGGGCGGGCGGTCAGCAACAGCAGCAGCAACAGCAACAGCAGTGACCGGATGACCGTTCATCGCACCTGATCGACCCTGTGGTCATCAGGTCCGATCGACTTCACGCTCGTCGGGCCTGATCGACACCGTGCCCCGCGTCCACCGTTCGCGGGGCATTCTCCTGTGGCCGCTGACAGCGGTCCCGGCGCTCGGAAGGCGAGCGCCGGGTGCGCGAGACCGATGGGTCGGGCGAATGCGTCAGCGTGAACAGCGGTGCCGCCGCACCGAAGCCGGGCGTGAGTGGTCGTCTGGTGGGGGCCTTGGCCAACCCGGGGTGCCTTCAGCGGTGGCGGCGGTCCCGTCACCCCGGAGGCAGGGTGCCGGGTGCGGGCGGCTGTCGGGCCGGACCTTGGCCGGCCCCCGGGGTGCCGTCGGCGGGAACGGTGGTCCCGGCGCTCAGAAGGCGAGCGCCGGGCACGACAGCCGTCGAATCGGGGGCGTGGCCGGACCGGGGGTGCGTCAGCGGGAACGGCGGTCGCTGGAGCCGGGGTCGGTCAGACCGGCCCGGCGCAGCGCCTCGGCCATGGCTCCGCCGAGCGGCGCGCCGCCCGAGCCCCGGCCGTTGCCGCGGCCGGACCCGCCCCTGCCGTTCTGGCCCTGGCGGGCGGGGTTCTGGCGGGACTGGTTCTGCCGCGGCTGGCCGCGCCGGCCGTCCTGCCGGTCGTCGCGGGCCTCGCCGTTCGGCCCGCCCCGGCGGCCACCGCCGGCCGTCTCGTCGTCCAGGCGCAGCGTGAGCGAGATGCGCTTGCGCTGGAGGTCCACGTCGAGCACCTTGACCCGCACGATGTCGCCGGGCTTGACCACGTCGCGGGGGTCCTTCACGAAGGAGTTGGACATCGCGGACACGTGGACCAGGCCGTCCTGGTGCACGCCGATGTCGACGAACGCCCCGAACGCGGCGACGTTGGTGACGACGCCCTCCAGGATCATGCCGGGCGACAGGTCGGACGGCTTCTCGACGCCGTCCTTGAACGTGGCGGTCTTGAACGCCGGACGGGGGTCGCGGCCCGGCTTCTCCAGTTCCTTGAGGATGTCGGTCACGGTCGGCAGGCCGAAGGTGTCGTCGACGAACTGCGACGGCTTGAGCGAGCGCAGCGCCGAGGTGTTGCCGATCAGCGTGCGCAGGTCGCTCTTGGTGAAGTCGAGGATGCGGCGCACCACCGGGTAGGCCTCCGGGTGCACGCTGGAGGCGTCGAGGGGGTCGTCGCCGCCCGGGATGCGCAGGAAGCCCGCGCACTGCTCGAACGCCTTCGGGCCGAGCCGCGGCACCTCCTTCAGCCCGGTCCGGGAGCGGAACGGCCCGTTGGCGTCGCGGTGCGCGACGATGTTCTCCGCCAGCCCGGCGCTGATGCCGGAGACGCGGGTCAGCAGCGGGGCGGACGCGGTGTTGACGTCCACGCCCACCGCGTTCACGCAGTCTTCCACCACCGCGTCGAGCGAGCGCGACAGCTTCACCTCGGACACGTCGTGCTGGTATTGGCCGACGCCGATGGACTTGGGGTCGATCTTGACCAGCTCGGCCAGGGGGTCCTGCAGCCGCCTGGCGATCGAGACCGCGCCGCGCAGCGAGACGTCGAGACCGGGCAGCTCCTGGGAGGCGTACGCCGACGCGGAGTAGACGGAGGCTCCGGCCTCCGACACCACGATCTTGGTGAGGTGCGGCATGTGCTTGACCAGCTCACCGGCGAGCTTGTCGGTCTCCCGCGACGCGGTGCCGTTGCCGATGGCGATCAGCTCCACCTTGTGCTCTGTCGCGAGCCGGGCCAGCACCGCGAGCGACTGGTCCCACTGCCGCTTGGGCTCGTGCGGATAGATCGTCTCGGTGGCGACGACCTTGCCGGTGCCGTCCACGACCGCGACCTTCACGCCGGTGCGCAGGCCCGGGTCGAGGCCCATGGTCGGCCGTGCCCCCGCGGGAGCGGCGAGCAGCAGGTCGCGCAGGTTGGCCGCGAACACGCGCACGGCCTCCTCCTCGGCCGCCTGCCACAACCGGGTCCGCAGGTCGATGCCCAGGTGCACGAGGACGCGGGTCCGCCAGGCCCAGCGCACGGTGTCGAGCAGCCACTTGTCGGCCGTGCGGCCGAGGTCGGCGATGCCGAAGTGCCGGGCGATCCGCGCCTCGTAGTCGTTCGGCTCCTCGGCCTCCGGGTCGAGGGTGAGCGTGAGCACTTCTTCCTTCTCACCCCGGAACATCGCGAGGATGCGGTGCGAGGGCAGGCGGGTGAAGGGCTCGGAGAAGTCGAAGTAGTCGGAGAACTTGGCCCCGGACTCCTGCTTGTCCTCCCGCACCTGGGAGATCAGACGCCCGCGGGACCACATGCGCTCCCGCAGGTCGCCGATGAGGTCGGCGTCTTCGGCGAAGCGCTCGACCAGGATGGCCCGGGCGCCCTCCAGCGCGGCGGCGGCGTCGGCCACGCCCTCGCGCACGTACGCCTCCGCGGTCGCCTGGGGGTCCAGCGACGGGTCGCCGAGCAGCGCGTCCGCCAGCGGCTCCAGCCCCAGCTCCCTGGCGATCTGCGCCTTGGTGCGGCGCTTGGGCTTGTAGGGCAGGTAGATGTCCTCCAGGCGGGCCTTCGAGTCGGCCTCCATGATGCGCGCTTCGAGGGCCTCGTCGAGCTTGCCCTGCGACCGGATCGAGTCGAGGATGGCGGCCCGCCGCTCCTCCAGCTCGCGCAGGTAGCGCAGCCGCTCCTCCAGCGTGCGCAACTGGGCGTCGTCGAGCGCGCCCGTGGCCTCCTTGCGATAGCGGGCGATGAACGGCACCGTCGCCCCGCCGTCGAGCAGGTCGACGGCCGCGGTGACCTGACTCTCGCGCACGCCGAGCTCTTCGGCGATCCGCTGCTGAATGGACGTCGTCACGATCCTGATCCGCCTTCTTCCGGGTCCGCCCTCTCCGAGGGGCTCTCATTCTGCCGGATTCGCCGGGCCCCCTCAGTCAACCTGTGGACAACCCGAGCACCCCGATGCAGGCCGGGCACACGCGACCCGAGATGTCAGGTGATCGGCTCTGCCGGTGTCTCCTGCTTCTCCGCGCTCGTTTATCGGCCGGGCGTCCCCCGCAAAATCAATTTCCGCGCGGGAAATCCTCCGTCCGGCCGATCAGTGAGAAAGGACGCCGGGCTTGTCGTCGTACATACAGGTCTCGGTACGCCGCCCGGCGTGGACGTGCGGCGATCACGGCCCACGACGCGGCGGGAACCGCGCGACGTCGACCCGGTGGGCGGCTCGACGCATTTCCCGGTCCCACGCATTTTCACGGTGAGATCCTGCGGCGGTCGAGCCGTGCTGCTATATCTGCTAATATCCGGCCATATTTGGGAGCGGAGCGCCGGGCCATAGGGAATTCGCGCCGGAGGCCCCCCGTGGCTTCGAAGCGTGCCCGGTGAACGCGTACGGACCGGCGCGTGCTCAGCCGGTGTTGAGCCGCTCGTATGGACCGGCGTGCTCAGCGGACGTGGAGCCGCCCGTACGGACCGGCGTGCTCAGCCCGCGTTGAGCCGCTCGTACAGACCGGCACCCGCCAGCAGCAGGAGCGCGAGGGTGAGCAGCGCCTGCGACGCCAGCGGCACGCCCCTGGCGGGCGTCCCGCCGGCCGGGGCCTGCGCCGCGGGCTCGCGGCCCGGTGCGCTCTCCGGATGGTGAGCCAGGTAGCCCGTGGGGAACGAGGTCACGATCTCACGGCCGCATCCGGGGCAGGTCGTCCCGGACCAGGGTGGCGGGACGACGACCTCGTCCCGGGTCCATATCACGACGTCGACGCCCTGCTCGTCGCGCGTGCGGTGGACGACGTACTCCTCCTCCCAGACACGCAGGCAGCGCAGGCACTCGAACGGCCACGTCTCCCTGGCGCTGATCGCCTCGCGCACCGGTACCACCCCCGATCTCACGACCTCCGCCTTTGAGTCTCAACACAGGGTGAAACCACTGCAAGTGGTGATATGGACACGATGGGTAATGATTGCCCAGGCCGTTCGTGGCTTCTCCCGCTCCGTCAGACCACTTCGAGCAGCTCGCCGACCAGGCCGAGGGCCAGCGTCTTGTAGCCCACGGAGTCGAACAGCACCGTGATCCGGTCCTGCTCGCGGCTCATCACGATCCCGTGCCCCCACTCGGCGTGCCGGACGTCCGCGTGCATGGGGAACCGCCCGTCGCCGGTCTCCGGCGGGGTCGCCGTACCGGAGCGGCAGGTGTCGCAGTCGCCGCAGGACCGTTCGTACGGCTCGCCGAAATACTCCAGCAGGAAGCGGCGCCGGCAGCCGGTCGTCTCCGCGTAGCCGCGCATCATCTCCAGCCGGGAGTCCCCCATCCGGTGCCGGAGATCGTCGATCTCCACCGCGTGGGCGGCGGCCTCGTCCGGAGGCGGGCCGTCCGGGGTGTAGCGCAGGGCGCCACCGTGGGTCACCTCGACCGCGCCCGCCCGTTCGAGCAGGTTGACGTGCGAGGCCAGCCTGGCCGCCCCGACGCCGAGGAGCTCGCGCAGGTCGGCGGCGGCGACCTCCCCGCCGTGCTCGTGGACCAGCGTCGCGACGCGCCGCATCATGGCCTCGTCCGCGTGGCCCCCGGCGAAGAACCTGCGCAGCCCCAGGTCCTCGGGCCGGTAGAACAGCACGGCATCGGCCGGGTTGCCGTCCCGGCCCGCCCGGCCGATCTCCTGGTAGTACGCGTCGAGCGACTCCGGAGGCGCGGCGTGCAGCACGTAGCGCACGTCGGGCTTGTCGATGCCCATCCCGAAGGCCGAGGTCGCCACGACGGTGTCGAGGTCGTCGTCCTGGAACCGCTCGTGGATGCGGCGGCGTTCCTTCGCCTTCATCCCCGCGTGGTACGCCTCGGCCCGGCGGCCGCGCTCCCTCAGCAGGCCGGCGTACTCCTCGGCCTGGCGCCGCGTCGCCACGTAGAGCAGTCCCACGCCTTCGAGCCCGGCGGTGTGGTCGGCGAGGGCCCTGCGCTTGTCGTCGTCGCTCGTGAACCGGTGGACGTCGAGACGGAGGTTGGGCCGGTCGAACCCCCGCACGATCTGCTGCGCGCCGGTCAGGCCGAGGGACTCGACGATCTCCTCGCGCACGGTCGGCGCGGCCGTGGCGGTCATCGCGATCACCGGGGGATGGCCCAGACGCTCGATCACCTTGCCGAGCCGCAGATACTCGGGCCGGAAGTCGTGGCCCCAGGCGGACACGCAGTGCGCCTCGTCCACCGCGATCAGGGAGGGCCGGGCCTCGGCCAGCCGCTCGACCACCTCGGGCTTGGCGAGCTGCTCCGGGGACAGGAACACATATTCGGCGTCGCCCGCCGTGACCTGGTCGAGGCCCGCCTCGACCGAGCCGGCCGAGTTGACCGCCACCGCGCCCGCTGCGCCCGCCTTGAGCAGGCCCATGACCTGGTCGCGCTGCAGAGCGATGAGCGGCGAGACGATGACCGTCGGGCCGTCCAGGAGCAGGCCGGGCACCTGATAGACGGCCGACTTGCCGCCGCCGGTCGGCATCACCAGCAGCACGTCGCGCCCCGCGAGCAGGTGCTCCATCGCCTCCTGCTGGCCGGGGCGCAGCTGCTGCCAGCCGAACGCGTCCCTCGCGGTGGCCCGCAGCCGCCTGCCCCTGCGTCCGAAACGCCGGCCGAAGCGGCCTCCCGCCCAGCCGCCGGCCCAGCTTCCCGACCAGTCCCTCGACCAGCCGCCCGCCGTGCCGCCGAGCCGGTCACCGGCCCTTCCGCCGGACAGGCCGCCGTACCTCTGCCTGACGCTCATGCCGCCGCACCCCCTCGCCCGATCGGGCTGCAACTACCCGAGCGGAAAGGGCCGAACCGGAATAGCCGTACGGACCCGGCCGCTGAGAGCGGTTATGAGAGCGATCGTGTATTCCGAGACCGGGGACAGCGACGTCCTGCGCCTGACCGAACGGCCGGTGCCCGAGCCGGGGCCCGGAGAGGTACGCGTACGGGTGGTGCGTTCGGGCGTCAACCCGACCGACTGGAAGTCGCGGCGCGGCACGCTGAGCCATCCGGAGGCCGTGCCCAACCAGGACGGCGCCGGGATCGTGGACGTCACCGGGCCGGGAGTGACGGGGGTGGCCCCGGGAGATCGCGTGTGGGTGTGGGAGGCCGCCTGGGGGCGTCCGGACGGCACCGCACAGGAGTATGTCGTGCTGCCCGAGCGGCAGGTCGTGCCGCTGCCGGACGGAGCCTCCCTCGACCTCGGTGCGAGCCTCGGCATCCCCGCGCTGACCGCGCATCGCTGCCTGACCGTGGCGGACGGCGGACCGGACCGCCTCGCCCCCGGAGCGCTCGACGGCAGGACCGTCCTCGTCGCGGGCGGGGCCGGGGCCGTGGGCAACGCCGCGATCCAGCTCGCCCGCTGGGCCGGGGCGACCGTGGTGACCACTGTCAGCGGGCCGGAGAAGGCGGCGCTGGCCCGGGCCGCGGGGGCGCATCACGTGGTCGACTACCGCGTCGGCGATCCGGCGGCGGAGATCCGCCGCGTCGCCCCGGGCGGCGCCGACATCGTGGTGGAGGTCGCGCCCGCGCCCAACGCCGCCCTCGACGCGGCGGTCACCGCTCCCGGTGGGGTCGTCGCGGTGTACGCGAACAACGGCGGAGACGCGGTCACGTTGTCGGTGCGCGACCTGTTCACCCGCAACATCCGCTATCAGTTCGTGCTGGTCTACACGGTCCCCGAGGCGGTCAAGGACGCGGCCGTTGCCGACGTGCGCGCGGCGGTCGAGGCGGGCGCGCTACGGGTGGGCGAGGAGGCCGGGCTGCCCCTGCACCACTTCCCGCTGGAGCGTACGGCCGACGCCCACGACGCGGTCGAGTCGGGCGCGGTCGGCAAGGTGCTGGTCGACGTCGCCCCGGAGTGAGCCTCGTGGTGAAACCCGGGCGAGCTCGGCGAATCCGGATGCCGGGAGGGGCGATGGATCTTCCCGTACGGGCGGTAGCGTCGGGGCATGCGACTAGGAGTGCTGGACGTGGGTTCCAACACGGTGCACCTGCTGGTGATGGACGCGCATCAGGGGGCCCGTCCGCTGCCCGCGTTCTCCCACAAGGACGAGCTGCGGCTCGCCGAGCATCTCGTCGGCGGCGACCGGCTCAGCGACGAGGGCGCGGCGCGGCTCGGGGCCTTCGTACGCGAAGCGGTCCGCATCGCCGAGGACAAGGGAGTGGAGGACCTGGTCGCCTTCGCCACCTCGGCGGTCCGCGACGCGGTCAACGGCGAGGACGTGCTGGCCCAGATCAAGGCGGACACCCGGGTGGACATCCAGGTCCTGTCGGGGGACGACGAGGCCAGGCTCACGTTCCTGGCCGTCCGCCGCTGGTTCGGGTGGTCCTCCGGGCGGCTGCTGGTGACCGACATCGGGGGCGGGTCGCTGGAGATCGCGTCCGGCATCGACGAGGAGCCCGACGTCGCGGTCTCCCTTCCGCTCGGCGCGGGGCGGCTCACCCGCGACTGGTTCACCGCCGACCCGCCCGATCCGGAGGAGCTCCGCGCGCTGCGGCGGCACGTACGCGCCGAGATCGCGCGGACGGTCGGGGCGGTCGCCAAGTACGGCAGGCCCGACCACGCGGTCGCCACGTCCAAGACCTTCCGCCAGCTCGCGCGTATCGCGGGGGCCGCGTCGTCCGGCGAGGGCACGTACGTCAAGCGGACGCTGACGCACGACGACCTGGTCGAGTGGACGGGCAGGCTGGCCACGATGCCGGCCGCCCGCCGGGCGGAGCTTCCCGGGGTGTCCGCCGGGCGGGCCGCGCAGCTTCTCGCCGGCGCGGTCGTCGCGGACGCCGCGATGGACCTGTTCGAACTGCCGGTGCTGGAGATCTGCCCGTGGGCGCTGCGGGAGGGTGTGATCCTGCGCAGGCTCGACGGCCTTCCCATGGGTCGGCCCTCGGTGGCCGATCAGTAAGGTATGAGGGTCATCCAAACAGGGCAAGGCACCAACAACCGGCAATTTTCGTTCCTCTACGTGGCGGGTGATCTTCCGCCGGCCACCGGAGTGCCGTAATCGGGGTCGACCTCTGGAGGAATCTCAATGGTGGAGCTGCTGGGAGCCGTGGTCTCCCTGGCGGCGGTGGCGGTGCTGGTGCTCGGAGCCGTGCTGGTGATCGCGATCGCGACCCTCATATGGCTGGGTGCGATGGCGATGACCACCGGGCGCGAGTCCTACGGGCGGGCGATCCCCGGCCTGGAGGGCACGGGCCCGGGCGAGCGCGCGTGGAACCCCCGGCCCGAGGCCGGGGCGACCGGCGCGTCCGCCGACGGATCCGGCAAAGCACCCGCGCTCGGATCCGGCAGAGCGCCTGTGCTCGGGTCGGGCGGAGCGCCTGCGGTCGGGTCGGGCGGAGCGCCTGTGCTCGAGTCCGGCCAGGCATCCGCGGCCGGGCCCGGCCAAGGAGCTGTGGCCGGATCCGGTCAAGCGCCTGTGGCCGGATCCGGAAAGGCGCCCGTCGGCGCGTCCGGCAACGGACACGTGAACGGGCGGGCCACGGGCCGGAAGGTCCATACCGTCGCCGCCTCCGTGCGTCGCGCATAGCGAGGCCCACGCCGGCGTCCGCGTCCCCGTCAGGTCCTCCCTGGCGGGGACGCCGTCGTGTCCAAGGCTTCTCCGCGGGACTCTCCGGCGGGGACGCCGTCGTCCGGGGTGCCTCGCGGCCGGGCCGGGGCGGCCGTCAGCGGCCCTCCCTGCCCTGCCCGGACAGCGTCTTGACCAGCTCGGTGAGGTGGGCGACCTGAGCCTCCAGCCCGCGTACGCGCGCCTCGAGCTCGAACAGGGTGGGGGCCTGGTAGCCGTCGGCGATCTGCCTGCTCATCGTTCCTCCCGAGCGGGACCGGCCGGGGAGACCGGTGTAGGGGTGCAGGGCATGGGGGTCGTGCTGATCCTGAATCCCTATTCCCCGAATATGCGATTTGGCACCTCTTCTTCACGGGCAAGATGGAACGGTGAAGGTCGTCGTGCTCGCGGACACCCACGCTCCCCGGCGCTGGAAGTCCTGCCCGCCCGCGGTCGCCGCGCACCTGCGGGGAGCCGACCTGATCCTGCACGCCGGTGACGTCTGTACCGCGGACGTCCTGGTGGAGCTGTCCGCGTACGCTCCGGTCCACGCGGTGCTCGGCAACAACGACGGCCCGGACGTCGCGGCCTGGGGCGCCCCCGAGACGCTCGGCCTCGACCTCGGCGGGCTCCGGGTGGCGATGATCCACGACAGCGGGCAGGCCGCCGGGCGGACCGCGCGGATGCGGCGCCGCTTCCCCGAGGCCGACCTGGTCGTCTTCGGCCACTCGCACATCCCCATGGACCTCACCGGCGACGGGGTGCGGGTGTTCAACCCCGGCTCGCCCACCGACCGCCGCCGCCAGCCGTACGGCACCATCGGAATCCTCGACGTCGATGGCGGCGTGCTGCGGCGGGCCGAGATCGTGCCCGTCACCTGACCTGCCTAAGGGCCGTACGGCGGGGCAGGGGACCGGTATGAGAGAGAACAGACCACAGCCCGACCCGCGTTCGCGGTTCGAGGATGAAGGCATTCCGGACCTGCAGGAGGGCACGCCCGGGCAGCAGTGGGCCGAGGACCCGCAGGAGATGCCGCTGCCCGGCGACAGGCCCCTGGGCCTCGACGAGTACGGCACCACGCCCAGCGAGATGCGCGAGGGCGAGCCCCTGGACTTGCGCCTGTCCCGCGAGGTGCCCGATGTGGACGTCCCGTCCGGCACGGAGCCGGGCACGGGCGATCCGGACGGCTACGCGACCGCCGACCCCGCCCAGCCCGTCCGCCTCGTCGATCCGGACGGCGGCATGGGCGTGGACACGGAGAAGGACATGATCGCCGAGGATGTGGGGCCGGACCTCGGCGGCTACTCGCCGGAGGAGCAGGCGGTGCGCGTGGAGGACGAGACCCCCTAGGACGACCCTCTTTGATCACACCTGACCCGCCGGGGCCCCGCTGTACGGCGGAGCCCCTTCGCTCCGGCCGGCCGTCAACGTCCCGAAGGCGGTCGGACGCCGGTGTCAGCCGAGGACCGTCGCCGAGCGGCCCTCGTCCACGGTGTACGCACCCGCGGAGATCGCGCCGAGACTCGCAGGGGTGAGCGTCAGCGAGACGACGCCGCCGGGCAGTACGCGAGAGTTCTCGTCCACGGTCGTGAACGTCGCGGGCGTCGATCCGTCCGGGAACAGGCGCTTCCCCGCCCCGACGACGACTGGGTACTGGAGCAGCCGGTAGAGGTCGACGAGTCCCGCCTGATGCAGCGTCTGCACCAGCTTCCAGCTTCCGTGAACCTGGAGTTCCCTTCCGGGAAGCTCCTTGAGCCGGCGTACCTCGTCGACCAGTTCACCGCGCAGGACGGTCGCCGGGCTCCAGTCGGCTTCCTCGTCGGTCAGCGTCGAGCTGACGACATACTTCGGCAGCGTGTTGAGCTTGATGGCGATCAGATTGTTCGGTTCGGTGACCTTCGGCCAATACCCACCGAGCAGATTGAAGCTCGTGCGGCCGAAGAGGAAGGCGTCGGCCTCACGGAACCAGCTCTCGACAACCTCGTTGGTGTGCGCCGAGGCGTGCGGAACGAGCCACCCGCCGCGGTCGAAGCCGTCGGAGCGGTCCTCGTCCGGGGCTCCCGGCCCTTGCATGACGCCGTCGAGGCTGATGAAGGTGTTGACGCTGAGCAGCACGATTCTTCCCCCGGAAATCGGGTGGCGGACAGCCGGCCAGGGCTGACCGGCACGCAGACGCTAGCTTCCCGGCCCGGGGCGGGTCTTGTACGGAAACGACATCGAGGCTTGGCCGCCCTCCCGCAGTTCGCGCGCGGTGCGCCCTATGCAGCGACGTAGCGAACGTGCGAGGTGGGCCTGGCGAAACAGCCGAGCCCCCCGAAGAAAGCGCCGATCGTGGCCGTCGCGCAGCATCGTGGCCGCGGCGTTCGCGCGGTCGATCCGCATCACGGCGGTCTGCGAGAGTCCGGTGGATCGAGGGCCTTTCGGGGATCGACCGGGCCCACGGCGCGTGCGGCCGGCGGCCGGGCCGCCGCGCGGCGCAGGCGGCCGGGAAAGGAGCCGCGAGAGGTCCTCGCATTCGTTACGCTGCCCCGATGGCGGGAGTTGAGGAGCCGCGGCACGAATGGCGGGTGCCGCGCGGGATCGTTGCGCTGAAGGGCACCGGCATGGTGCTGTGCGGTGTGCTGGCGCTCGTCGGCGACGGCGCGCAGCTCTTCCTCGCGGGCGTCGCGACCCTGGGTTTCGGCCTGCTGACCGGCCGGGACCTGGTCGCGCCGGTACGGCTCGCGGCGGGGGAGGACGGGCTGGTCGTCACCGGGCTGTCCGGGCGGGAACGCATCTCCTGGAACGACGTGGACCGCATCCGGGTGGACTCCCACCGCCGTTACGGCCTGACGTTCGAGCTGCTGGAGATCGACGCCGGCGAGCAGATCCACCTGTTCAGCCGGTTCGACCTCGGAGAGCCGGTCGTCGACGTGGCCGAGACGCTCATGCGGATGCGCCCCTGACCCGTCCCGTACGATCATCGCGGTTCGGGAACGATGCAAGCGGATCGCAAGCGCCGGGCCCTAAGGTCCGATCGTGTCACAAACCGCTCTCACCACATTGATCCTCGCGGGCCTCGGGCTCGTCTTCGGCCTCATCGGCGGCGCCATCACCAGGAACGCGCGGGAGTTCCGCCGCCGGGCGCAGCGCGCCAGCGGCCTGGTCGTCGGGCTGCGGGCGAGCAGGGCCACCGACGGCACCGTCTACTACCCGGCCATCCGGTTCACGACGATCTACGGCCAGCAGGTCGAGGCCGAGACCTCCTTCGGGAGCAACCCGCCGCCCGCGCGGCCGGGCCAGGAGGTCACGGTGCTGTACGACCCGGCCAGGCCGACGCGGATCCGCATCGACAGCGCGGCGGGGAACGGCATGCTCCTCGGCGGCATCTTCCTCGCGGTGGGCATCGTGTTGTTCACCGCGGGGGCGGGGGTTGCGCTGACCCAGACGATCTGAGCCAGACGATCTGAGCCAGCGCTTCGAGCACGGACGCTTTCGAGCACGGACGCTCTGAACCGGCGCGCTACGAGCCCGCAGGCTCGGTCCCCGCCCCCCGCGGCGCGTGGATCATCCGGTCGCGCAGGCCGTCCCGTTCAGGGTGAAGGCGGCGGGGGCGGGGTTGGAGCCGCTGTAGGTCCCCTGGAAGCCGAAGTTCGCCGTGCCGCCGTTCGCGCCGATGGTTCCGTTCCAGTCGGCGTTCGTCGCGGTGACCTGCTGGCCCGACTGCGTGATCGTCGAGTTCCAGGAGTTGGTGATCCTCTGGTTGCCGGCGTACGTCCACTGGAGCCGCCAGCCGTTGACCGGGCTCGACGACCTGTTGGTGATCGTCACGTCCGCGGTGAACCCGCTGCCCCAGTCGTTCGGCTTGTACGTCACCACGCAGCCGCCCGCCGATGCCGACGGGCTGGCGCTGGGCGACGGGCTGGGCGACCGTGACGGCGACGGAGACGGGGACGGGGACGGGGACGGCGAGGCCGACGGCGACGGAGACGGCGACGGAGACGGCGAAGGTGAGGGGGAAGGCGACGGGGAGGGAGACGGCGACGGGCTGGCGCCCGTGTAGGTCAGCCCGAAGCCATACTCGAACAGCCCCTGCTTGCCGTCACCGACGTTGATCGGCTCCTGGTCGGCGCTGCGCGGCCACGTCATCGGCAGCTTCCCGGTCGGGGCGTAGTCGCCGAACAGCACGTCGGTCACGCCACGTCCCTCGGTGCCCGGCAGCCAGGCCGCGACCAGGGCGTTCCACTGGTCGAGCTGGCCTGCGATGTCCATCGGCCGCCCGGAGACGAGCACCACGACCAGCGGCACGCCGGACGCCTTGAGCCGCTGCAGCGTGGCCAGATCGGTCGAGTCCAGGCCCATCGAGCCCGTGCGGTCGCCCTGGCCCTCGGCGTACGGCGTCTCGCCGACGACGGCGATCGCCGCGCGGTAGGAGGAGTCGATGCCGCTGCCGTCGCGGTTGTAGGTGATCTGGGTGCCGGAGCCGACGGCGTCGCGGATGCCCTGCAGGATCGTGGTGCCGGTGGTGATGTTGCCTGACGAGCCCTGCCAGCTGATCGTCCAGCCGCCGCTCTGGTTGCCGATGTCGTCGGCGCTCTTGCCCGCCACGAAGATCTTGCCGCCGCTCTTGCTCAGCGGCAGCACGTTGCCCGCGTTCTTGAGCAGCACCAGCGACTCGCGTACGGCCTCGCGGGCCAGGGCGCGGTGCGCCGAGCTGCCGATCGTGGAGGTGTAGGAGCGGTCGGTCAGCGGCTTCTCGAACAGCCCGAGCTCGAACTTCTTGGTCAGGATGCGGCGGTTGGCGTCGTCGATCCGCGACATCGGGATCCGGCCCGCCTGCACCTCCTGCCTCAGCAGGGAGATGAACCTCTTGTAGTCGGTCGGCACCATCACCATGTCGATGCCCGCGTTGACCGCCGTGGTGATCTCGTTCGCGGTGAAGCCGGACTGCCCGTCGAGCTGGTCGATGCCCGCCCAGTCGGAGACCACGAAGCCCGTGAAGCCCAGCTCGCCCTTCAGCACGTCGGTGATCAGGTATCTGTTGCCGTGCATCCGCACGCCGTTCCAGGAGCTGTAGGACACCATCACCGAGCCCACCCCGCGCTCCACGGCGGCCTTGAACGGCGGCAGGTGGATGGCCCGCAGGTCGGCCTCGCTCAGCTCGGTGTTGCCCTGGTCCCGGCCGCCCGTGGTGCCGCCGTCGCCCACGTAGTGCTTGGCGGTGGCGAGGATGGAGGCGTTCCCGGCGTTCTGGAAGCCGTCCACGATCGTCGTCATCTGCGTGACGAGCTGCGGGTCCTCGCTGAAGGACTCGTACGTACGGCCCCAGCGGTCGTTGCGGGCCACGCACAGGCAGGGCGCGAAGGTCCAGTCGATGCCGGTGCCGGACACCTCCTCGGCCGTCGCCCGCCCGATCCGCTCCACCAGGCCGGGGTCGCGGGTCGCGCCGAGCCCGATGTTGTGCGGGAAGATCGTCGCGCCGGCCACGTTGTTGTGCCCGTGCACGGCGTCGATGCCGTAGATCATCGGAATGCCGAGCGGGGTCGACAGCGCCTGCCGCTGGAAGTTGTCGTACATGTCGGCCCACGACGACGGGGTGTTCGAGGAGGGAGCCGAGCCGCCGCCGGACAGGATCGAGCCCAGCCGGTACGCCGCCACGTCGGAGATCGTCGTCAGGGCCGACCGGTCGGCCTGGGTCATCTGCCCGACCTTGTCGTCGAGCGACATCCGCGACAGCAGGTCGTCCACCCGCGTCGCCACCGGAAGGCTCGGATCCTGGTAGGGGGCGTTCGCCGCCCGCGCGGCCTCGCGACCGCCGACGAAGACGGCGCCGAGCGCCACGGCGAGCAGCGCCACGAGCGCGGGAATCCAGACGGGTGTCAGCCGGGATGTCATCACGTCCTCCTTGTGGTCCCGCTGACGGTAGGAATCGCCGGGAATTCGGGTCAATCGACGTGACTTCCGGACACTCGCCACCAGCCGCGGGCGAGGAAAGTTTCACGTTCCACGCCGGGCTTGCGCCTTCAGCGGATCCGCTGCCGGCGAAGATCGCGCCGGTGGTCCGCGGGGCGGCCGTAGCGTCGTCCCATGGATCTGGTCGAACTGCTCCCCAGCCTGTACTTCCTGCGGTTTCCCGTGGGGCACGTCTACCTGTGGCGCGACCCCGACGGGCTGACCCTGATCGACTCCGGGGTTCCCGGCTCCGCGCCGCTCATCGCGGACGCCGTCCGTACGCTCGGGCACGCGCCGTCCGACGTACGGCGCCTGGTGCTGACGCACTTCCACGAGGACCACACCGGCTCGGCGGCCGACATCGCCGCCTGGGGCGACGTCACCGTGTGCGCCCACCGCGACGACGCGCCGTTCGTCCGGGGCGAGGCGGCCGGACCCGCGCCGATCCTGTCCGGCTGGGAGCAGGAGTTGTGGGACCACGTGCACGCGGACATGCCGCACGTGCCCGCACCGCCCGTGCGCGTCGACCGCGAACTGGACGACGGCGACACGCTCGGCTTCGGCGGTGGCGCGCGCGTGCTCGCCGTGCCCGGTCACACTCCGGGCAGCCTCGCGCTGCACCTGCCGGAGCAGGGAGTGCTGTTCACCGGCGACACCATCGCCCGCGCCCCCGACGGCCAGGTCATCCTCGGTGTGTTCAACGCCGACCCGCCCGCCGCCGTCGCCTCGCTCGTACGGCAGGCGGCCCTCGACGTCGAGATCGCCTGCTTCGGCCACGGCGAGCCCGTCACCAAGGGCGCGTCCCGGCTCATCGCGGACACCGCGGCCCGCCTCACCGGCTGACGCCGTACGGCCGCCCCTCCGCGCGGAAGATCACAGGCGTGAGGGCGGCGCGGGCGGGGGATGTCTCGACCGTCACCTGTCCCCCCACGCGGCCGCCGCGGTCGGCCGCAGTTAGGGGTGCGCATGCGCGTCACCGCCGTCGAGTCCACCGAACTGTTCGTCCACCCGGCCACCGGAGATGACGTCCCGTGCCAGGTGGTCCGGGTCGTCCTCGGCGAGGTGCCGGACGGCGTGCCCCTGGTGGTGGAGGTCACCGGCCCCGGGGTGCGCGGCGAGCGCACAGTCGACGGACGCGCCCCGGACGGACGCGCCCCGGACGGGCGTCCCCCGGACACGGTCGTGGAGGTGCCGGTGCGGGTCACCGCGCCCGCAGCGGTTCCGGGCGCGCGCGTCCCGATCACCGTACGGGCCGGCGCGGGGCGGGAAAGGTGCACGGCCGAGGGAGAGCTGCTCGTCGCCGAGCCCGGGTGGACGGTCTGGATGATCCCCCACTTCCACTACGACCCGGTCTGGTGGAACACCCAGGCCGCCTACACCGCCACCTGGGACCACGCGGGCGGCGCGGCGCAGGCGAACCGGCAGGAGTTCCAGCACGCGGGGTTCGATCTCGTACGGCTCCACCTGGACACCGCCAGGAGGGAGCCCGGCTACACGTTCGTGCTCGCGGAGGTCGACTACCTCAAGCCCTACTGGAACGCCCACCCCGAAGACCGGGCCTATCTGCGCCGCCTGCTCGCGGAGGGCCGGGTGGAGATCATGGGCGGCACGTACAACGAGCCGAACACCAACCTGACCGGGCCCGAGGCGACGATCCGCAACCTCGTCCATGGCATCGGCTTCCAGCGCGACGTGCTCGGCGGCGACCCGGCGACGGCCTGGCAGCTCGACGCGTTCGGGCACGACCCGCAGTTTCCCGGGCTGGCCGCCGAGGCGGGCCTGACCTCCAGCTCGTGGGCGCGCGGGCCCTACCACCAGTGGGGCCCGATGCTCGTCGGCGGCGGCTGGGGCGACCCCTCGGTGATGCAGTTCCCCTCGGAGTTCGAGTGGGTGTCGCCGTCGGGACGCGGGGTCACCACGCACTACATGCCGGCCCACTACAGCGCCGGATGGTGGATGGACTCCGCGCCGGCCCTGGAGCAGGCCGAGGCCGCGGTCTACGAGCTGTTCACGCTGCTCAAGAAGGTCGCCGCCACCCGCAACGTGCTGCTGCCCGTCGGCACCGACTACACCCCGCCCAACAAGTGGGTCATGGAGATCCAGCGTGACTGGAACCGGCGCCACGTCTCGCCCCGGTTCGTCTGCGGCCTGCCCAGGGAGTTCTTCGCCGCCGTACGGGCCGAGGGCGTCCGCCTGACGCCGCAGACGCGGGACATGAACCCGATCTACACCGGCAAGGACGTGTCGTACATCGACACCAAGCAGGCGCAGCGGCACGCCGAGACGCGGCTCGCCGACGCCGAGAAGTTCGCCGCGATCGCCACCGCGACCCTCGGCGCGCCCTACCCGCATGCCGCGCTCGACAAGGCCTGGCGGCAGATCGCGTACGGCGCGCACCACGACGGCATCACCGGCTCGGAGTCCGACCAGGTCTATCTGGATCTGATGACGGGCTGGCGGGAGGCGTACGACCTGGGCGGGAAGGTGCTCGACGCGTCGCTGCGCCGCCTCGGCGAGGGGCTGACCGGCGTCGCCGTCTGGAACCCCTCCTCCTGGCCCAGGACCGACCTCGTCCGCGTGCGGCTGACGCTGCCCGAGCCCGGCTCGTACGGCGTCGCGCTCGACCCGCCCACGCGGGGAGTGCTGCTGGAGCACCCCGAGCGGCACCTCGACGGCAGCCTCGCGGCCGTGGACGCGGTCTTCGTCGCCGACGACGTGCCCGCGCTCGGATATCGCACGTTCCGGCTGGTGCCCACCCGCGAGCCCGCGCGGATCGGCTGGGCCGTACGCGAGGGGACCCGGATCGCGAACGCCACCCACGCGGTGGAGGCCGACCCCGAGCGCGGCGGGACGGTGACGAGCCTGATGGTCGAGGGCCGCGAGCTGCTGCAGCAGGACCGGGTGGGCAACGAACTGCTCGTCTACGACGAGCACCCGGCGCACCCCCGCTTCGGCGAGGGCCCCTGGCACCTGGTGCCGAGCGGCGGGGTGACGGGCTCGGCCGCCGCCCCTGCGGAGGTCCACGTCGCCGAGTGCCCGGCGGGCCGTCGGATCGTCGTCACCGGCAAGGTCGGCCCGGTGGCCTACACGCAGGAGATCACGCTCTGGGACGGGCTGCCGCGGGTGGACCTCACCACCCACGTGGACGAGTTCCACGGCTCCGACGTGCTGCTGCGGCTGCGCTGGCCGGTGCGGGCGCCGGGGGCGCTGCCGGTCAGCGAGGTCGCGGGCGCCGTCGTCGGCCGCGGCTTCGGCCTCATCGACGTGGACTCCGCGGAGCACCCGTGGACGCTGGACAACCCCGCGCACAACTGGTTCGCGCTGTCGTCCACCGCCCGCGTCGTCCTGCGCTCGCCCGCCGGGCGGCCCCTCGGCGCGCGGGCCGTCGGCGTCGCCGAGATCATCGCGCCGCGCGACGCCGACGCCGCCGACCTGAGAGACCTCGCCGTCGCCCTCGTACGGCAGGGCGTGACCTCGACGTGCTCCACCGGGCCCGGCACCCGGTACGGCAACCTGGCCGTGGACTCCAACCTGCCCGACGTGCGCATCGCGGTCGGCACGCCCGACGAGAACCCGTTCGTCGCGGCGCTGCTGGACGACACGGACGCGGCGGAGCTGCGCGCCCGTCTCGCCGCCGAGGGACGGGCCCGCCTGTGGGTGCCCGCCGACGAGCCGCTGGAGAAGGTCTGGGTGCCGGGCGCGGACCTCACCGGCCTCCGTGACCTTCCGGTGCTCGTGGTCTGCGGCGAGGGCGCGGTGGGGGAGCTGATCGAGGACCTCGCCGACGCGGCCGTGGAGGTGGTGACGGACGCCGAGCCGGCCGACGCCTCACTCGACGACTTCACGATCGGGCTGATCAACCGGGGCCTCCCGGGTTTCGCCATCGATCCCTCGGGGGCGATGCACGTGTCACTTATGCGGTCGTGCACCGGCTGGCCGTCCGGCGTGTGGATCGACCCGCCGCGCCGCACCGCTCCCGACGGCTCCGGCTTCCAGCTCCAGCACTGGACCCACGCGTTCGAGTGCTCCCTGGTGGCCGGGCCGGGCGACTGGCGCGCGGCCGATCTCGTACGGCTCGGCCACGACGTCAACCACCCGCTGGCGGCGACCGTGGGCCGGGACGGGCCGGCGGGCGAGTCGCGGTCGTTCCTGGAGACCGGGCCCGGCCTGGTCCTCACCGCGCTCAAGGCGGCGGGCAACCCGATCGCGTCCGGCCGTACGCCCGGCCCGGTGACCGCGCTGACCGCCCGCGTGTGCGAGGCCGGTGGCCGCACCGTCCCGCTGTCGATCGCCACGACGCTGCCCCTGGACACGGGTTCCGGGGGAACGGCGCCGTGGCGGCGGGCAGATCTCCTGGAGAACGTCACCGGTGACGCCCCCGGCACGCTCGACGGCATGGAGATCGTCACGCTCGTCGCTCCGCTCCGTCCCGTGCCGTCCGGGGACGTGGCAGGGGATCGGGCGACCGGTCCCAGGGTGAACGGTCCTAAGGCGGGCGTCGCGACGGCGGATGTGGCGGGGCTGCGGGCCGGTGGCTCTGAGGCGAGCGGTCCTGGCAGGAGTGCCGGTGGCCGGTTGGCGGCCTGGGGGAACGCGCCCGTGGTGCCGGAGATCGAGCCGCACCAGCCGGTCCACACGCGTTACTGGCTGAACAACACCGGGCCCGCGCCGATGGGCGACCTGCCGGTCGCCGTGCATCTGTCCCCGTCCGACCTGGACGTCTCGGGGTCGGTGGACCTGACCCTGACCATCGCCTCCGGCCTCACGGAGGACCGGGCGGAGGGCGTGGTCACGCTCACCGCCCCCGACGGCTGGTCGGTGACGCCCGCCGTCCGGCCGTACGTGCTGCCTCCCGGAGGGCACGCCACCGTGCCGGTCCGGCTCACGCCGCCCGCCGACGCCGAGATCGGTCTCCACGTGCTCGCCGCGCGCATCGAGTTCGGAGGCCAGGCGTACGAGGACGTGACCCGGCTGCACGTGGTCAGGCCGGGGGAGGGCGGGCGGCGGTCACCGGGGCTGGAGGTGTCCCTGGAGGGCCTCGGCCACCCGCCGCATCTGCGGCTGCGGCCCGGAGACCGGGCCGAGGTCGTGGTGCGGCTGCGGTCGGAAGCACGGTCGCCGGTGGCCGCACAGGCACAGCTCGTCAGCCCGTGGCAGACGTTCGAGATGTTCCCCGAGTGGAACGGCGGGGCCGTCGTGCCGCCCGAGGGCGAGGCGGAGGTGTGCTTCCCGGTACGCGTGCCGCCCGGCGCTCGCCCGGGCCGCTGGTGGGCGCTGGTGAAGGTCGCCTGCGCCGGGTGGCTGCACTACACCGACACCATCGAGGTCGAGGTCGAGCCGTGACTGGCCCGGACGCTCCTTTGACCGGCGGCGCGGCGATCGGTTCCACCCGACGTTCGCCGGTGAACAACCTGGACGCTTCCCCGACCGGTGGCGTGGCGATCGGGTCCGTCCGACGTTCGCCGGTGAACAACCTGGACGCTTCCCTGGCCGGCGGCGTGGTGGCCGGTTCCGCCCGGGGCCGGCCGGTGGACGGCCACGTCGCGGAGACGCCGGGAGCGGCGCGCGTGACCGTGGGCGTCCTCCCACCGGACGGCGTTCTCGCGATGGACGGCGCGGTCGCGGCGACGGCGGGGGACCGGGTGATCACGGTCGCCGAGGTGGACCGGCGGCTGCGCCTGGTGCGCGGCGGCCCGCTCGCGTCCCGGCTGCCGCGCCCGGAGACCGCCGAGGGCCGCAACCTGCGCCGCTGGTTGGTGCAGGTCATGGTGGCCGAGGCGCTGTGCGAGCAGGAGGCGGCCCGCCTTGGCCTGGTGCCAGACCACGTCGGCCCGGAGAACCCCCTCCCAACGCCGAGGCCTCTCCCGGCGCCGGGGCTCTGCCCACCGGGCCCGTCGTCGGGCGGGACCGCCGTCGCGCCCGAGGCCGTGCTGACGCTCGCGGGCGCGCTGCGCACCGGAGGAGTCGCGGCGGCGGTGCTGGCCGTGTCACCGGCGGCGCGCGCGGTGTGCCGGGTGCTCGCCGAGGGCCACGAACCGGCCGAGGACGAGGTGCGCGACTACTACCGGCGCAACCTCGACCGTTTCACGACTCCCGAGACGCGCTGGGTCCGTCCGTTCGGGCCGGTCCGGCGCGGGGAGATCACCGGGCCGATCGAGGACGCGGTCTTCGCCGCCCGCCACGGTGAGACGGTCGGGCCCGTGGAGGGCCCCGGCGGCCCCTGGACTCTGGTGGTCGAGCGGATCGAGGCGGCGCGGCGGGAGCCGTACGCGGCCGTGCGGGAGCGGATCCGCGCGGAGCTGGCGCAGGAGAGCGGGGAGCGGGCCTTCGCCCGGTGGCTCGACGCACGCCACGCCGACTCGGTCGTGCTCACACCGGGGCACGAGCATCCGGCCGACCCCGCCCAGCCCGACGCCGACCACCGGCACTGACCACCGGCACTGACCACCGGAACTGACCACCGGAACTGACCATGGGAGACACCCGCTTTCCCGGCGGTCCGACCCCGGCGTTTCGGGGCAGGTGAGTAGGCATGGCACAGCAAGTCAGCGCCTTCGACGCGCAGTTCCTCAACTTCGAGACGGGCACCAACCTCGCGCACATCGCGGCGCTCACGATTCTCGACCCCTCAGGCAGGGCCGGCGGCGCGCTGACCCGCGAGGACCTGGTGGGGCTGCTCAAGCGCCGGCTCCATCTCGCGCCGCCGCTGCGCAGACGGCTGGTCGAGGTGCCCTTCGGGCTCGACCACCCCTACTGGGCGGAGGACAGCGAGGTCGACTTCGACTACCACGTGCGGGAGCTCGCCCTGCCTCCTCCGGGCGACGACCACAAGCTCGCCGAGCAGGTCGCCCGGCTGCACGGGTCGCGGCTCGACCGGGGACGGCCGTTGTGGGAGATCTACCTGATCCACGGCCTGGCCGGGGGCCGGGTGGCGATCTACACGAAGGTCCACCACGCCGCCGTCGACGGGGTCACCGGGGCCGAGGTGCTGGCCGCCGTGATGGACTTCGAGCCCGAGCCGTCCGCCGTACCCGGCCCGGAGACCGTGGCCGAGCCGGAGCCGGCCCCCGACGCGATGGAAATGGTGATCAGGGGCATCGGGCGGGTGATCGACAACCCGTTCGCCCTGCTGCGTTTCGTCGCCGAGGCGATGCCGAGGCTTGACGAGGTGCCGTTCGTGGCGCAGCTTCCGGGGGTGGGGCTGCTCTCGCGGTTCGTCCGGCGCATCGGCGGCGGGGACGCCGAGCCCCTGCCCGAGCTGCCCCGCATGGTGGTGCCGCGCACGCCGTTCTCCGGGCCGATCTCGCGGCATCGCCGGTTCGCCTTCGGGCAGTTGCCCCTCGACGAGGTCAAGCGGATCAAGAACGCCTTCGGCGTCACGGTGAACGACGTCGTCATGGCGATGTGCGCCACGGCGATGCGGCGCTGGCTGGCCAAGCGCGACGAGCTGCCCCGTCAGCCGCTCGTCGCCGGGATCCCGGTCTCCACCCGGGGACAGGCAGGCAACGGCACGATCGCCAACGAGGTCATGCTGACCATGACCACCCTGCCGACCGACGTGGCCGATCCGGGCGAACGCCTGCTGTCGGTGAACAGGTCGATGCGTCTGCTGAAGGAACGTCTCGCTGCGGCTCCGGCGGCCTGGCTCCTGGAGTTCAGCCAGGCGATGCCGGCCGCGCTCAACGCGCTGGCGGCCAGGTCCGCCTTCCGGATCGCCTCGCGTACGGCTCCCGCCATGAACCTGCTGATCTCCAACGTGCCTGGGCCCCAGACGCCGCTCTACGTGTGCGGGGCGCGGGTCACCGCGCTCTACCCGATGTCGGTGATCACGGACGTCAGCGGGGGGATCAACATCACGGTCTTCTCCTACGACGGCAAGCTCGGCTTCGGGATCGTCACCGACCGCGACATGGTGCCCGACGTGTGGGACCTCATCGACTACCTGCGCGACTCGCTCGCCGAGTACGGCACGCTGGCGGCCCAGCGCGAGCCGGGTACGGCGGAGCCGAGCAAGCCCGCGAAGCAGGTAAGGCCCGCGAAGCCGGCCAAGCCTGCCAAGGCCGGCAAGCCCGCCGAGCAGGGAAAGACCGCAGCACCGAGCAAGCCGGCGGAGCAGGGAAAACCCGCGAAGCGGAGCAAGCTCATGGAGCCGAGCAAGGCCGTGAAGCCGGGGAAGGCCGCCGAGCAGGCGAAGGCCGCTGAGCAGGTGAAGGCCGCGATGCCGCGAAGGACGGCGAAAGCGGGCGCGGAAGCGAAGGGCGCGGCGACGAGTGGCGCGGGAGCGCGCGGTGCGGAGGTGACCGGCGGGCCGCGCCAGGAGCAGGGCGCCGCGCCGAGGCCGAGGCGGACGCGCAAGCCTCCGGAGCCGCCGTCAGCCTGACACGCCACCATCCGCCTGATGCGGCGGCCTTTGTCTGATGGGGTCGTGCACTTGGTGCCGTCGCGCGCTGCCCGCCGCTTGAGGACGGTTTCGGCCTGACGCTGCCGCCCGCCTGCCGCCGGGTCGGCCTGATGCCCTCTCACACATGGCCGGGCTTCTGGAGGGTGGCGGTCAGGAGAGGGCGCCCGTACGGCCTGGTCCCGTGTGGGCGGCGCCGAGGCCGGACGTGTAACCGGGGAAGGACGGGGTCTGCACCTCCGGGCCGCCGTCTCCCAGCGTCAGCGCCGCGATCCCCGCCGTGAGCAGCAGGGCGAAGACGGCGGCGATCACGGCGAACACGATCGACTGCCGGGACATGCCGGTGCGCGGCGGAGGCGGGGGAGCGGACCCTTGCCGGGGCCCCGGCGGCCGGTGGCCGGGTGGCCGTTGCTCAAGAGGCCGGTGCTCGGGCGGCCTCTGACCGAGTGGACCGTGACCGACCGGGCTGTGACCGACCGGACCGTGGCCGACCGGACTTTGACCGAGCGGCGGGTGATGCGGCGGGTGGTCGAGCGGCCTCAGCTCGGACGGCCGGTGCCCTCCCGTCCGCGGGCCTGGGGCCGCGTTCGGCGAGGTCGCCGCGCGGCGCAGGTCCTGACCGGGCGCGGGAACGCCTCGGGCAGGGCCGGTGATCGAGCGCCCCGGCGCGGAGGGGGCATGGGTATCGCCGGGTCGCCGCTCCCCGGGGTGTGGTCCGGGAGACGAGGCGGACCCGGTCGGAGCGCTCCAGCCCGGGCCGCCGCCCGGGTTCCCGGACGCGGCGAGGTGCGGGTGATCCCCCGAGGCGGAGCCGTCCGGAGCCAGGGCGGCGAGCGCGTCCCGCAGCGCGGCGGCCGTCGGGATGCGCCGGGCCGGATCGGTCTCCATGCCGTGGCGCAGGACGGCGGTGAGCGCGGCGGGCACGCCGGGAATGTCGGGAACGGGCAACCGGTGCAGCGCGATGATGGCCGCGATGTTCACCACGCCGCTGTCCGGGAAGCGGGGCGGCCTGCCCTGGAGCAGGGCGTACAGCGTGGCCGAGAGCGCGTACACGTCCCCGGAGGCCGTGGGCTCGGTGAGGTCGAACGCCTCCGGCGGGGCGTAGGCGGGCGTGAGCGACTCGCGGGTGACCGACACCTCGCCGCCCTCCGCGCCGCCCTGCCCCGGCATCGTGGCCAGCCCGAAGTCCGACAGGGCGACCATGCCGTACGAGTTGACCAGGATGTTCGCGGGCTTGACGTCGCGGTGGAGAACGCCCACGGCGTGGGCCGCGGCCAGCGCGTCGGCGATCTTGATGCCGATGTCGCGCACCTCGCGGGGGCCGAGCGGGCCCGCGTCGCGCAGCCGGTCGGCAAGCGACCCGTTCGGGCACAGCTCCAGCACCATGTACGGCCGTCCGTCCGGCAGCACGCCCGCGTCGTAGACGTCGGCGACGTGCGGATGACCCGACAGGGCGCCGGCGGACGTCACCTCGCGCATGAACCTGCGCCGGTCGCGGTCGGAGACGAGCACACGGTTGTCGACCTTGAGGGCGACCTCGCGGCCCACCGCGAGCTGCCTGGCCCGGTAGACGACTCCGAAGCCGCCCTGGCCCAGGATTCCGAGCATCTCGTAGCCCGGCACCAGCGGCCCGCCCGCCTCGCCCACCCCGCACCTCCAGAGGACCCGGCGGAACCGTTCAGCGGCGGATCCCGGACCGGAGAATCCGGCTCCTAAACCCGCGTCCGGCACATTACCGGAGTGATCGCCTATAGGGCCCTGACTTGATCCAGGCGACGCGGAATCGGCACCTATGCTGTGCTCATGACGGGGCTCACGACGGGAGGCACCACACCGGGAGGCGCCACGACGGGAGGCGCCACGACGGGAGGAACCACGCCGAGCGGCACCGCGACAGGCAGCACCGCGACAGGCGGCCGGAGCCCGGAGCGGCGCAGGGACCTGCTCGACGCGGCCGACCGGGTGATCCGCAGAGAGGGCCCGCAGGCGTCGATGGCCGCGATCGCGGCCGAGGCGGGGATCACCAAGCCGATTCTCTACCGTCACTTCGGCGACAAGAGCGGCCTCTACCAGGCGCTCGCGGAACGCCACACCCGCGTCGTGATCGACCTGCTGCGCCCGGAGTTCGCCAGGGCGATGTCCGACCCCCGGGCCCGTGCCCGGAGCGCCATCGAGGCATACCTGGAGACGATCTCGGCCAACCCCAACCTCTACCGCTTCCTGTTCCACCGTGCCAGCGCCGAGGACTGCCGCACCCGCACGCAGATGGCCGCCATCGTGCGCAGCGTCGGCGAGGAGCTGGGCGCGGCGCTGGCGGAGGAGGGCGTCGCCGACCCGGTACGCGCCCGGGTGCTCGGCCACGCGTTCGTCGGCATGGTGCAGGCGATCGGCGACTGGTGGCTGGAGAACCCCGGGCTCGACCGCGAGACGGTGGTGGACAGCCTCGCCGACGTGATCGCCGGGGCGCTCCGGTCCTGACGACGCCTCTTCCCGAAGGCCCGTAACCAGGTCATATAAGGGTCAAATCCGATTAAAGGCCCCCTCTGAGCCTTCGTTACGCATGCCCGCGAAACATCGATGTCACCCGGTCGGGGTAATTTAGTTGCGCTAACTAACTGTCTGTCCCGTACGGCGCGCTGCGCGGAAACCGGCCGCGTGCCGTGCGGGCCAAGAGGAGGGGAACCACTCCGTGGCCGTAGCGAACCAGTCCCGGGCGGGGGCATCGCCGCAGTCGGCGCCGTCCTCGCGGTACAAATGGATCGCGCTGTCCAACACCACTCTCGGCGTCCTGATGGTGACGATCAACCAGTCCATCGTGCTGATCGCCCTTCCCGACGTCTTCCGCGGCATCCACCTGAACCCGCTCGACCCCGGCAACACGGGCTACCTGCTGTGGATGATGATGGGCTTCATGGTCGTCACGGCCGTGCTCGTGGTGATGTTCGGCCGCCTGGGCGACATGTTCGGCCGGGTCCGCATGTACAACCTCGGGTTCGCGGTCTTCAGCCTGTGCTCGATCATGCTGTCGCTGACCTGGGTGGACGGCGACGCCGGGGCGATGTGGCTGATCGGCTGGCGGATCGTGCAGGGCATCGGCGGCGCACTGCTGTTCGCCAACTCCACCGCGATCCTGACCGACGCCTTCCCCGTACGCCAGCGCGGCACCGCGCTCGGCATCAACTCCATCGCCGGCATCGCGGGCTCCTTCCTCGGCCTGGTCATCGGCGGCGTCCTCGCCCCGGTCGACTGGAAGGCGATCTTCCTGGTGTCCGTGCCGTTCGGCGTCTTCGGCACGATCTGGGCGTACGTCAAGCTCAAGGACAACGGCGTACGGCGCCGGGCGCGGATGGACTGGTGGGGCAACGCGACCTTCGCCGTCGGCCTCATCGCCATCCTGGTCGGCATCACCTACGGCATCCAGCCGTACGGGACCGGCGTGATGGGCTGGGGCAACCCCTGGGTGATCGCCGCGCTCGGCGGAGGCGTCCTGCTGCTCGCGCTGTTCGCCTGGATCGAGACCAGGGTGGACGATCCGCTGTTCCGCCTCTCGCTGTTCCGCAGCCGCGCCTTCCTGGCGGGCAACGTCGCGAGCCTGCTGACCGCCCTCGGCCGAGGCGGCCTGCAGTTCATGCTGATCATCTGGCTGCAGGGCATCTGGCTGCCGCTGCACGGCTACAGCTTCGAGGAGACGCCTCTGTGGGCGGGCATCTACATGATCCCCCTGACCGTGGGCTTCCTGCTGTCGGCGCCGATCTCCGGCTGGCTGTCCGACCGGTTCGGGCCCCGGATGTTCACGGTCGGCGGCGCGCTGGTCACCGCGGCGAGCTTCTACGCCCTGATGACCCTGCCCACGGACTTCGGCTACGGCGTCTTCGCGCTGCTCATCCTGATCAACGGCGTCGGGTCCGGCCTGTTCTCCTCGCCCAACCGGGCGGAGATCATGAACGCGGTCCCGGCGGAGTCCCGCGGCGTCGGCGCGGGCATGACCGCCACCTTCCAGAACTCCTCGATGGTGCTGTCCATCGGCGTGTTCTTCAGCCTGATGATCGCGGGCCTGTCGCAGTCGCTGCCGCACACCATGCACGACGAGCTGGTGGCCCAGGGCGTCCCCGCGGCGCAGGCCGAGGGCATCGCCCAGCTGCCGCCGATCGCCGTGCTGTTCGCGGCGTTCCTCGGCTACAACCCGTTCCGGCAGCTCCTGGGCGGCATCCTCGACCGGCTGCCCGACGGCGGCGCCCACCTGACGAGCAAGGAGTTCTTCCCCCACCTCATCGCGGGCCCCTTCCACCAGGGCCTGGTCATCGCCTTCTGGTTCGCCGTGGCCGCGTGCCTGGTGGCCGCCCTGTCGTCGCTGCTGACCGGCCACGTCGGCCGCAGGCACCGCGCCGCGGCCCACGAGTCGCTCGGCTCCGAGCTCGCCGCGGTCTCCGGCGAGGCCGGCCTGGCCGGCAACGAGCTCGTCGTCCCGGACGAGGATTTCGACGCCCGGCGCTCCGCCCGGGAAAGATGACCGCACCTCACCGAGCGGTAAAAGCCGAGCGCACGTCGCCGAGCGGCCCGCCATCGCGCGCCCGTCACGAGCGCCGGGGAGACGAAACGCCCCGGGCGGCGGACGCGGGGCCGTACGCGTTCGGATGCGGTCCGCGGACGCCCGGCCGCATCCCTGTGAACGAGATGGACCCGGCCCGCAGGGGATCTCTGTGAGTACGCACGCGGCCGGGGCGGGGGACCGGACACAGCCCCGCCCCGGCCGTCTCGCCTACTGCGAGGTGCTCGTCGCCAGGGGGCCGAAGACGAACTCGAGGAGCGCGCGGGCGATGGTCTCCGGGTCGCCCTGGGCGCTTTCCGGCAGGGAGCCGTTGAGCCACAAGCCGGCGAAACCGTGGGCGAGGGACCACGCGGCGATCGTGGTCAGCCGGTTCTGCTCCGGGCTCGGTGACAGCTTGCCGGCCGTGGTGTGGAGCACATGGGCGGCACGCTCCCGCGCCGAGCGCATCGCCGGGTCGTCCGCACGGTACAGATCGGGGCGGAACATCACCTCGAAGTAGGGCCTGTGGTCGATGGCGAAGCGTACGTAGGCCACTCCCACCGCGTAGACGTCCCCGGACGCGCGTTCCAGCGCGTCGGCGAACAACTCGAAGCCCTCGGCGGCCACGGCCGTCAACAGCCCCGCCTTGTCGCCGAAGTGGTGCGCGGGCGCGGCGTGCGAGACGCCCGCACGCCGGGCCAGCTCGCGCAGGCTCCATCCGGCCGGACCCGACTCGCCGATGGCCTGGAGAGCGGCGTCCATGACGGCCCGCCGCAGATTGCCGTGGTGGTAGGCCGGCTGGTCGATCTCCCTCACCTCCGTGCTGACCGCCTTTTCCGGCATCACCCTATCTTGACATTGACAAGACCGGGCCTCTCCTTCAATCTAGCCACTGACAAGATTGGAGGGGAGATGGCTCCGTTCACCGCCCTGATCGGGGGCTTCGTCGTCTTACGGCTGCTGGGCTGGGCCGGCGTCGGCATGCCGGACGACTGGCAGCCCGCGCTGCGGGGCGCCCTGGCGTTGATGTTCGTCGTCACCGGCGTGCCGCATTTCCTGCCCTCATGGCGGCGCGACCTCGCCGCCATGATCCCCGCGGTGTTCCCCCGGCCCGCCCTGCTGGTCACCGTCACCGGGGTGCTGGAGCTGGCCGGTGCCGCCGGGTTGCTGCTGCCGCCGCTCGCGCCGTACGCCGCGATCGGGCTCGCGCTGCTCATGATCGCCATGTTTCCGGCCAACGTCTCCGCGGCGCGCCGCGGCCTCACCCTGGCGGGAAAGCCGGTGACCCCGCTGCCCGCCCGCACCGCGCTGCAGGTGCTCTTCGTCGCCGCCGCCGTCGCCGCGGCCGTGTGAACCGCCCGGCGCCTGACGCCAACCGCACCCCCTCGGGCACGCCACGCGGTATCTCACGGACCTGACGCTGCCCCTGCCCGGCACCGTCTGCCTCCCCGGCGACTGAACCGGGGTCTCCGGGCGCGGCCCCCGCCGCCGCGGGGGCCGCCACCCTCTCATCCGTAGACCTGCGACACCCGGCGCTCGTACGCCCGGCGCCAGGAGAGCCGGTAGAGGACCCGCATGATGGCCGGAGCGGAGCCGTAGATGTGGTCGCGGTCGGCCGGGGTGGCCACGTCGAGCAGCCAGGCGGCGAGCATGGGCAGATCGCGGCCCTGGCTCTTGGAGACCTTCTTGCCCGACTCCTCCCACCAGGCCGCGCTGACGTGCTCCCTGATGAGCGGGACGACCTCCGACTCCTCCAGGTCGAGGTGGGTGTTCAGCAGCCGGTCGAGCGAGCGCAGGTCGGACGCGACCTCGCGGGCGGGCCGGCCCCCGCCGGACAGCCTGCCGATCACGGCGTCCATCTCCTGGTGGTCGGCCTCCAGCCGGTCCAGCACGGCGCGGGCCTCGGGGACGAGGCCGCGCAGCAGCGGCCAGATCGCCTCGTCCTCCTCGGTGTGGTGGTGATGCAGCGCGCGCAGCAGCAGCGCGAGGTGCTCGTCGACGACCGCGCGCCGCCGCTCGTCGCGAGGGTCGCATCGGTCGAGGACGTCGGCCAGTCTGCCGAACTCGCGCCGCAGGCCGGCATGGAAGACCAGGAACGTGACGAGGTCGGGAGCGGGTTCACCCGGTCGGCGCCGGGTCTGCGTCGGTGTTGTCATGGCCCCACGATGGCCCCGCCCCCTTCACCGCCACTCAACGCCGACTTGCGGCCCGCTCCCCGCCCGGGCCGCCGGGGTGTCCTCGGCCATCGGCGAGCGCCGCGTTCCCGCGCAGATGAGGATTCCGGCGACGTCCAGAACCAGACAGGACCACTTGCCCCAGCTGAGCAGGCGGTCAATCTTCGGCTGCAGACCCGGCGGCACCTGCGGCGGCGGATTGTTCAATAGGTCGTACGGCAGGGCCGTACCGACCGCTCAGTACATGCGACCACATCGCGCCTTTCCTCAAATCCTCCGGCTCACTTGGATCGTCACCCAGGAAGCCCTGCCGGCGTTGCACGCACCGGGACGCGTTTACAAATGCCATACCGCGGAGCGGAGCACAGAGACCCAGATATCGCATGCCCGAGAGCTGGAGGAAGACCGAGGCGACAGCAGCATGCCCCCGGCCAAAGAATCGGCCCATTACGGGTTTATAGCTTATGCGTGCTTGGTCCTTCGTATGGAGACATACTGCGGTTGTGAACCGAGTGGCGGGGTTGTTTCGGCTAGAGGTCCGGGACTTCGAGAGCCCGATGCGTTGGCGCTGGGTGCTCATTGACGAATCCGACGGTGCTGATCAGGCCGTCGGGACAGAAGTAGTCAGTCACTACGTCCGGTTGGACGCCGCCAACTGGCAGTTCGAGGCGTTTGCGGATCTGCTGGAGTATCTGTCGTGGCATGTCGCGCCGGACCGGCGGCCAAAGGACGAGGCACGGATTGTCAGGGAACTCGGCGCATGGATCGAGGGGGAAGTTTTTGGCCCGGTCGCCGCCGTGCTGGCCGAGGCAGCCCCGGCCACGGTTCGCGTCGTCGTTCCCCCTGAGGCCCGAGCACTGGCGTTCCGACCTTTCGCGCTCGCGTACGCAGGAAACAAACCGCTCGCCGCACAGGACGTCACCCTGGTCGTGGAGCTGGGTACCAACGCGGCGCAGAAGACCTCCGTGGGCGCCCGCCTCCGCGTCCTTGGTTTGTTCAGCCTTCCTGAAGGCGGCCAGCCTCTCAATCTGCGCCGCGAACGGCACAATTTGGTCGGCCTTATCGAGCGAATCGCCGCCAACGGCAAGGATGTAGATGTACGTGTGCTCCAGTACGGAGTGACCCGTAGTCGACTGCGTGGCGTTCTGAAGGAGGCCGAGGGATGGGACATCATCCACATCTCCGGCCATGGCGCCCCCGGCGAGCTCCTCCTGGAGACCGCTGCGGGCCAGCCGGATCGTGTCACGGCTGACGAACTCGCCGAGCTGCTGGACCTGGCCAGGGAACGCGTCAGGCTCGTAACGGTTTCAGCCTGCTGGTCGGCCGCACTCACTACCGCCGAGCAGCGTCGCATGCTCGGTCTCCCCGTGCCCGATCAAAATGCAAGGGCCGAACGACTCCGAGAGTCTCGTCCCGTCGGAGCGGACTCCAGCGGTGCGTTGGCCACTGCCCTCGCCGACCGCCTGGACTGCGCCGTCCTCGCGATGCGCTACCCGGTGAACGATGACTTCGCCACCACACTGTCCAGTACGCTCTATGAGCTCCTGGTTGAGAAGGGCCAGTCGCTGCCCCGCGCCGTCGGCATCGCGCTTGGGCAACTGAGTACCTCCGGCGCGTCGGACCTGTCTGTCGCGACCCCGGCGCTGTTCGGTGCCCAGGCCGTCGGCCTCAGGCTCGCGGCACCGGATCGCACAGGGCGGCCCAGCCTTGCCAGGCCGAAGATGGCCGGCTTCCCGCCCCTGCCGGACCGCTTCGTCGGCCGTACCCGCGTTATGGCCCGAGCAAGTACGGCTCTGGCCGCCGAGAGCGGCATTCCCGGCGTCCTGCTGTATGGCATGCCCGGCGGCGGCAAAACCGCCTGCGCGCTAGAGCTGGCCTACGGTCACGAACACGCATTCGAGACACTGATCTGGTACAAGGCACCGGACGAGGGCATGGCCGTCGACGGCGCGCTGACCGACTTCGCGCTGACACTGGAGCGCTACATGGGCGGCTTCCAGATGGCGCATCTGCTTGCGACCGATAACGGTCTGGCCGAGTTTCTGCCCCGGCTTACTGAAATGATGAAGCAATCCCGTTTGCTCGTCGTCATCGACAACGCCGAGTCGCTGATGTCGGGAGACGGGGGCTGGCAGGATGTTCGCTGGGGCCAGTTGATCGCTGCCCTCACCACTCACACCGGACTCGGTCGGGTCATCATCACGAGCCGCCGCGTGCTGCCACGCCTGATCCCGTCGGAAGCGAAGGGCATCCGGACCGTGTCGGCCCCCGAGCCATCGTCGGATGCGATCCGGCTCCAGATCGAGGCGGTCGACGCGCTCTCGGCCGACGAGGCATTGCTGCTCGCCCGGGAACTCCCGCGTGTGAAGGCACTCCTCGGCGGCAAGCTGCCCGGGATCGGCCGTTCGAGGTCACAGCGGCTGGCCCGCGGTGTGTTGAGCGCCGCAGGTGGTCACCCGAAGCTACTGGAGCTCGCCGACGGTCAGGCCGCGGACCCGGACCGACTCGCCGCACTGCTAGCGGATGGTGACCGTGCGTGGCGTGAGCGGCGCGGTCTTCCGCACGGGTTCTTCGCCACGGGCGAGGTAGCCCTCTCCGAGGGCAGGGCGGCAGCGGCCGCGGACTACTGGCATGTCCTCGCCGCGTGGACCAGGTCGATCACTAACACGCTGGCGCCGGGTGAGCAGGACTTGTTCTGGTTCCTGTGCTGCTTGGAGGACCGCGACCGCCAGCGATGGGTCCTCGGCGATACCTGGGCCGACTTGTGGCAGCGGCTAGGCCGGGAGGGTGAGCCGCCCGACCTGGACGAGGCACTGGCCGTCATATCGGCCACCAGCCTCATCACGACACAGTCCGCAAACGAGACCTACGCGGTGCATCCGGGGGTCGCCGAGGCTGGCCGCGCCCATGCCGGCCAGATGTTCAGGGACGCAGTGGACGCCCTGGCCGGAGGATTCTGGGACTCGGTTCACCAGCGCGCGTCCGGGAAGGTGGGCGGCGAGAGCGTGGATACCGAGCTGTTGGTCCGGGCCGGGCTAGCCGCGGTTCCCTACTTGCTCCGCCAGCACCGTTGGGACGACGCCGCCAGCCTGCTGGAGGCTGCCTTCGTCAGGGACCCCACGCGGGCCAACGCGGCGGCGGTTCTGCCCGCAATTAAGCAGATTACCGGCCAGAAGCCACAGTGGTCGGGCGTGTTGGCCAAGGTGCTTGCTGTGACCGACCCGCCAATCGCCGTCGCGCTCTTACGCACTGCCATGGCCGAGGCCGCAGCCCGCGGCGACTACCGAACCGCGTCGGCGAACGCCGGGCGGCTGCTGGAGCTGTGCCGGTCCACCGGGCAGCTACCCGAGGCCCTTGAGGCGGCGGAGCAGAAGGCCGTCTACACCCGCCAGGCCGGCCTGGGCCCCTGGAACCAACTGGCCGACGAGGTCTGGCGACTGCAGGTGCTGGCCGCGATGGGACACTCCGATCAGGTCCTGGACGAGGTCACCCGGCTCCGCGCCCGCATGGCCACACTGCCCTCCGCCCCCGACCCCGAAGGTGGGGAAGCGCCCTGGCACGTCCGCGAGGCGCTGCTAGACACCGGCCGCTATGCGGCCATGCTGCTCGGCCGACATGCCGATGCTCTCACCCTGATCGACGAGGTGACCGCCAGCCAGCGCGACCGTCACGCCCCTGCCAGCTTCATCGCCCGCAGCCGGTACAACAACTACTTCCCGCTTCTGCGCCTCGGCCGTATCGAGGAGGCGCTGGCCGTGCTGCGGGAGTGCCGGCAGGTCTTTCAAGACTCCCGCGACACTCTCATGCTCGGCAGAACCCTCGGCGCCCTCGCCGACGTTGAGGACGCGCGCGGGCACGGCGACGCCGCCATACGCCTGGAACGCGACTCCCTCCGCTATAAGTACATGGTCGAGGACGTGGAAGGCATCCTGATCAGCTACCACAACCTCGGTGACCGCCTGGCCAGTCATACCCGCCAGCCCGTTTTGGCCTTCGCTGCCCATCTCGCTTCCGCCTTTGTCTGCATTCTGATTGGCAATGACGACATCGCGGAATCGGTCGAGGCCGCCGCCAACGACCTGGGTAGGTTCGGCGCCGACGACATCATGCCCGCCGATGTGGCCGAGCTGTGCGGTCTGGTCGGCGATATCCCTGGAACAGACCTGCCCGGTCTCATCGAACGCTTCTGCCCCGATCCGGAGATCGCCGAGCAGGCTCTCCGGGACCTTATTGCTCAGGTTCGCGAACTCGCGAGCGAGCGCCCCTCCTTATTCAGCGACCGCAGGGGTAGCGGTGGCGACGAAGAACAGTACCGCCCCGGCGACCACTAGCAGGCCGCCCACCAGGGCGGACCACCGCGACCGGCGTAGGTCCGCCTCAATCTGCCAGACATGGGCCAACGACAACAGCCACCGGACGTACGGGGCCGCCCGCTCCGCGTTCGCCTCCGCCCGGCGCAACTGGCGATGGATCAGCCGCCGTCGTGCGGGGTCTTTCTCCGTCGCTGCCTTTCGTGCCAGGTCGACGGCGACCTCCTGGTGCAACAGCAGGTCGTCCACCTTTGTCGCCACCGCGCCGAGGAACTGTGCGGGCTCGGCCTCGATCCTTCGCCGCAGCCCAGCCAGGCCGGGGGACCTCAGCGTTTGGGGAGTCGTCAGCCGTGGTGAGAGCACCTTGCCGGTGAACCATATCGCCAGCCCCACCCCACTCAGCGCCACAGTCAAGCCCGCTCCAGCGAGGAGTGCGTGCGAGGTGCCGTGCACCTGGCCGACCGCGACCAGCGGCCCGCCGCTGATGAGCGCCGCACCCACCGCCCCTTCCGTCGCCAGCGTCCACTTCGCCGCAGACCGGAGGTCATCGACGGCGTCCAGAGGCGAGGGCAGCCCCTCGAATGCTTTCGCCTTCCCGGCAGCGCTGCCTGCGTGAGTTGTCATCCGGCGTCCCTGTACAGTGCCTTCGAGTCTGGGTCATCACCATCCGGCCAGTCCGGCAGGTCCTCATACCGCAGCCAGCGGCTCCCGTCGGAAACGAACAACTCGCCGGCGTCGTCGACCCAGGTCTTCTCCACTCGGGGATCGGGCGGCTGGGAATCCGTCATGCCCGAAGTATGACATCGCCGCAAGATCGGACAACCCGGCTCTTGCTCCGACTACAGTCGTAGTCGCTGCGCGCTTCGGGACTGTGCAAAAACCGCCTGGACAGGCCCGCGCTTCGCTTGCCGAGTGCGGTGAGCTCCGCTGTGGGCGGCGCCGGCGATCAGGTCGGTGAAGGTCTCCTCCTACCGTTTACCGCAGTGCTCCGCCGTTCGGAGAAGAGGCATATTCTGCCTTTTGCTCGGGCGCCCTCGGCAGACATTCCGTGAAACAAGAGCCGGGTTCGCTGGAGTGCTACCAGCACTGTATCGATCGGCTCACCGGCCGGCTGGCAGCGCTGGTCACAGAGCTTGCCAGCAGGCGCTCGTCTGTCACAGGCACCGGGACGTTGTGATCTCGAGGTCCACGGCCCTGCGGCTGCTTATACGCGTGCCGCTGCCGCCATCATGTACGGCCTGCTGATCACGAGTGCAGCGGTGTGGCTCTCTGAACCGCCCCGAGCGCTGACCACATGGTCGGCTCGCCTGCAGCACGCGGATAAGGCGCAGGCGCAGACCGAGTCTAGGAGCTCGCAGCTCTGATCAGCGATCGTCCAGGCAAGTTCTCCAGGCTGGGGGACGGCACTGGCCTTCGTCTTCGTCGGTTTGAGCGGCCCGTGCGTGCGGGCCTCTTCGACGCCGCCGCTGGGTGCTGGGCCGGCGGTGAGCGCGTGCACGCCGAAAACGCGCTCAGGCCACCGGCTTCCGGTGGTCAGCCGCGTACGGCTTCGCGTTCGGCGGTGATTCGGGCGGCCCACCAGGACAGCCCGGCCGCCGCGCAGCGCTTGGCGGCCGTGTCCAGGTGCGCCCGCGCCGCCTCCGGCCCGGCCGCCCCACCCAGATGGGCCATCCGCCCCAGGTAGTAGCCGACCGGCCCGGCGCAGAACGTCCCCGCCCCGAAGGCGATCCTGTCCTCGTACGGCAGGAGCCTGCGATAGGTCACGGCGCACGCCTCCCGGTCGCCCGCGACGATCTGGGCCTCGCCCAGCAGGCACAACCCCGGCAGCTCGCCGAAGTCGCGCGGCAGCGCGTGCCAGCCCTGCTCGCGCGCCGTCTCGGCCGCCGTGCGGTCGCCCCGCGAATCGGCGATGAGCAGGCCCATCACCTGCTGATGGGCGGGGAAGGGCGAGTAGTGCGTCATCAGCTCGTCGGCGCCCTCGAAGTCGCGCATGGTGAAGTGGCGGGCGAGCAGCGCCGAGGAGAGCGTCGCGCTCGTGTGCCACAGGTTGAGCCGCTCACCGGCCTCGGCCGCCGCGGCGTACGCGTTGCCCGCGCCGTCGAAGTCCCCGTCGAGGAGGCGCCGGGTGCCGGTCCAGATGAGGTGCTGGAACCGGGGCCAGGGCAGGTCGAGCCGCTCGACCAGCACCCCCGCCCGCTCGGCGGCGCGGTCGGCGGCCGCCACGTCGAACAGATCGATCCGGGTCCGCTCTCTGATCATGTGGCCGAGCAGTTCGAACCCGGGCAGCCCGAGCCGGGTGAGCTCCTCGCCGATGGCGTCGAGCTCCGTCATGTGCTCGGGAAGCTGCACGCCCAGATAGCGCGCGTTCAGGGTGATCGCCAGCAGCTCCGGGCCGGCCTCCCCGGAGGCCACGAGACGGCGGGCCATCGCCAGGGCCTCGGCCGTGGCGGTGTCACAGCGGGGGTCGGCCGAGCCGTCGTAACGTTCCATCCCGAGGCAGCCGAGCAGCCGGCAGCGCAGCTCGGAGTCCCCCTCGGGCAGCGCGGCGAGGGCGTCCTCGATCCGCCGCACGGTGTGCAGCTCGACGTCGCCGTAGGTGTAGAACTTCCACAGTCCCGGGGCGTCCAGGCTGGTCAGCGCCCGTGCGGCGAGCAGCGGGTCACCCGACCTGTCGGCGGCGAGCACCGCCTCCGCGCGGGTCTGCCGGGCCTCGAAGCCGTGACCGGCGGCGAGCTGCGCGCGGACCAGCCGCAGCAGGAGCTCGACGTGCTCGCGGGGGTCCGCGCCGGGCAGCGTCCCGTGCGCCTCCACCGCCCGGCGCCACCACTGCGCGGCGTCCTCGTACGCGTGCCGTCCCGCCGCCTGCCCCGCCGTGGCCGACGCCCAGCGCACCGCGTCGGCCACGGCGGCGGGTCCGGCGGCCATCGCGTGCCTGGCGAGGAGCGCGAGGTCGGCCCCCGGCCGCAGTTCGAGCGCCCGGAGCGCGGCCAGGTGCAGCCCGGCCCGGCGGCGCGGCGGGATGTCGGCGTAGACGGTCTCCCGGACCAGGTCGTGGGTGAAGCGCAGGTCCTCGCCGAGAACGCGGAGGGCGGTCGCGGCGTCGAGCGCCTCGTCCACATCCATGTCCGCGTCCGGGGTGTCCGAGGCGTGCGCGACGACCTCGGCCAGCAGCCACCGGTCCGCGCCGGTGCCGAGCACGGCCGCCGCGTCGATGGCGGGGCGGTGCCGGGCGGGCAGGTCGAGCAGACGGCGGCGCAGCACGTCGGCCAGGCCCTCGGGCACCCCGGTGAGCGCCTTGTCGATGCCCTGGTCTTGGGCCAGCCGGAGGGTCTCGCGGATGAACAGCGGATTGCCCCGGGTGCGCTCGGCGAGCGCCGCCACGCTCGCCGCGTCGCGCAGCCCCGACAGCTCGGCCACCGCCGCGGGGTCGAGCCCGGCGAGCGGCAGGCGGAGGGCGTCGTGCCGCCCGAGCAGGCCAAGGGTGTCGTGCACCGCAGCAGGACCGTCGCCGGACCGTACGGTGATCACGACGGCGACCGCGCCGCGCAGCAGCAGCGCGAGGTCGGACAGCAGGCCGAGGGAAGCCGTGTCGGCCCACTGGAGGTCATCGATCACCACGAGCAGCGGCCGGTCGGCCGCGACCGCCCGCAGGTAGTTCGCGGTCGCCTGGTGCAGCCGGAACCTGGCCTCGCTCGCCTCGGCGGGCCGTCCGGCGCCCGTGGCGGGGTCGTCTTCGGGGGCGGCGTCGCCGAGCAGCACGCGCAGGGCGGCGGCCTGCGCGCCGGAAGGGGGGACCCGGCCGGCGAGATCCCGCACCACCTGCTGCCACGGCCACAGCGCGGGCGCACCGGAGGTCTCATGACACCGGCCCCAGGCGACCAGCCAGCCCTCGGCGGCCCGCCGTTCCGCGAACGCCTCCGCCAGCCACGTCTTGCCGATGCCCGGCTCGCCGGAGATCACCGCGATCCCCGGACCGCGCTGTGCCACGCCCCGGGCCGCCTGGACCACGTCGCGCGCCAGCTCGTCGAGCCGGTCGACCTGCGTCCCCCGGCCGACGGCGCGCCGTTCCGGCCGCGCTGTTCCTCCGCTCCCTGGCCGTGCCGCCTCGACATCGGCCGGTGCCGCATGGACCGGCGCCGCCTGCCGTACGGGGGCGTCGAGGGCGGGGTCCTGGGCGAGGATCGCCTCCTCCAGGCGGCGCAGCGCCGGTCCAGGGTCGAGCCCGAGCTCCTCCGCCAGGTGGCCCCGGGCCGTACGCAGCGCCTCCAGCGCGTCCGCCTGCCGCCCGAGGGCGTAGAGCGTGCGGGCGAGCAGCTCCCACAGCCCCTCGCGCAGGGGATGCGCGGCCACCAGGGCCTCCAGCTCGCCCACCACGTGGGGGTCGCCCACCCGCCCGGCGAGGAGACGTTCCCGCGTCACCAGATGCGCCTCGGCGAGCCGCTCGATCTCCGGCCGGAGCCAGGGCACGTCGCCGAACTCCTCGTACGGCGTGCCGCGCCACAGGGCCAGGGCGCGTTCCGGCTCGCCGGCCTGGGACAGGCGGACGAACTCGTCGGCGTCCACCTCGTGCGGCCCGAGCGCGTACCCCGGTGGGCGGCTCAGCAGCACGGACGAGGGCGTGCGCGGAGCGCGGCCGGGTTCGAGCACCCGGCGCAGGTTGGAGATGTAGCTGTGCAGCGTGCTCTGGGCGCGCGGCGGCGGCGCGCCGTCGTACAGGTCGTCGAGGATCGCGTCCACCGACACGGTCGCGCCCCTGGAGATCAGCAGGCGGGCCACCAGCAGCCGGGGCCGCGGCCCGCCGAGGTCGACGGGAACGCCGTCGACGTACGCCTCGACCGGGCCGAGCACCCGGAACATGACCGCCATGCCGGGATTGTGCCACGATCATCGGCCGACGCTGAGCCCGCGGACGATGCGCGCCGCTGCGCCTGAACGCATGGCAGGCGTCTCACAGGCGCCCGGCGGCCAGCACCCGGCGGTCAGGCGCCCGCTTACAGCACCCGGCGGCGAGGCGCCGGCACTCTGCCTTGAGCACAGAGCACCGCGCTTTCAAGCACCCAGCACCCCGCTTTCCGGGCGCAAAGCACCCCGCTTTCCGGGCACACGGCGCCCCGCATATGGGGTGCAAAGCACCACGCGTTCAGGCGCCCAGCACCCCGGGCACGGCCTCGCGGAGGTGGGCGAGGCTCGCGGCGGCGGCCTCCATGGCCCGCCCGACCGGACCGGTGAGGACGCCGTCCCGCTTCACGACCACGCCGTCGCAGACGACCGTACGGACCAGCCCCGGGTGGCCGGCGAGGACGACGGCGGCGTACGGGTCGAGCATCGGGGCCATGGCGGGAGTGCCGGCCTCGACCACGATGAGGTCGGCGCGCTTGCCGGGCGTGAGGCTGCCGGTGACGGCCGACAGCCCGGCCACCGCGGCGCCGTCGGCGGTGACCATCCGCAGCAGGCCGGCGGCCGTCAGCGGCGCCGGGTCCTGCGTGAACCTGTGGTGCGCCAGGACCGCGCGCATCTGCGTGAACATGTCTCCCGAGGTGGCGACCTCGGTGTCGGTGCTGAGACCGGTGACGAGGCCCGCCCGCAGGAGACGGCCGGTCGCGGGCGTGCCGAGCCCGGGCATGGTCATCTCGATGAACGGCGACACGCTCGCGGTCGCGCCCGCGTCCGCGGCGGCCTTCAGCTCGTCGTCGCCGGTGGCGCTCGCGTGCACCAGCGTGATCGTCTCGTCGAGCAGGCCCTCGTCGTGCAGCCACCCGACGCTGCCGGCCTTCTCGGAGGAGCCGACGTGCATGGTGGCCCGCAGGCCGAGCTCCCGCGCGAGCAGCAGGTCGCGCCGGGCGGCGGAGGGGGCCGACATCTCGGGGCCGCGCGCCGCCAGGGCCATCGTCACGCGGGCGGTGTCGTCGCCGAGCACGTCCCTGATCCGGCGGACGTCCGCGGGAAGCTCCGCGTCGCTATGGTCGCCCACCCACGTGAGCGGGTCGATCTGCGGCCAGCCGTAGGCGAAGACGCCCCGGATGCCGCTGTCGCGCAGCGCGGCCACGGCGGCGTCGCCGTGCTCGGGGGTGTTCTGGATGTGGGACCAGTCGACGAGCGTGGTGATCCCGGCCTCCAGCGCGCCGAGCGCGCCGAGCAGGGTGCCCGCGTAGACGTCCTCGGGCCGGAAGTTCGGCCCGAACTGCAGGAACGCGGCCCCCAGGTAGTCCATCAGGCTCCAGTCCAGCCCGATGTGGCGCAGCGAGGACTGCCAGGTGTGGCGGTGGGTGTCGACCAGGCCCGGCATCACCACGCAGCCGGAGGCGTCCACGACCTCCGCCTCGGGGGACGCTTCGGCGGCGGGGCCGACCGACACGATCACGCCGTCGCGGACGACGACGTCGGCGGGGCCGTCCGGCACCGCCGGGTCCATGCCGATCACGTGACCGCCGGTGACGATGAGGTCGTTGCTGAGAGGCATCCTTGGCTCCTTGGTCGTTCGAGGTGATGCCTCTTTGTCCCACCGCATGCTTGTGGCCGGCTCCACGCGGCGCGCGCCGCCGCGTCAAGCCGGCCACAAGTCCGTACGGAGCCCGATCAGGCGGGGCCCCGATCAGGCGCCGGATCAGGAGGTCACGGTCATGCGGGACCTCAGGATGCGGGCGCCGTCGTCTCCAGTTCGTGGACGCGCGGGTCGCCCTGGTCGGCGAAGTAGTCCTCCGGCTTGGTGCCGTCCGGGCCGTCGGCGCTCTTGAGCGCGCGGGCCACGAAGGTCCCGAGCACGGCGACGACCAGGTTGACGATCAGCGCGAGGAACCCGGCGAACACGGTGATCTTGGTGTCGAACCCGAGCTGTGACAGCGGGAAGGCCGAGCTGCCGAAGTGCTCGTGCCCGGTGGCGGGGTTGGAGATGTTGTACAGCATCAGCATCCCGGCCGCCATGCCGGCCGCCCAGCCCGCGATCAGCCCGCCCCGGTGGAACCACCGGGTGTAGAGCCCGAGGGCCACCGACGGCAGCGTCTGCAGGATGATCACGCCGCCGATGAGCTGGAGGTCGATCGAGAACTGCGGTTCGAGGAGCAGGATGCACAGCACCGCGCCGATCTTCACGACCAGCGACGCGATCTTGCTGACCCTGGCCTCCTGGGCCGCGTCGGCGTTCCGGTTGATGTACTCCTTGTAGACGTTACGCGCGAACAGGTTGGCCGCGGCGATCGACATGATCGCGGCGGGCACGAGCGCGCCGATGCCGACGGCGGCGAAGGCGACCCCCGCGAACCAGTCGGGGAAGACCTTGTCGAACAGCTGCGGGACGATCGTGTTCTTGTCCTTGCCGATGGGCGTGACCCCGGCCGCGATCGCCATGTAGCCGAGCAGCGCGATCAGGCCGAGCAGCAGGCTGTAGGCCGGCAGCGCCGACATGTTCCGCTTGATGACGTTGCGGTTCCGCGACGCGAGGATGCCGGTGACGCTGTGCGGATAAAGGAACAGCGCCAGCGCCGAGCCGAACGCGAGCGTGATGTACTGGAGCTGGTTGTTGGCGTTCAGCAGGATGCCGCCGGTGCCGGTGGAGTCGAACTTGGCCTTCGCGGCGTCGAAGACCGACCCCCAGCCGCCGAGCTTGGCCGGGATGTAGATGATCGCGACCAGGATGACCAGGTAGATCAGCGAGTCCTTGACGAACGCGATCAGCGCGGGGGCGCGCAGCCCCGACTGATAGGTGTAGGCCGCCAGGACCGCGAACGCGATGATCAGCGGCCAGTCGCCGCTCAGCCCCATCGTCTTCAGCACGGCCTCGATGCCGACGAGCTGCAGCGCGATGTACGGCATGGTCGCGACGATGCCGGTGATCGCCACGAGCAGCGCCAGCGTGGGGGAGCCGAAGCGCACGCGGACGAAGTCGGCCGGGGTGACGAGGTTGTGCACGTGCGACACCGACCACAGCCGGACCAGCACGAGCATCACCATGGGATAGACGACCACCGTGTACGGCACGGCGTAGAAGCCCATGGCGCCCGCGCCGAAGACCAGGGCGGGGACGGCCACGAACGTATAGGCGGTGTAGAGGTCACCGCCCACCAGGAACCAGGTGATCCAGGAGCCGAAGCTGCGGCCGCCGAGGCCCCATTCGTCCAGCGTGGCGAGGTCGTCGGGACGGCGCCACCGGGCGGCGACGAATCCCATGCCGCTGACGATGAGGAACAGGAGCGTGAAGATGACGATCTCGGTGGTCTTCACCGGCTCCTCCTCGTGACGCGGTAGACGAGGGTGGTGGAGGCCACGCCGAGGATGATGAAGGCGAGCTGCAGCCAGTAGAACAGCGGGATGCCGAACAGCCGCGGTTCGTCGGAGTTGAACAGGGCCGGGATGAGCGGGATCACGATCGGCAACAGGAGCAGCCAGTTCAGCGGGCTCTTGTCGGGGTTTCGGCCGTGGTCGGCACGGGGGGTCGTCACACGTACTCCAATCGGACACGGACCAGGCGTGACCGGCAGATCCGCGTGACTGGCCGTCGCGCGGATCAGCGGGACGGTTTTCGGCGGAAGCGTAAGGACGCACAGGTAACAGGGACATCACCGATCGCCGAACGGTCGTGTTGGCGCGCCCAGCGACGACAGAAGCTCCTGACAATCCGATGTCCGACGCTGTCCGACAGGAACGCGCGGCTTCGCGCCAACCTCGACGCGATGGGCGTCAGCCCGCACGCGCCGGCCCGCCGCAGGCGGCCGGTCGTGTTCGCCGACCTCGTCCATCGCGGGTACACCTTCACCCACCTGTACGGGTTCCTGCGCGACTGGATCGACGACGAGCACGAGGCGTGGGACGTGATCCGGCTGAAGCTGTGCTTTCTCGGCATCACCGAACGCGGGAAGACCAGCCCGAAGACATGGCGCTGGTGGCAGGGCTGCGCCTGGACGGCGGACCTGCCGCGCAGCGCGGTCACCAACGTCTCCGCCGACCGCTTCTTCTGGTTCTATCCGGGTGACCACCAGAAGAAGCTGACGCCGTCCTTCCGCCCCACCCGCTGGGCCGACGAGACGGTCGCCCGGCCGCGGCACGACGAGAAGACCCTGAACGCCCTGGCCGAGGCCGTCGCCGTCGCCGGACGCGGGGGGACCCCGGAGGTCCGTGCCGCGCTCGCCCGCGTCATGGCGCGGAAGCCGTCCTTCGCGGAACCGTGGCTGCGCTCGCTCATCCTCGAACTCCGGCACGGCTCCCGGTCGCGACGCCACGCCGTACGGCGGGGCTCACGCGGGACCCAGTAAGGTCGGTGTCCTGATGAGCGCCACTCTTGTCGCGAAGGAGCTCGCCGCCGGGCACGGCGACCGCGTCCTGTTCGCGGATCTCGATCTGGTCGTCGCACCCGGGGACGTCGTGGGGCTGGTGGGGGTGAACGGCGCGGGCAAGTCGACGCTGCTGCGCCTGCTGGCCGGCCTCGCCGCCCCCGAGCACGGCAGCGTACGGCTCAGCCCGCCCACCGCCAACGTCGGGCATCTCCCGCAGGAGCCCGAACGGCGGCCCGGTGAGACCGTCGCCGCCTTCCTCGCCCGCCGCACCGGGGTCGCCGCCGCGCAGCGGGATCTCGACGCGGCCACCGAGGCGCTCGTGAGCGGCGACCCCGGCGACGCGTACGCCGAGGCCCTCGACCGCTGGCTCGCCCTCGGCGGCGCCGACCTGGAGGAGCGGGCCGCGGAGGTGGCCGCAGACCTCGGTCTCGCGGTCGGCCTGGATCAGGAGATGACGTCGCTGTCCGGCGGCCAGGCCGCCCGGGTCGGGCTGGCCTCGCTGCTGCTCAGCCGTTATGACGTGTTCCTGCTCGACGAGCCGACCAACGACCTCGACCTCGACGGCCTGGACCGGCTCGAACGCTTCGTGACGGGGCTGCGCGCCGGCACCGTGGTCGTCAGCCACGACCGCGAGTTCCTCGCCCGTACGGTCAACAGGGTGGTCGAGCTCGACCTGGTCCAGCAGCAGGTCCGCGCGTACGGCGGCGGTTACGACGCCTATCTGGAGGAGCGCGAGGTCGCCCGCAGGCACGCCCGCGAGCAGTACGAGGAGTACGCCGAGACGCGGGCGTCCCTGGAGGCCCGCGCCCGGGCCCAGCGCGCCTGGATGGAGAAGGGCGTCAAGAACGCGCGCCGCAAGGCCACCGACGGCGACAAGCTCGGCCGGAAGTTCCGCACCGAGGCGACCGAGAAGCAGGCGGCCAAGGCCCGGCAGACCGAGCGGCTCATCGAGCGGATGGAGGTCGTCGAGGAGCCGCGCAAGGAGTGGGAGCTGCGGATGGAGATCGCCACCGCGCCCCGCTCGGGAGCGGTGGTCGCGACGCTGCGCGGCGCGGTCGCGCGACGTGGCGGCTTCACGCTCGGGCCCGTCGACCTGCAGATCGACTGGGCGGACCGGGTCGCGATCACCGGTGCGAACGGCTCGGGCAAGAGCACCCTGCTGGGCGTCCTGCTCGGCCGGATCCGCCTCGCCGAGGGGACGGCGGCGCTCGGCCCCAGCGTGGTCGTCGGCGAGGTCGACCAGGCGCGCGCCCTCTTCGAAGGCGGGGAGCCGCTGCTCGACGCGTTCGGGGCGCTCGTCGACCTGCCGCCCGCCGAGGTCCGCACGCTGCTGGCCAAGTTCGGCCTGCGCGCCGGCCACGTGCTCCGTCCGGCGGCCACGTTGTCGCCTGGTGAGCGGACGAGGGCGGCCCTGGCGCTTCTGCAGGCCCGCGGGGTGAACCTGCTCGTCCTGGACGAGCCCACCAACCACCTCGACCTTCCGGCGATCGAACAGCTGGAGTCGGCGCTCGCCTCCTACACCGGCACCCTGCTGCTCGTCACCCACGACCGGCGCATGCTCAAGGCGGTCCACACGACACGGCGCATCGTCGTCGAGGCCGGCCGGATCCACGAAGGCTGAGCGCCCGTCCGGCACGGGTCACGGCTGGACCGGCCGGGCATATTGCTCTCGCCGGATAGATCGCGCGATGTCACCATGTGGGGATGAGGAGCTGGCGCCGCGTCGTGCTGCCCGCCGCAGGGGTGGTCGTGGTCGCCGGGATCGGCTACGGGCTCACCGCGCTCTCCGAGTCGGACGCGGCGGTCAACTGGGCACAACTCGCCAGCGTGGCCCTCGGTGTTTTCACGCTGATCCCTCCCCTGGTCAGCACCTGGCGACGGCGGCAGCCAGGCGGCACGAGCACGATCGAGCAGATCGAGCGTGCCGAGCGGACGCTGCGGGTGCTCGTGCACGAGCAATGGCACGAGGAGATCGCGATGCGCGAACTCGACGAGCCGGCCCGGCTGCCGGTCCGCTGGAGGATCTCCGGTCTCGACGTGATGGACCAGGACGAGCGCGTCGACGGGCTGCGCCTGCTGCGCTCGTGGTTCGGCTTCGGACGGGTGCGCTTCGAGGGGCGCACCGACCGGATGCCGGAGATCGCCGTTCGGTTCCGCAAGCTCGCCCGGCGCCGGCTGGTGATCCTCGGCGAGGCCGGCATGGGGAAGACGACGCTGGCCGTGCTCCTGCTCAGGGAACTGCTGATGGACCCCAAGCCCGGTGATCCGGTTCCCGTGCTGCTGTCGATGTCCGGGTGGGATCCGGCGGCCGAGCCCGTGCACCGGTGGCTGGGCAGGCGGCTGCGGGAGAACTACCCCGCCCTGCGCGCCCCCGAGTTCGGCCCGGACGTTGCTCGCGGACTGGTCTCTCATCGGCGGATCCTCCCGGTCCTGGACGGCCTGGACGAGTTGCCCGACGCGGTGCGCCCGAAGGTGGTCAACGCGCTGAACGCCGCCTCGGCCGTCGAGTCGCTCATCCTCACCTGCCGCACGGGCGAGTACGTGACGGCCGTGAACCTCCGCGACGGCGCCGTGCTCGCCGGCGCTGCCGTCATCGAGCCGAGGCCCGTGAAGAGCTCGGACGTGATTTCGTACCTCCGCGACCGGCTCGCTCCGGGACAACGGGCCGACTGGACCGGGCTGCTGTCGGCGTTGAAGGCCGACCCGGACGGCCCGCTGTCCGAGGCACTCTCCACGCCGCTCGTCGTGTGGCTGCTGCACAAGGTGTACGTCGAGACCCGCGCGGACCCCGCCCCGCTGTACGACACCGAACGCTTCCCGACGGCGGCCGCCGTCACCGACCACCTGCTCGACACCCTCGTCCAGGCGAGCTTCGCGGCCGCGCCGCCCGACGACGATCCCGGTGAACGGCACGAGCACGACCACCCGTTCCGCCCCCGGCGGACGTGGGAGCCGGGCGAGGCCCGCCGGTGGCTGTCGTTCGTCGCCCATCACATGTCGGCGATCGGCACCCGGGACTTCCGCTGGTGGCACCTCCACCGGGCGATCTCACGACGCTGGAGCGTTCTCGTGGGAGGCGTCACCGTCGGACTGTCCGTCGGCGTCACAGTGGGCCTGACCAGCGACGCAGTGGTGGCGCTGCGCAGCCCGCACGAAGGCAGCCTCCGCGACGCGCTCCTGTTCGGTCTCGCGGGGGGACCGGTGGGCGGGCTCGTCGGCGGCCTCACCGGCGGGCTCATCCTGGAGCGCCTGAAGGGCTACACGCTGGAGCCGGCGTACGCCAACCTGCGCTGGCGCGGCAACGCCGGCAGGCTCGCCGGGCAGCTCGCGCTCGGCCTGGTCACGGTGCTCCCGGTCGGCCTGATCGCGGCGCTGGCGCTGTGGCGGGTCGCGGGGATGTCCGCGCGGGTCGACGGACTGATTCCCTATGCGCTCGTCATCGGCGCCATCGGCGGGCTCACTCTCGGTCTCAACAACTGGGTGACGACCCCCCTCACGAACGACCGGCCGCAGGGCCCGCTGATCACGCTGCGGCGGGACCTCCAGCTCGTGTACGGGCGTTCCCTCACCTTCGGGCTGGCGCTCGGCCTCGCGTTCGGCTTCGCCGGGACGCTCGTGAACGGTTTCTCCGGGCTGCTGCGCGGCGCCGAGGCGGGCGTCGCCTTCGGGCTCGCGGGCGGTGTCGTGTTCACGCTCACGTTCGGGTTCACGGGAGCCAGCTCCACCTACCTCGTCGCCGTCACCATGCTCCGCGTCCGCGGACGGATCCCGCTACGGCTGATGAGCCTCCTGGAGGACGCCCGTCGCATCGGGTTGCTCCGCCAGGTGGGGCCCGTCTACCGGTTCCGGCACGAGAAGCTGCAGGACCGGCTCGCCCACCTTCACGTTCACAGCGATCGGCCGGAGCCGAAGTAGCGGGCCACGACCTGCGTGTGCAGCGGGAACGCCAGCTCCTGCGGGCCGTCGATCACCAGCCACTCGCTGGTCTCCGCGGTGGGAACGACCGGCGGCAGGGCGCCGGCGGTCGTGCGCGGCCCGAGGCCGAAGACCAGCAGGGTGCCGTCGGGCGCGCTGACCGTGTCGAACAGCCGCACTCCGGCCGCGTCGACGGCGACGCCCGTCTCCTCGCGGAGCTCCCGGGCGGCGGCCTGCTGCCAGGACTCGCCGACGTCGATGAAGCCGCCGGGGAGGGCGAGCAGGCCGCGGTGCGGCTCGACGTCCCGGCGCACCACGAGCAGGCCGTCGTCCACCGGAAGCACCATGACCGCGACCGGCAGGGGATTGAGATATGCGGTGTCGCCGCACTCCCGGCAGGTCCGCGGCCAGGGCAGGCCGGGCGCGTAGGCCGCTCCGCAGAAGGAGCAGTGGGAGTTCCTGATCGCCATGATCGCGAGGGTAGCAACGGCGGTGGCGGGCCGGCGCCGCGACTTCCCGCCGCGACTTCCCGCCGTGACCTCCCGCCGTGACCTCCCGCCGTGACCTCCCGCAGTGCCGCCCTGCCGCGACGACCGGACGAGACAAGCCGGAGGTCAGGACAGTGCGGGGAGGATCACGGCCGAGGGGTGGCGGGAATCGTGGAGGATCTCCTGGTCGGAGGCGACCATCGGGGTGCCCGCCGTCAGCGGCGCGCCGGTGCCCGGGTTGCGTGCGATGCGCGGATAGGCCCCGCTGGCCACATGCACCCGGATCCGGTGGCCGCGGCGGAACCGGTGGCCCATCGGCCACAGGTCGATCTCCACCCGGCGCACACCGTCCTCGTCGCAGCGGTCGGCCGGGGTCAGGCGGCGCACGCCCTCGCAGACGTTCATCGACGTGCCGTCGGGATGCACGTCGCACACCCGTACGACGAAGTCGGTGTGCTCCCTGCTCGTACGCGCGAACAGTTCGGCGCTCACCGGGCCGATCATGTCGGTGTCGCGGTCGAGCACCTCGGAGGTGTAGACGAGCACGTCGCGCCGGGCCTCAAGCCGCCGGTTGTCCCTCGGCTCGGAGTTGCCGATCAGCACCGGGCCGCCGATCACGGGCGTGGGGTGCGCGGGGTCGTAGCGGTAGCGGTCCGGCTCGCCGCCCGCCGGGTTGTCCCGCGACAGGGCGAAGCCCGGCTGAAGGTGCCAGCGCTCGCGCCGCATGCCGGGCGGCGGCCAGTCGGACTCGTCCCGCCACTCGCCCGCGCCGGTCACGTACAGCCGGACGGGAGAGGGGCGCAGCCCCGACGGGTCGCCGAGCAGGTGGGCGCGGAACCAGGCCAGGGCGTCGGCGTTGGCGGCCCACCCGTGGCGGATGTCGGCGTGATACCAGGGCCCGATGGTCAGGTACGGCTGCCGCCCGGCCCTCCGCAGCGCCGCGTAGTCCTTGAGCTGCCAGGGCAGGAACACGTCATACCAGCCGCCGGTCATCGTGATCTCCGCGCCGACCTGCCCCACCGACGCGGAGAAGTCCACCCTGTCCCAGTAAGAGCAGTAGGTCTCGCCGTGGTGGGCCAGCAGCTCGCGGAAGAACGGCAGTGGCCTGCCGGCCGACAGCAGGTCGAGCTCGTGCAGCGGACGGCCCGACAGCACGGCCCGCCGCGTGCGCCGGGGCGCGATGAAGGCGGCCACGCCGCCCAGCCGGCCTTCCAGGTGGGCGGTGAGCGTCGTCCAGATCAGCGTCGACTCCAGCGCGAACGACCCCCCGACGTACGCCGCGTCGCGGAAACAGGAGGCGGTCACCTGGACGGCCATCGCCCGCAGGTCGGGGGTCTCGGCCGCGATGGCCCACTGGGTGTAGCCGAGGTAGGAGGGCCCGTGCATGGCGAAGCCGCCGCCGTACCACGGCTGGGCTCGCATCCACTCGACCGTGGCCAGGCCGTCCTCCTGCTCGTGGACGAGGGGATCGAGCCGCCCGCCGGAGCCGAAGCCGCCCCGGCAGCTCTGCAGCAGCACCTGGAACCCGTGCCGCGCGAAGGTCCAGCCGTACATCCAGCCGACCACCCCGCCCCTGCCGTACGGCGTGCGAATCAGGATCGTCGGCGGTCGTTCGGCGCCCACCGGCATGTAGTGATCGGCCAGGAGCGTCACGCCGTCCGGCATCGGCACGGGCATGTCGCGGCGGACCCGGACGCGGTGGCCCTGGAGGCCGACCGGCCCGGCTGGACCGCGGCGGTGCACCGGCACGCGGACCATGCCCCCTCCTTCCCCGGCGTCGGGCCGATCGACCCACGCCGAGAGTGAGGTTTCCCCACCAGTAACAGAATATCTATCCGCCATTCGCCGTTCCAGTCGCGCCGCGTTGCATGATCGCGCTTCCCGCCGCTACCCTTGGCCCATGCGAACTCAAGCACCCTCGCAGTGGTGGCGCCGCTGACAGGCGGCGTTTTCGCATTCGCGTCGAATTGACCGGCCGCCCCGTGAGTGGCGGCCTTCTGTATGTCCGCCCCGGGGCATACGAAAAAAGGGGCGTGGACAGTGGAGATCAGCGGATATACCACGGCCGGCGGCATCGCGGTCGAGCGCCGGGTGCGCGATGTGCCCGAGGAGGCGCTGGAGGAGATCGTCACGTCGCTGGGGGAGCGGCGCGGCGGGGCCTTCTCGTCCGGCATGGACTACCCGGGCCGCTATAGCAGGTGGGCGTTCGGCTACGTCGATCCCTGCCTTGAGATCGTGGCGCGGGGGCGGCGCATCTCCGCCCGAGCACTCAACGAGCGCGGGCAGGTCGTGCTGCCGGTGGTCGCCTCCTGCCTGCTGGCGGCGGGCAAGCCGGTGTCCGAGCCGGCCCACGGCTTCATCGAGGTGCACGTCCCCGAGTCGGAGGACCTGCTGCCCGAGGAGATGCGCAGCCGCAGGCCCACCGTGTTCACCGCCATCCGCGAGATCATCGCGGCCTTCCGGTCCGACGACCCCCACCTCGGCCTGTACGGCGCCTTCGGCTACGACCTGGCCTTCCAGTTCGAGCCCATCCGCTATCGGCTGACCCGCCCCGGCGACCAGCGCGACCTGGTGCTGCACCTGCCCGACCGGCTCGTCGTGATCGACCGCGTCCGCGAGACCAGCGTGGAGCACTGCTACGAGTTCACCGTCGACGGCGTCTCCACCAGCGGCCTGGAGCGCACCGGTGAGGCCGTCCCGCTGGTCGCGCCCCGCGAGATCCCGCCGAACCCGGTGCGGGGGACCTACGCCGAGGTCGTCGCCAAGGCCAAGGAGAAGTTCCAGCGCGGCGACCTGTTCGAGGTCGTCCCCGGCCAGGTCTTCCACGGCGCCTGCGCCGACCCGTCCGCGTTCTACCGCTCGCTGCGCACCGAGAACCCCGCGCCGTACGAGTTCCTGCTCAACCTCGGCGACGGCGAGCACCTGGTCGGCGCCTCGCCCGAGATGTACGTGCGGGTGACCGGCGACCGCGTCGAGACCTGCCCGATCTCCGGCACCATCGCCCGCGGGGCCAACCCCGTGGAGGACGCCGAGGCGATCCGCACCCTCCTGTCCAGCGTGAAGGAGGAGTCGGAGCTGACCATGTGCACCGACGTGGACCGCAACGACAAGTCGCGGATCTGCGTGCCGGGCAGCGTCCGGGTGATCGGCCGCCGCCAGATCGAGATGTACTCCCGGCTGATCCACACCGTCGACCACATCGAGGGCCGCCTGCGTCCCGAGTTCGACGCCCTCGACGCGTTCCTCACCCACATGTGGGCCGTCACCGTCACCGGCGCCCCCAAGACGTGGGCCATGCAGTTCATCGAGGACCACGAGGAGACCACCCGGCGCTGGTATGGCGGCGCGGTCGGCTTCATCGGCTTCGACGGCTCGATGAACACCGGCCTGACCCTGCGCACCGCGCAGATCCGCGACGGCGTCGCCACCGTGCGCGCCGGGGCCACGCTGCTGTACGACTCCGACCCCGAGGCCGAGGAGCGGGAGACCGAGCTCAAGGCCAGCGCCCTGCTCGGCGCGCTCGCCGCGGCCGCCCGGCCCAAGGAGGCGGCGAAGGCGGAGCCCCGGGCCGACCTGCCGGGCGAGGGCCACCGCGTGCTGCTGGTGGACCACGAGGACTCCTTCGTCAACACGCTCGCCGACTACTTCCGCCAGCAGGGCGCGTCGGTGGTCACCCTGCGGCACGGGTTCCCGCTGGACAAGCTCGACGAGATCGCGCCCACGCTCGTCGTGCTGTCGCCCGGCCCGGGCTGGCCGTCCGACTTCGGCTGCTCGGCGCTCATCGAGGCGCTGTACGCCCGGAACCTGCCGGTGTTCGGGGTGTGCCTGGGCCTGCAGGCCATGGTCGAGCAGGCGGGCGGCACACTCGAACTGCTGCCCTACCCGGAGCACGGCAAGCGCGGCCGGGTCCGCCGCGAGGGCGACAGCGCGCTGCTCGACGGGCTGCCCGACGAGTTCGTCGCGGCCCGCTACCACTCCGTGCACGCCAAGGAGCCGGGGGTCAAGGGCTTCCGGGTCACCGCGTTCACGCCGGACGGCGCGGCCATGGCGATCGAGGACACCGACAACCTGCGCTTCGGCGTGCAGTTCCACCCCGAGTCGATCCTGACCACGCAGGGCGGCGCCGGGGCGCGGATCATCGCCAACGTCCTGCGGCTTTGCGCGCGTCATGGCTGAGTAAAGGGGCCGTTTAGGGCGGCGCCGGCGCGGCGGGGGAGCCGTAGAGTCCACTGCCGTGCCGGAGCCGAGATCACACGACATGCTGCCCATGCCCCTTCCCGACGCGGTGCGCGCCGCCCTGCTCGCGCCCATGGTCGACCAGCACTGCTGCGGCGTGCGCCGCGACGACACCACCAGGTCGGGATTCGAGCAGCTCATCGGCGAGGGCGGCACGCCCGCACCCCCGGGCACCACCCACTTCGACACCCCGGCAGGCGCCGCCATCCGCCGCTGGTGCGCGCCGGTCCTCGGCCTGGAACCGCACGCATCGGCCACCGTCTACCTGTCGCGCCGCGCCGAGCTCGGCGCGGCCGAGGTCAACCGGCGGCTGCTGCGCGGCGCCGGGGCGTCGGCCTTCCTGGTCGACACCGGGCTCGACGTCCCCGGGCTGCTCTCACCCGCCGAGATGGGGCGTCTCGGCTCGGCCGCCGCCGACGAGATCGTGCGGCTCGAACAGGTCGAGCAGGACGTCGCCGAGGCCGGGCTTCCGGCGGCCGACTACGCCGGGCTGCTGCGGGACGAGCTCGCCGCCCGCGCGGCCCGCGCCACCGCGCTCAAGTCGGTCGCGGCGCACCACTGCGGCCTCGGCTTCGATCCCTCCCGGCCCTCGCGCGGCAGCGTGATCGCGGCGGCCGGCCGCAGGCTCGCCGACCCCAAGTCGCGCCTGGACGACCCCGTCCTCGTACGGCACCTGCTCTGGGCGGCGGTCGACGTGGCAAGGGAGCGGGGCCTGCCGGTGCAGTTCCACTGCGGCCTGTCCGGCTGGGGCCTGTCGGGCCTGAGCATGTCGGGCTGGGGGCTGTCCGGCGGCGGCCCGTCCGGCGTCGGGATCGGCCACCGGGCCGACCCCGCGCTGCTGACCGGCTTCGTCCGCGCCCTCGCCCCGCTCGGGGTGCCCGTCGTCCTGCTGCACTGCTACCCCTATCACCGCCAGGCGGCGTACCTGGCGGGCGCCTTCCCGCACGTGTACGTGGACGCCGGGCCCGCCGTCGCCCACACCGCCGCCGGCTCCGCCCACGTGCTGCGCGAGCTGCTCGAACTCGCGCCGTTCCACAAGCAGATGTACGGCTCCGGCTGCCACGGCGCCGCCGAGCTGTGTTTCCTGGCCGCGCTCTGCCATCGCCGCGGCCTGGCCCGCGTGCTCGCCGACCGCATCGCCGAGGGCGAGTGGAGCGTGGCCGACGCCGCCCGGATCGCCCACATGATCGGCTCTGGAAACGCGCGCCGGGTTTATCGCCTCTGAAATTGATGATTTCATCCCAGCCGAAACGATCCTCCTTTGTGAGGATGATTTCCGATCTGTTGCGCGGAATAATCGCGCCCGATGGCTGCCATTGAGATCAGAAATCTGGTGAAGTCGTTCGGGCCGGTCAAGGCCGTGGACGGCGTTTCGTTCAGCGTGGAGGCCGGATCCGTTACCGGATATCTCGGCCCGAACGGAGCCGGCAAGACGACCACGCTCCGTTGCCTGCTCGGCCTCGTCACGCCCGATTCCGGCGAGGCGCTCGTGAACGGCGAGCGTTATGTCACGCTCGCCAATCCGGTGGCCGAAATCGGCGCCGTACTGGAGGCCACGAGCTTCCATCCCGGCCGCACCGCCCGTAACCACCTGCGCGTCCTGTGCACGGCCGCCGGGCTGCCCGACGCCCGTGCGGACGAGGCGCTGGAACAGGTCGGTCTCGCGGACGCCGCCGGAAAGCGCGTCAGCGGCTTCTCGCTGGGCATGCGGCAGCGGCTCGCGCTCGCCTCCGCCCTGCTCGGCCGGCCCCGGGTGTACATCCTCGACGAACCCGCCAACGGCCTCGACCCGGCGGGCATCGAGTGGCTGCGCGGGTTCCTGCGCCACCTCGCCCACGACCAGGGAGCGGCGGTGCTCCTCTCCAGCCACGTCCTGGCCGAGGTCGAGCAGACGGTCGACAACGTGGTGATCATCGCCAGGGGCCGCCTGGTGCGCCAGGGCAGCCTCGCCGAGCTCACCAGCGACGGCGCGGACGCCGTACGGGTGCGTGCCGCCCAGGCCGCCGAGCTCGCCCCCGCGCTCGAAGCGGCGGGCGGCGTGGTCGAACACGTCGAGGACGGCCTGCTGCGCGTGCGCGGGCTGGACCCGGAGGCCGTCGGCCGGGTCGCTCTGGATCGGCGCGTCGTGCTCACCGAGGTGGCACAGGAGCGGTCCGGTCTGCACAAGGTCTTCCTCGATCTGACGGAGGGGCGATGAGCGGGCTCGTCAAGGCGGAGCTGCGCAAGCTGTTCACCACGAGACTGTGGTGGATCATGCTGCTCGTCATGCTGGTGCTGGTCGGGGTGGGCATCGCCTTCCTCATCGCGTTCGCGGGGGTGGACCAGAACGGCAGCGCGCTGCCCGCGCGGGACACCGCGGAGTGGGCCGAGATCGCCTGGTCGAGCGCGTCCAGCGGCGGGATCTTCGTGATGATCCTCGGCGTCGTCATGATGACCTCCGAATATCGCTACCAGACGATCACCGGCACCTTCCTCACCACCCCGCGGCGGGGCCTGGTGATCGCCGCCAAGGTGGTGGCCGGGCTGGTCGTGGGCGCGTTGTTCGCGGTGGCCGTGCTGGTCTTCCAGGCGGTCACGGTGATCCCGGCCGTGACGCTGTCCGGGGGCGAGTTCTCCCTGTCCGCCTCGCGCATCCCGCAGATCAGTCTCGGCGTCCTCGTGACGCTCGCGCTGTACGCGGTGTTCGGCATCGGGCTGGGGGCGCTCGTCCGCAACCAGATCGCCGGCATCGTCGCCGCGGTCGTCTGGGCGTATGTGATCGAAGGCATTTTCACCGGCATCCCGGCCCTGCACTCGGTGGGCAAGTGGCTGCCGGGCGGGGCCGCGCAGGCGCTGATGAGCATCGACGTGGACACCGGCCTGGGCAGGCCGGAATGGCTGCCCGCCTGGGCGGGCGCCATCGTCCTGGTCGGTTATGGCCTGCTGTTCGCCGCCGTCGCCACAGCCACCACGGTCCGCCGCGACATCACCTGAGGCGCTGACACCCGGGGGCCGACCCCCGGACCTCTGCCGGGGGTCCGGGGGGAGGGGGCCGGGTCGCGATCGTGGGCCCGAGCTGGTTTGCTTGGACGGTCATCCATCGGCAACCACTTCACGGGGAATGTGAATGCGCAGCGTCGAGCCCGAGGTCTTCCTCGTCGCCAAACCCTCTGTCGACTACGACGAGCTGGCCCGCTATCTGCACGAGATCGGCGGAGAGAGCTGGCTTGAGCGGCTGGAGCGGGGCGAGTTCGACGCCCAGAACCTGGCGGAGTTCGCCGGGCGGCTGTGCTATCGCTCGTTCGAGCCGGGCCTGAACCCCAATGTGACCCGGATCCGGCAGGACCAGGACGCGTACCTGCGCAACATCCTGGCCAGCGCGCACGGCAGCGTGCTCGAACACCTCAGCTTCAGCTTCGTGCTGCACAACGTCTCGCGGGTGCTCACGCACGAGCTCGTACGGCACCGGCCCGGGGTGGCGATCTCGCAGGAGTCGCTGCGGTTCGTCCGGCTGAACGACATCCCGTTCTGGTTCCCCGAGTGGGCGCGCGAGGACGCCGAGCTGATGAAGCGGGCGACCGAGATGCTCGACCGCATGGAGGAGTTCCAGAAGTGGATGGCGGCCCACTTCGGGCTGGACGAGGACGGCGTGCCGTTCGCGGAGAAGAAGCACCGCACCTCGTTCATGCGCCGCTTCGCCCCCGAGGGTGTCGGGACCGGCCTGGTCTGGACGGCCAACGTGCGCACCCTGCGGCACACGATCGAGGCCCGTACGGCCGCCGGGGCCGAGGAGGAGATCCGCCTCGTCTTCAACCGCATCGGGGAGATCATGCGGGAGGAGGCCCCGGCCCTGTTCGGCGACTACGTCGTCGAGGACGGCGCCTGGGTGCCCGGCTACCGCAAGGTCTGAACCGCCGAAGTCCGGCCCGCCGGGGAGCCGCCGGAGCGTGAGCCGCCGGAAGGCGCCGAGGCCGCGGGCGGCCGCGCGCGTGTTCGCCCCGCGGCCGCCCCGAAGGGCGCCGCGGGGCGATGGTGCGGTCAGAGGGCGGCCGCCCGTACGCACAGGACGTCGGGCAGGTGACGGGCGATCAGCGACCAGGTCTCGCCCGCGTCGGCCGAGCCGTACACCTCGCCGTCCCGGGTGCCGAAGAACACCCCGGCAGGCCCGGCGGACATCGCGTCCCTGAGCACCGAGGAGTGCACCGGGCCCTCGGGCAGCCCCGCCGAGAAGCCCTGCCAGGTGGCCCCCGCGTCGTCGCTGCGGAACACCTGGTAGCGGTGATCGAGCGGCGTCCGGTCGACGTCGCCGTGCAGCGGGAAGACGTAGAGCCGGTCCGGGTCGTCCGGGTCGACCGCGATCGGGAACCCGAAGTCGGAGGGCAGGCCCGACCCGATCTCGGTCCAGGAGTCGCCGAAGTCGTCGGACCGGTAGACCCCGAAGTGGTGCTGCAGGTAGAGCCGGTCGGGCACCGAGGGATGCTGGGCGACCTTGTGCACGCACTGCCCGAACTCGGGATACTGCGCGCCCTCAGGCAGGAAGGGCGCGCGGATGTTCTTGTTGGACGGCCGCCAGGTGGCCCCCGCGTCGTCGCTGCGGAAGAACCCCACGGCGGAGGCGGCGACCGCGATGCGCCGCGGGTCGGAGGGGTGGGGGATCACCGTGTGGAGGCACAGGCCACCGCCGCCGGGCTGCCACTGGGACCGGGTGGGGTGGTCCCACAGGCCGTCGACCATGGTGTAGGTGGCCCCGCGGTCCTCCGACCGGAACAGCGCGGCGGGCTCGGCGCCCGCCCAGACCACGTCCGGCTCGGACGGCGACGGCTGGAGCTGCCACACCCGCGCCAGCGCGGCACCAGTGCGCTCGGGGAAGGCGACCGGCGGGGAGGTCGCCTCCTCCCAGGTCTCGCCGAGATCGTCGGACCACATCACCGACGGGCCGAAGTGGCCGTACTCGATCCCGGCGAGGAGCCGAGGGGTGCCGCCGCGGGTGTCGATCGCGACCGAGTGGACCCCGATGGTGGAGAACCGCACGGGCTCGACCTCGAACGAGCCGCCGTCGGAGGAGCGGGCGAGGAACAATCCTTTGCGAGTCCCGATGGCGAGTAGTGCGGACATATGTCCTCCCTGTGCCGATTTCGATCACGCTTTCGATTCGAATCCTGCCAGGAAACCCTCCACCTCGCCCGCTGTTCCGGTCAAGCCTCGCTGCGGACCGTGCCGCCGCGCACCGGATCACCATGCGCAGGAACGCCATGCACCGGATCACCATGCGCCGGGACGCCGTGCACGGGATCACCATGCACGGGGTCACCATGCACGGGGTCACCATGCACGGGGTCACCATGCACGGGGTCGCCATGCACGGGGTCGCCATGTACCGGGTCGCCGGGTGCCAACGTGTCGTGGACCGCGCCGCCGTGTGCCAACGTGTCGTTGTTAACCGCGCCGCCGTGCACCGTGCCGCCGTGCACCGTGCCGCCGTGCACCATGCGGCCCGGTGATGGGTCGCCGGGCACGGCGTCGCTGTGTATCGGGTCGCGGTGGATCCGCGCGAGCGGCACGCCCGACATCTGCAGGCGCCGTACGGTCTCGTTCACCATCGCCGCAGGCCCGCAGACGTACGCCTCGTGGTCGGCCCAGGAGTGGAACCTCTCGACCACGTCGGGAAGCCGGCCGCGCATCCCGTCGTAGGCCGGGTCGTCGGAGACCGCCGGCACGACCCGCAGCCAGGGGAAGGCGGCCTCCATCCTCGCCAGGTCCGGCATGTCGTACAGGTCGCACGCGCGGCGGGCGCCGAACAGCAGGTGGATGTTCGGGCGCTCGCCGGAGGCGATGACGTGCTCGATGACGGCCTTGAGCGGCGCGAGGCCGGTGCCGCCCGCGACGCAGAGCACGTCGCGGCCCGGCTCGGGCGGCGTCATCGTGCCGACCGGCGGGCCGAGCAGGAGCTGGTCGCCGATACGGGTGTGGCGGACCAGCGCCGTGCTCACCCAGCCGCCCGGCACGGCCCGCACGTGCAGGCGGAGCGTGCCGTCCGCGCGGGGCGCGTTGGCGATGGAGAACCGCCGCCACACGCGTGGCCATCTGGCCGTCTGCACCGTGACGTACTGCCCGGGGACGAAGTCCATGGGCTGCGAGGGCCGCAGCGTGAGCACCGCGATGTCCCTGGTGCGTGGTTCGTGGTCGATCACCTCCGCCAGCCACCAGGCGGGCGTGGTCTCGGCGTCGGCAGCGTCGATCATGATCTTCGCCGCCATGGCGTACGCCTCGGTCCAGGCGGCCTCGATCTCGTCGGTCCAGATCTCGGCGGCGAAGTGCCTGATCGTGGCGAGGAGGGCGTTTCCCACGACTTTGTAGTGCTCGGGGGACACGCCGTACTTGCGATGGTCCCGCCCCAGCTGGGCGAGATAGGACGCCAGCCCCTCGGGGCTGTCGAGCATCCAGACGATCCTCGTGAGCGCGTTGAAGAGCCGGTCGCGCTGCACCTCCATGCCCGGCGGGAACATGCCCCGCATCTGCGGGCAGTGCGTGAACAGTCGTCCGTAGAAATATCCCGCGGCCTTCCCGGCGACGGGCTCGACGACCGAGAAGCTCTCCTTGACGAGGCGCGGATTCAGCGGCATCAGTTGTGTCCCACCCTAGGGACCGGAAGCGTGCTCCGGTCTGTCGATCCACCTCCCTGACGGCTCCGGGTGACGAGCGGCGGCGGCCCCGGCTCAACCGATCGCTCAACGGTGAGTGTTTCACTCGCTCTCGGGCGTCACAACCGATTCCCCGCAAGGCAACCGACTGTGAACACTTCGTTATTTTTCGTGACGCCCTCCGTGTGACTCGTGTGACTGATGTGAAAAGTGACAAAAGGGAAAACGATCTGCGACATGATGGGGCCTGCCTGCACGCACACCTTCAGGAGATTGGCCATGGCGCGTCCCATCGTCGGCATCACCACCTATCTAGAGGCCGCGCGCTGGGGCACGTGGGTCCGTGAGGCGGCGATCTCGCCCCAGGCGTACGCGCGCGCGGTGGAGAAGTCCGGCGGCGCGCCCGTCCTGCTGCCGCCGTTGAGCCCCGTGTCCGCCGGTGACTACATTCGCCGCCTGGACGCGGTCATCCTCGCCGGGGGCGTCGAGGTCGATCCGGCCCTGTACGGCGAGGTCGCGGCGGGGGAGCCGGACGACGACGGGTTCGGCGGGCCGCAGCCCCAGCGCGACCGGTTCGAGACGGCGCTGGCGCAGGCGGCGGTGGAGGCGGACGTGCCGCTGCTGGCGATATCGCGCGGCATGCACGTGCTCAACGTCGCCCAGGGCGGCACGCTGATCACGTCGCTGCGGGAGTCCGTCGGCCACAACCGTCACGCGACGGCCGCGCACGTGGTCACGGTGAGCGTGTCGAGCAAGGTCGGCAAGGCCGTGGGCGACCGCGCGGAGGTGACCGGCGCGCACCACCAGGCCGTCCGGCGGCTCGGCACCGGCCTGATCGCGGTGGCGTGGGCGGACGACCAGATCGTCGAGGCCGTCGAGCTGCAGGGGCACCGGTTCGCCGTCGGCGTCCAGTGGCACCCCGAGCGCGGCGCGGACAACCGCCTGGTCGAGGCCCTGGTGGACGCGGCCCGCCCCTGACCTCGTACGGACCGTGTCCCGGGCCGGCGCGGCCACCGCGGACGGCGTGAGGCGGCGTCAGGGGCCGGAGGCGGCGCGGGCGGCCGGGGAAGCGCGCCGCGGCCGCTTCGGTGGTCCTGTCGGCGGGCGCTGTTACTGTGCGGGGCATGGCGATGCGTCCCCGGGCGGGAGGACCCTAGCCACATGCTGTTCCCCCGGGCGGCGGTGGTCCGCGACCCCCGGCCGCAGGGATCAGGCGAGGAGTGGCGTCGTGAGGGAGTACGAGAAGCTGAAGGTCGGCTGGGCCGCCGACGGCGTGCTGCGCGTCGTGATCAGCGAGCCGTCGCGGCGCAACGCCGTGGACCGCACCGGCCACCGGGAGCTGGCCGAGATCTGGCGCGACGTCGACCGCGACGACGAGGTCAGGGCGGTGATCATACGCGGGGAGGGCGAGGCGTTCTCGGCCGGCGGCGATCTGTCGATGATCGAGGAGATGATCCGCGACCACGCCACGCGCCTGGAGGTCTTCGCCGAGGCCCGCGACATCGTCTACAACGTGCTCAACTGCTCCAAACCGGTTGTCTCGGCGATCCAGGGCCCGGCGGTGGGGGCGGGGCTGGCCGTCGCGCTCCTGGCCGACATCTCGGTGGCCGGGCGGACGGCCCGCATCATCGACGGCCACACCCGGCTGGGCGTCGCGGCGGGCGACCACGCGGCGATCATCTGGCCCCTCCTGTGCGGGATGGCGAAGGCGAAATATCACCTGCTGCTGTGCGAGCCGGTCACCGGCGAGCAGGCGGAGGCGATGGGGCTGGTGAGCCTGTGCGTCGACGACGACCAGGTCCACGACAGGGCGCTGGAGATCGCGACACGGCTGGCCGCCGGGTCGGCCGAGGCGATCCGGCTGACCAAATACGCGCTGAACAACTGGTTGCGCATGGCCGGGCCGTCGTTCGACGCCTCGCTGGCCATGGAGTTCCTCGGCTTCACCGGCCCCGATGCCGCCGAGGGCGTGCGGGCCCTGCGCGAGAAGCGCCCGCCCCGCTTCCGGCCGGAGCCGTGAGCGCCGACCGGCAGGCCGTGCCCTGACCGAGTGGCCTGGGTCTTGATCGCCGTTGAAACCGGCCGGGCATCGGCCCCGGAAGCAGGTGGTGAGACGACTCGGGGAGCATCCGGCACACGCTGCCCGTGGCGGGCCCGGGTCACGCGCAGCAGGGCCGGGATTCGTCCGGCACGCTCAGCCGAAGCGTTTGCGGAGCGATTCCAGGCCGGGGACGAAGACGCCCCGCGTGAGGATCTTGGCGATCTTCTCGGGGTCGTCGGCCTCGAAGGTCGCGTGCCACTCCACGAACGCCTGCCCGGAGTCCGTCACCGGGGCGACCCGGCAGGTCGCGTGGTAGTCGCGCATCGGCAGCGGCGACTCGATGATCGCGTAGGTGAACGTACGGGCCTCGTCGTCGAGGGTCAGCAGCCGCTCACGGAACACCCCGCCCGCCCCCTCGACCCGCCGCACCGCTCCCGGGGCGAGCGGTGCGCCCTCCTCGATCTCGCAGGTGGCCACGCCCGGCAGCCATTCGTGGAGGTTGCCGAACTCGCGCAGGAACGCCCAGACGTCCCCGGCGTCCGCGTTGATCACCGTGCTGGCGTACGGACCGCGCATGTGTGACTCCTTCCGCTGCCTCAAGTAGGTGCCCCGCGACAGCGGCGCGCAAGCGGCCGGAAGCGACTCGGAGGCGATCCGGAGGCGGTCGGGAGGCGATCCGGAGGCGGTCGAAGGCCGATCAGATGCGGTCAGAAGCTCCTGGGCAGGCCGAGCACCTGGGTGGCCAGATAGTTGAGCAGCAGCTCCTCGGTCACCGGCGCGATCCGGCCGATCCTGGCGTCGGCCAGCAGCCGGGCGACGGGATACTCCAGCGAGTACGCCATGCCCCCGTGGGTCTGGAACGCCGCGTCGGCGGCCTCCCACGCGGCCTGCGAGGCCGTCAGCTTGGCGATGTTGGCCTCCGTGCCGCAGGGCAGGTGGTTGTCGAACGACCATGCCGCCTTGTACAGCATCAGCCTGGCCAGCTCGATCTTGGCCTTGACCTGGGCGAGCGGGAACGCGACGGCCTGGTTGGCCCCGATGGGCCGGCCGAAGACCTCCCGCTGCTTCGCGTAGTCGACGCCCACCCGCAGCGCCACCTCGGCCCCGCCGAGGGCGCTGGCCGCCAGGAGGATCCGCTCGGGGTTTAGCACGTCCCACAGCACGGCCACCCCCCGGTCGACCTCGCCGACCACGCTGGAGGCGGGCAGCCGCAGGTCGTCGATGAAGACCATGTTGGACGGCGTGGTGTTCGCGCCCATCTTGGGGATCGGCCGGTAGGACAGCTGTCCCGCCGCCACCGCCTCCGGCACGTTCACCAGGAACACCGTCAGCCCGTCGCTGCGCGGCCTGGCCTCCGCCGCCGGGATCGTCCGGGTGACGAGCAGCATCCAGGAGGCCCGCTGGACCCCGGTGATCCAGATCTTCTGGCCGTTGACGACGAAGTCGTCGCCGTCCCTGCGGGCGAAGGTCGAGATCGCCAGCGAGTTGGACCCGGCGTCGGGCTCGGTCAGCGCGAAGCAGGTCTCGACCTCGCCCGTCGCCAGCTTCGGCAGCAGCGCGGCCTTCTGCTCGGCCGAGCCGTGCCTGGCCAGCGTCAGCGCCCCGAACCCCGGCGTCAGCACGTACATGAACGCGGAACCGCCCGCGGAGCCGGAGGCCGACAGCGTCTCGGTGGCCACGGCCAGCTCCAGCAGGCCCTGCCCGGCTCCGCCGTACTCCTCGGGTACGGCCAGGCCGAGCCAGCCGCCCTTGGCGAGCTCGGCCCACACCTCTTCCGGCCAGCGCTTTTCGGCTTCGCAGCGCTGCCAGTAGTCCATGTCGTATCGCGAGCAGATGTCCGCGATGCCCCGGCGCACCGCCTGCGCGCTCTCCGGCAGCGTGAAGTCCATGCCCGTCACTTTAGAACGTCATTCGGCGGGCCGCGAGATCATCGGCGGGGGCGGCGCGCGTGGTAGACGAAGGCGGGCGGCAGGTTCCGCCACACCGTGCGCCCGGTCACGACCTCCTCGAACGCCTCGCCCAGCCTGCGGCGGAACCGCAGGGCCGCGGGCAGCAGGCGGGCGTGCACGTAGGAGAACGTCGTGAACGCGCCCCCCGGCGCGAGCGAGGCGACCACGGCCCGCAGCAGGTCCGCCTGGTGGGCGGGGGGAAACGCCGCCCAGGGCAGCCCGCTCACGATCACGTCGGCGGCGGCCACGCCCCGGCCGGCGAGCAGCTCGGGCAGCCGCGCGGCGCTGTCGACCACGAGCTCGACCCCCGGATAGCGGGCGCCGAGATGACCGGCCAGCCGCGGATTGATCTCGACCGCAAGATGCCGCCCCCGCCCGCCGATGCGGCGCTGGATCTCGGCGGTGAAGGGACCCGTGCCCGGCCCCAGCTCGACCACGACGGGGTCGCCGCGCTCCGGAACCGGCACGCACACCGCCTCCGACAGCCGCCGTGAGCTGGGCGCGACCGCCCCGGTCACGGCGGGGGAGCGCAGGAACTGCCCGAAGAAGACCGCTGTTTCGTTCGCCATGCCGCGACGCTATGGCCGCGGACGGCCTGGTTCGCCCGCCGTACGGACCGACCTGGCGGCCAGGCGGATCACCGCGTACGGCCCATCGGCCGGCGGAAGCGGCCAGAAGGAGGAGAGGCCTCCTCCGGCCGGAGGACGGGTTTCCACCCGGACGGGCGGTAGCGTTCCCTCATGCGGTGGCACTCGGCGCGCCGGTTCGTCGCCCGGCGCCCCCTCACAGACCGTCCTCCAACAGACACTCCCGTCACGGACTCTCCTGGCACAGACCGTCCCCAAACAGACTCTCCCATCGCGGACTCTTCCCTCACCGACCGTTCCCTCACCGACCGTTCCCCCACCGACCGTTCTCCCACCGACCGTTCCCCCACCGATCGGTCCCTCGCCGGCCGGCCCCTCGCGCTCTCACGCGGCACGGCCCTCGACATCGGCCTCGCGGTGGCCGGGACCGCGTTCGACGTACTCGTCAGCGCCGGCTCCTGGGGCTTCTCGGGCGACGGGAGCTCCCCGGTCCCGGTGTGGGTGGGGATGGGCTTCGCCCTGCTCGCCGGGCTGCCGATGGGCCTGCTGCGCCGATGGCCCGGCCCTGTGGCCGTCTATCTGTCCGTGCTGCTGGTGATCTGCGACCAGCTCGGCGCGTTCACCGTCAACACCCTCCAGGTCCTGCTGCCGATCTCGGTGGGCGTGCTGGCCCGGTCGCGCGGCTGGGGCTGGACGGCGCCGGCCGCCGTGCTCGCCGCCGCCGCGACCGGTGTGAACCTCGCCGATCCCGGCGTCGCGCTGACGAGCAACACCTGGTTCTACTCCGTCGGGCTGATCGCGGCCCCGGTGCTGATCGGCCGCTACCTGCGCGGTCAGGAGGGGCGCCGCAGGGAGGACCCCGCGCCGCTGCTCGACCTGCTGCTCGCGGGCGGCGGGGTGGCGCTGTCGGTGCTGACCACCTGGCCCTACTGGCACAGCGGCGAGCCGCCCGTGTGGGCGGTCGCGCTCGGGGTGATGCTCTCGGGGCTCGCCCTGGGCGTCGTGCGGCACCTGCCCGGCGCGGTCCTGCTGCTGGAGAGCGTCGCGCTCGTGGTGGCCGACCAGTACGTCCCGAGGACCGGCAACAGCCTCCAGCTGCTCGCCCTGGTGGCCCTCGGCGTGTTCGCGACCCGCGCCACCTGGCCGTGGGTCGCCGCGGCGTACGCCCTGACCTGCTCGGTCGCCGCGATCGTGATCGTGGACGACCCGGGCGACATCACCCCGTTCCGTACGGTGGCGCTGATGACCATGGTGACCGCGCCCGTGGCGATCGGCCGCTACGTCGGCGTACGGCAGGCCCAGGCCAGGCACGCCACCGAACTGTCCGCGGAGCGGGCCAGGGCCGCCCGGCTCGCCGAGCGGGAGCGGATCGCCCGCGAGGTGCACGACATCGTGGCCCACCACGTGGGGGCGATGGTGCTGCGCGCGAGCGCCGCGCAGTACGCGGGGGCCGACGGCCCGGCCGCCGAGGCGCTGGCCGACATCAGGGACACCGGCCACCGCGTGCTCGAGGACCTGCGCGGCCTGCTGTCCGTGCTGCGCGACCCCGGCGAGGCGCTCGGGTCCGATCTCATGCTCGCGAACATGCTGGCCGATCCCGGCGACGTGCTGCGCGACGCCGTGTCCCGGATGACGACGGCCGGCCTGCGGGTGGATCTGCGTCTCGCGCCCGAGGCGGAGCGGGCCCCGCTGGTGGTGCTGGCCTCGGCGGCGCGGATCGTCCAGGAGGGGCTGACGAACGTGCTGAAACACGCCGGGCCGGGAGCCCGGGCGGAGGTCGACGTGGCGATGCGCCCGGACGCGCTCACGGTCGAGGTGCGCAACGGTCCCGGCACGTCCGGCGCCCCGGACGTGCTGCCGTCCCACGGCCAGGGCATCGCGGGCATGCGGGAGCGGGCCCGCGCCTTCGGCGGGCACGTCACCGCCGGCCCGGCCGAGGGCGGCGGCTGGCGGCTGACCGCCTCGCTGCCGGTGCCGGGCGAGAACCGGCCGGCGTGCCGCGTCTCCGGGAGGCTCGCGTGATCCGGGTCGTGGTCGCCGACGACCAGGCCCTGGTGCGGGCGGGCGTCCGGATGATGCTGGAGGCGGCCGGCGACATGGAGGTGTGCGGGGAGGCCGCCGACGGGGCGGAAGCCGTACGGCTGGCCGAGCGGCACCGCCCCGATGTGGTGCTGATGGACCTGCGGATGCCGCGCGTCGACGGCCTGGAGGCCACCCGCAGGATCCTCGCCGCCCAGCCGTCCGCCCGGATCGTCGTGCTCACGACGTTCTCCGAGGACGAGAACCTTTATGCCGCGCTTGGCGCGGGCGCGCTCGGGTTCCTTGTGAAGGACGACCCGCCCGCCCGGATGGTCGAGTCCGTACGGCGGGCCGCGACGGGGGAGCCCCCGCTCGCGCCGTCGGTGCTGCGGCGCGTCGTCGAACGGGCCCTGGCGGCCGAGCGGCAGGCGGTGCCGCTCCCGCCGGGCCTCACCGAGCGTGAGGCGCAGGTGCTCACCCTGGTCGGGGTCGGCCTGTCCAACGCCGAGATCGCCGACCGGCTGCACGTGGGGGTCACGACGGTCAAGAGTCACGTCGCCGCGCTCATCGACAAGCTGGGGCTGCGCAACCGCACCCAGGCGGCGGTGATGGCGCACCGGTTCGGCTTGGTCGACACCGGGTTCAACCCCGTGGCTCCTGCCCGGAACGACCGGGAGAGCGGCATGTAGGGTCTGGGGCGTGAACGCTGCCGAGGACCGGATCTGGACGGTGCCCAACCTGCTGAGCGCCCTGCGGCTGCTCGGCGTCCCCGTCTTCCTCTGGCTCGTGCTGGGTCCCCACGCCGACGGGTGGGCGATCGCGCTGCTGGCGCTCGCCGGCGTGAGCGACTGGCTCGACGGCAAGCTCGCCCGCGCCTGGAACCAGATCAGCCGGCTCGGCCGGCTCATCGACCCGCTGGCCGACCGGCTCTACATCCTGGCGACCCTGCTCGGCCTGGTGCTGCGCGGCGCCGTCCCCTGGTGGCTGGCGCTCGCGGTGCCGCTGCGCGACGTGCTGATGCTGTGGATCCCGCCCGTGCTGCGGCGGCACGGATACGGCCCGGCGCTGCCCGTCCACTTCCTGGGCAAGGCGGGCACCGCCGCCCTGATGTACGCGTTCCCGCTGCTGTTCCTCGCCTCGCACGAGGGATGGTACGCCGAGATTGCCGCGATCTTCGGATGGGCCTTCGCCATCTGGGGAACTGGTCTGTATTGGTGGGCGGGGGTGTTGTATGTCGTACAGGTGCGCCAGCTAACGAAGGGGTGACCCGTGAAGGCCGTCGTCATGGCGGGCGGGGAGGGGACACGGCTACGGCCGATGACCGCGAACCAGCCCAAGCCCCTGCTCCCCATCATCAACCGGCCGATCATGGAACACGTGCTCCGGCTGCTCAAGCGGCACGGGTTCACCGAGACCGTGGTGACGGTGCAGTTCCTGGCCGCGCTGATCCGCAACTACTTCGGCGACGGCGACGAGCTGGGGATGACCCTCCACTACGCCACCGAGGAGGTCCCCCTCGGGACGGCCGGCAGCGTGAAGAACGCCGCCGACAAGCTCCGCGACGACCGCTTCCTGGTCATCTCCGGCGACGCGCTCACCGACATCGACCTGACCGACATGCTCCGTTTCCACCGCGAGAACCGGGCGCTGGTCACCATCGGGCTCAAGCGCGTGCCCAACCCGCTGGAGTTCGGGATCATCATCGTGGACGACAGCGGCCGCATCCAGCGCTTCCTGGAGAAGCCCACCTGGGGCCAGGTGTTCTCCGACACGGTCAACACCGGCATCTACATCATGGAGCCGTCGGTCCTCGACGAGATCGCCCCCGGCCAGTCGGTCGACTGGTCGTCCGACGTCTTCCCCCGGATGCTCGAACGCGGCTGCCGGCTGTTCGGCTACGTGGCCGACGGCTACTGGGAGGACGTCGGCACGCACGAGAGCTACCTCAAGGCGCAGGCCGACGTGCTGGAGGGCAAGGTCAAGGTCGACTTCGACGCGTTCGAGCTGGCGCCCGGCGTGTGGGCCGCCGAGGGCGCCTCGGTGGACCCCGAGGCCGTGCTGAAGGGCCCCCTCTACATCGGCGACTACGCCAAGGTCGAGGCGGGCGCCGAGCTGCGGGAGTACACCGTGCTCGGCAGCAACGCCGTCGTCAAGGAGGGCGCTTTCCTGCACCGCGCCGTGGTCAGCGACAACGTGTACGTCGGCCCGGCCGCCCACCTGCGCGGCTGCGTGATCGGCAAGAACACCGACGTGATGACCGGCGCCAGGATCGAGGAGAACGCCGTCGTAGGCGACGAGTGCGTCATCGAGTCCGAGGCGTACGTCTCCTCCGGGGTGAAGATCTACCCGTTCAAGACGATCGAGGCGGGCTCGGTCGTCAACACCAGCGTCATCTGGGAGTCGCGCGGCCAGCGCAGCCTGTTCGGCCCCCGGGGCGTCTCCGGGCTGGTCAACGTCGAGATCACCCCGGAGCTGTGCGTACGGCTGGCCAGCGCGTACGCCACGACGCTGCGCAAGGGAGACACGGTCGTCACCTCCCGCGACGCCTCGCGCGCGGCGCGGGCGCTCAAGCGGGCGGTGATCAGCGCGCTGAACTCCAGCGCGATCAACGTGGTCGACCTGGAGGCCGCCGCCCTGCCCGTCGCCAGGTTCAACACCTCGCGGGAGAACGTCCGGGGCGGCATCGCCGTGCGCACCACGGCGGGCGACCCCCAGAGCGTCGACATCGTGTTCATGGACGAGACGGGAGCCGACCTGTCCCAGGCGGCCCAGCGCAAGCTGGAGCGGGTCTTCTCCCGGCAGGAATACCGGCGCGCCTTCCCCGGTGAGATCGCCGAGCTGACCTTCCCGGCCCGCGCCGTCGACACGTACGCCAGGGAGCTGCTGGCCTGCATCGACATGTCCGGGGTGAAGGACGCCGAGATGAAGGTCGTGGTCGACTGCGCGGGCGGCACCTCCTCGCTGGTGCTGCCGAGCCTGCTGGGCCGGGCCGGGGTCGACGTGCTGACCGTGAACAACCGCCTCGACGACGCGTCGCCCACCGAGACGATCGCCGAGCGCCGCCGCGACCTGCAGCGCCTGGCCGACCTGGTGGCGTCGGCGCGGGCCGCCTTCGGCGTACGGTTCGACCCGGTGGGCGAGCGGGTCTCGCTCGTCGATGAGATGGGCCAGCTGATCAGCGAGGAGCGGGCGCTGCTCGTGGTGCTCGACCTGGTGGCGGCCGAGCGCCGGGGCGGCAGGGTGGCCCTGCCGGTCACCACGACCCGGGTGGCGGAGATGGTGTGCCGTTTCCACGGCGTGCAGGTCGACTGGACGGCCACGAGCCTCGACACCCTGACCCGGGCGGCCCGGCACCCCGACATGATCTTCGCGGGCGACGGGAAGGGCGGCTTCATCGTCCCGGAGTTCGCGCCCACAGTGGACGGCCTGGCGGTGTTCCTGCGCCTGCTCGGCCTGGTCGCGCGCACCCGGCTGTCGCTCAGCCAGATCGACGCCCGCATCCCCGAGGCCAAGCTGCTCAAACGGACCGTTCCCACGCCCTGGGCGCACAAGGGGGCCGTGATGCGCTCGGTCGTCGAGGCCGCGGAGGGCCACCGCCTGGACACCACCGACGGCGTCCGGGTCGTGGAGGACGACGGGAGCTGGGCACTCGTCCTGCCCGACCCCGCCGAGGCCGTCACCCACCTGTGGGCCGAGGGCCACGACATGGACACCGCTCAGGCCCTCCTGGAGCGCTGGGCTCATGTCGTCGAACAAGCGGCCGGAGCTAGATGACATTGAACGTCCGCTGGCTGTAGCGTTGGTCAGTCCACGCCCAGCCGCGGTCTTGACCTTTGTGCCTGATCAGCGTAAGTTGCGGCATTCGCAGTTTGAGCCAGTCCTAGAGCAAGTCGTGAGAGAGGCCGAGCCGTTCGATGCCCAGCGTCTACTGCACGCAGTGCGGTCATGCCAACCCCGAGGATGCCCGTTTCTGTTCACGATGCGGTTCGCCGCTGAGCGCTCCGGCGCCCGTCGCAGCCGACACGACCTCGACGATCTCTCTCGAGGCGCTTGAGGCGGAGACGGGCCAGACGCTTCTGCCGGACAGGGCCTCGGTCGAGCAGCTGCCGCCGGGCACGGCTCTTCTGGTGGTCATGCGGGGCCCGAACGCGGGGAGCCGATTTCTGCTCGACAGCGACCTCACTACGGCGGGTCGCCACCCGGAAAGCGACATTTTCCTGGACGATGTGACGGTGTCCAGGAGACACGTGGAGTTCTACCGGCGCGGCGGCCAGTTCACCGTGCGTGACGTGGGCAGCCTCAACGGCACCTACGTCAACCGGGAGCGCATCGAGGAGTGCCCCTTGCAGGGCGGCGACGAGGTGCAGATCGGCAAGTTCCGGCTGGTGTTCCTCACACGTGGTCCCGGAGGGCTGTGATCGGTGAGGAGGAGGAGTCATGAGCGCGCAGGCCGTACGGGCGTTCATGAGCATCGGGGAGGTGCTCGCCCTGCTGCAGGGCGAGTTCCCGGACGTGACCGTCTCCAAGATCCGGTTTCTGGAGGGTGAGGGGCTGATCGAGCCCCAGCGGAGCCCGTCGGGCTACCGCAAGTTCACCTACAAGGACGTCGAGCGCCTGCGGTTCATCCTGCGTGCGCAGCGTGACCAGTACCTGCCGCTCCGGGTGATCAAGGATCAGCTGGACGAGCAGGCGGCACGCCCGCACGACGTGTCCGCCGGCACCCCGCCGGTGCGTCTCAGCCGGGAGGAGCTCATCGAGGCCGCGGGCATCGACGAGGAGACCCTGGCCGAGATGGAGAGCTACGGCCTGGTCGCCGCCGTGGCGCGCCGCTACGACGGGGAGGCGCTGGAGATCGCGCGCAGCGTGGGGGCGCTGGCGCGGTTCGGCCTGCAGGCGCGTCACCTGAGGGCGGTGCGCGCCGTGGTGGAGCGGGAGGCCGGTCTCATCGAGCAGGCGGTGGCCCCGCTGCTGCGGCGCAAGGCGCCGGGGGCGATCGCCGAGGCGGACGAGACCGCCCGGGAGATCTCCGGACTTCTCCAGGAACTTCACAATGCGTTACTGCGTGGGAGTGTTCGCGGCGTTCTGGGGCGGTGACCGGCACATCCGCACCTCCGTGGGTGTTACGTTGAATGCCTGGTGATATGCCGCGACGCTTGAGACGGAGCCGCCCGTGTTGCAGATGGAGGTCGTGGGGGTTCGCGTTGAGATGCCCACCAACCAGCCGATCGTTCTCCTGAAGGAGACGAGCGGTGATCGGTATCTGCCGATCTGGATAGGCATGACCGAGGCGACCGCTATCGCGTTGGCCCAAGCGGAGGAGCCGCCGCCCCGGCCGCTGACCCACGACTTGTTCCGTGACGTTCTTGAGGCCTTGGGGGTGCGGTTGCGCACCGTCAACATCGTCGCGCTCCGCGATGGAATCTTCTTCGCCGATCTGGTTTTCTCCAACGGCGTGGAGGTCAGCGCGCGTCCATCGGACTCGATCGCGCTGGCGTTGCGTACGGGTGCGACGATCTACGCGAGTGAGGACGTGATCCAGGAGGCGGGCGTCAGCATGCCCGACGACCAGGAGGACGAAGTGGAGAAGTTCCGCGAGTTCCTGGACAAAATCACACCGGAAGACTTCGGCCGGGCGGGCTGACGTGCCGGACGATTTCGGGAGATTACGCTTCACGACGCGCCGGACGGGGTCGTTGACTGACGATGGCCCCGGTCCTACGGTGCAAGGGAAACCACGGTTGTAATTCACGAACCCCCAGATCAGACCGTGGGATGAGAGAAAGCCGGAGGTCCGCAGTGGCGGTCAGCAGCGGCGAGGGTAAGTCGGCCGGCCAGCACGACCCGGTTCGGCAGGCGGCGCGCGAGCGCGCCGGCGAACAGGGTCTGCTGTTCGACGAGCAGCCGACGGCGCTGCCCCAGGGCATCGGATACCGCGGCCCCACGGCGTGCGCGGCGGCCGGGATCACCTACCGGCAGCTCGACTACTGGGCCCGGACCGAACTGGTGCTCCCGACGATAAGGGCCGCCCAGGGATCCGGGTCCCAGCGACTGTACAGCTTCCGCGACATCCTCGTCCTGAAGGTCGTCAAACGTCTTCTGGACACGGGCGTCTCCCTCCAGCAGATACGCGCCGCCGTACGGCACCTGCGCGACCGCGGCGTCAACGACCTGGCCCAGATCACCTTGATGAGCGACGGCGTGAGCGTCTACGAGTGCACGAGCGCCGACGAGGTGATCGACCTGTTGCAGGGCGGCCAGGGCGTGTTCGGCATCGCGCTCGGGAGAGTCTGGCGGGAGGTCGAGGGATCGCTGGCCGAGCTTCCGGGCGAGCGGGCGGAGGCCGCTCCGGATGCGGAGGGGGACCATCCCGCGGACGAGCTGGCCCGCCGGAGAAAGGCCCGCAGGACCGGCTGAGCGGATGCCCGGCGATCACAGGTTCGACGGTCGGGCGCGCGTGCCGGGCCTGACCGGGGGCAGGTCGAACTCGTCGTCACGCATGCGCAGCAGGGCGACGGACGCGCCGGCGAAGCCCACGGCCGTGACCAGCAGGCCGATGCCCGACGCGGTGTGGCCGGGCATGAACGGATGGGTGAACCCGCCGGCCGCGAGCAGGACCCCCATCCAGGCCGGCGCCGCGCCGCTGCGCCACAGCGCCAGGCCGAGCAGCAGCAGGCCGACGACGATGCCCACGATGAACAGCAGGCTCGCCACCAGCTGTACGGGGTCGTCCTCGAGCGCGTTCTGAATCCTCGCCATGGTCGCCACGTCGAAGTGCCTCGTCACCGTCAGGTACGCGAGGTCGTCGCCGCCACGGATCAGGGGGAAGCCGGCCAGGTCGCCGAGCAACGCGAGGAGGGCACCCGCCGTGGTGAGCCTGGGAGCGCCGCGACGGGCCACCCACGCCACGGCGAAGGTGGCCGGGATCAGCCCGACCAGGAACGGCAGGGCGAACCATCGGAGCACGCCCGCGGCCTGCTCGTGGGCCGCGTACGCCGCGACCGTGGCCTCGAACGACTCGCCGCCGTCCACGGAGCTGAACAGATAGTTGAGGCCCATGCCGAGCATGGGGAGCGGGGCGACGACGGCGAGCAGCACCCGCCAGAAGCCGCGCACGTCCCGCGGCGGTTTCCGCGGGGTGGCGGCGGCGCGGGCGTCGGTGTCCGGCTGCATGATGATCCTCCGAGAGTCCGGGAGTTGTCCGATCGAGTCCGAGGATGGGCGCGGACGGCTCCCTTCGTCGTGGGGGCGTGGTCCCGATTCCAGTCCCGTGCACCCCGTGATCCGGGAGCACGCTCCTATGGCCGATGGGAGTGCCGGGATCGGATGATGAGCGCATGGCAGTCAGACGGGCCGGCCCGGTCGCGGTGCTCACCCTCACGGCCGTCGTGGTGGTGGCGGCGTGGGTGTCGTGGTTCCTCGGCGGGCTCACCTTCGCCGACGCGGCCGACGACTCCTACCTGCTGACCAACAGCGCGCAGGCGCTGACCTTCACCACGTTCGGCGCGCTGGTGCTCGCCCACCGTCCCGGGCACCGCATCGGGCTGCTGTTCGTGGCGTACGGCGCCTGCTACACGCTGAGCGTGGCCTGCCTCGGGCTGCTCACCGACGCGGTCGGGCTGCCGGAGGCGTGGGCGCGGGCGGTCGAGCTGTTCGGCATCACCGCGTGGATCCCGGCGCCGGTCGTCTGCCTTCCGCTGATCGTGCAGTTGTTCCCCGACGGCAGGCCGCTGTCGCGGAGCTGGCGGCCGCTGGCCGTCGCGACCCTCGCCGTCCTGCCGTTCACGCCCATCCCGACCCTGTCCGTGGCGGCCGGGCCGGCGGGGGACGGGCCGACCGCGGAGGAGCCGATGCTGCCCGTCATCGTGGGCGAGGTCGCCCAGCGGCTGATTCCGGTGTTCGCCGCCGTCGCCGCGCTGGTGCTGCTGGCCTCCCTCGGCGCGCTCGTCCTGCGCGTCCGCCGGTCCCGCGGGGTGCCGCGGCAGCAGCTGATGTGGCTGCTGTGGGCCGTGGGGCTGTTCGCCGCGCTCAACGCGCAGCGGATCGTGACGACCGACGGGCCGGTGTTGTTCCTGCTGACCCTGCCGCTGATCCCGGCCGCGGCCACGGTGGCGATCCTGCGCCACGGGTTGTACGACATCGAGCTGATCGTCAACCGCTCGCTGGTGTACGGGGTGCTCACGCTCGGCGTCGTGCTGGCCTACCTGGGCATCGTCGCGGGGCTGTCCGCGCTGGCGCGGGACCGGCTGTCGGCCGCCCCGCTGATCGCGACCGCGGTTGTCGCTCTCGCCTTCGCGCCCGCCCGTTCGGCCGTGCAGTCCTTGGTGGACCGGGTCATGTACGGCCAGCGCCGCGATCCTGTGGCGGCCGCCGCCCGGGTCGGCCTGCGGCTCGGCGCCGGCCTGGACGGGGTGTTGCGAGCCGTGTGCGAGGCGCTGCGGCTGCCGTACGCCGCGGTCGCCTCCGACGGGCGGCTGGTCGCGACGTACGGCCGGTCACCGCGGCGGCGGCACACGGTGTCGCTGGAGGTGGCCGACGGGCCGCCCGCGGACCTGCTCGTCGGGCTGAGGGCGGGGGAGAGCCGGCTGTCCGGCGCCGACCGGCGCGCCCTGGAACTGCTGGCCGCCCCGGTCGGCCTGGCCCTGCAGGCGGTGCGCCTGTCCGAGCAACTGGGCGAGTCCCGCACGCGCATCGTGGCCGCGCGGGAGGAGGAACGCCGGCGGCTGCGCCGCGATCTGCACGACGGCCTCGGCACCGTGCTCACCGCGGTGACCCTCAAGGCCGACGCGGCCCACAACCTGCGTCACACCGATCCCGAGCGGAGCGCACGGCTCCTGCTCGACCTGCGCGCCGACCTGACCGCCGCGATCGCCGATATCCGCCGGCTCGTCTACAACCTGCGGCCGCCCGCCCTCGACGAGCTCGGACTGCTGGGCGCGCTCCGCCAGCGCGCCCAGGACTCGTGGCGGCACGAGCACGCCGGGTACGTGGTCACGATCGACGCCCCGGACGACCTGCCGCCGCTGCCCGCCGGGGTGGAGGTGGCCGCCTATCGCATCGCCACCGAGGCGGTCACCAACGCGCTGCGCCACGGCGGGGCGACGGCGTGCCGGGTCTCCCTGCGCGCCGACCACGCCGCCCTGCATGTGGAGGTGAGCGACAACGGCTCCGGGGGCGCCGGAGCGTGGCCGCACGGCGTCGGTCTGCGCTCCATGCACGAGCGGGCCGGCGAACTGGGCGGTACGCTCACCGCCGGCCCCACCGACTGCGGCGGCCGCGTCCACGCCCGCCTTCCACTGGAGCAGACATGAGCGCCGGGGAACCGATCAGGATCGTCGTCGTCGACGATCACCCGCTGATGCGGGAAGGCCTGCGTGCCCTGGTGACGTCGCTGCCGGACATCGAGGTGGTGGGCGAGGCCGGCGACGGCGACGCCGCCCGTCGTGAGGTGCAGCTCACGCGCCCCGACGTCGTGGTCATGGACCTGCACATGCCGGGCGTCAACGGGGTGGAGGCCACCAGGGCCATCGTGCGCGCGGTGCCCGCCACCCGGGTGCTCGTGCTCACGATGTTCGAGGACGACGAGTCGGTGTTCGCCGCGATGCGCGCCGGAGCCTTCGGATACCTGGTCAAGGGCGCGAAGCAGGAGGAGATCGTCCGGGCGGTCCGCTCTGTCGCGGCCGGACATGCCGTCTTCGGCCCGAGCGTGGCCCGCCGGATCATCGACTTCTTCGCCGCCGGGGCCTCTCGCGCGCCGGCCCCGGAGCCCTTTCCCGAGCTCACCGCCCGCGAACGGGAGGTCCTCGACATCATCGCGGCCGGCCGGTCCAACGCGGCGATCGCCCGGCATCTGGCCATCAGCGGCAAGACCGTCAGCAACCACATCACCGCCATCTTCGCCAAGCTGGCGGTCGCCGACCGGGCCGAGGCCATCGTCCGCGCCCGCCAGGCCGGTCTCGGCGCCGATCTCGAGCAGGGTGCGAGTCGGGCCGATCCGGGGTAGCCGGTAGAGTGGAACGGCCGACGACCTCGTGCGGGAGAGACCCCTGATCTTCGAAGGGGCGCCGAAGGAGCAAACCTCCCCGGAATCTCTCAGGCATCCGTACCGCACGGACGAGGCGACTCTGAAAAGCAGGCCCGCCGGCCAGGCGGCGCCTCACCGAAGGGGAAAGCCGGGCCCGACGGCCCGGTGAAGCTCTCAGGTCCGATGACAGAGGGGGAGACCGCTACACGACCGCCGCGCCACACCGGGCGCGGGACGGTCGCCGCAGGTCTCGACCCGCCAGGAGGCCCCTGTCATGACCGATCGGTCCACGCTTCGCGATCTTTCCGCTCCGCCCTTCTCCACCCGCCACATCGGCCCCTCCGAGGCCGACCGCGACCGGATGCTGGAGGTCGTCGGCTACGAGTCGGTGGCCGACCTGGTCGCCGTGGCCGTGCCGGAGGCCATCCGCACGCGCGGCCCGCTGAACCTGCCCGAGGCGGTGGGGGAGGCCGAGGCCCTGGCCGAGCTGCGCGCCCTCGCCGGGCGCAACCGGGTGCTGACCCCGATGATCGGCCTCGGCTACTACGACACGATCACGCCGGGCGTCGTCCTGCGCAACGTGCTGGAGAACCCCGGCTGGTACACCGCGTACACGCCCTACCAGCCGGAGATCTCGCAGGGCCGCCTGGAGGCGCTGCTGAACTTCCAGACCGTGATCTCCGACCTCACCGGCCTCGCCGTCGCCGGCGCGTCCCTGCTCGACGAGGCGACGGCCGCGGCCGAGGCGATGACGCTGGCCCGCCGGGCGAGCAAGGTGAAGACCGACGTGTTCGTGGTGGACGCCGACGCGCTGCCGCAGACCAAGGCCGTGCTGGCGACCCGCGCCGAGCCGCTCGGCATCACGCTGGTCGAGTCGGACCTCGCCGGCGAGCTGCCCGAGTGCTTCGGGGTCCTCGTCCAGTATCCGGGCGCGAGCGGCCGGGTGGCGTCCTTCCGCGCGGTCGCCGAGCGGGCGCACGCCCAGGGGGCGCTGCTGGTGGCCGCGGCCGACCTGCTGGCGCTGACCCTGCTGGAGTCCCCGGGCGAGCAGGGCGCCGACATCGCCGTCGGCTCCTCCCAGCGCTTCGGCGTCCCGCTGGGCTACGGCGGCCCCCACGCGGCGTACATGGCCGTACGCGAGGGCCTGCAGCGGCAGATGCCGGGCCGCCTGGTCGGCGTCTCGCTGGACGCCGACGGCCGCACGGCCTACCGCCTGGCCCTGCAGACCCGCGAGCAGCACATCCGGCGCGAGAAGGCCACCAGCAACATCTGCACCGCGCAGGTGCTGCTGGCCGTCATGGCCTCGATGTACGCCGTCTACCACGGCCCGGAGGGCCTGAAGCGCATCGCGCAGCGGGTGCACCGCCACGCGGCCGTCCTCGCCGCCGGGCTGCGCGAGAGCGGCGTGGAGGTCGTGCACGACGAGTTCTTCGACACCGTGCTCGCCCGCGTGCCCGGGCGGGCCGCCGAGGTCGTGGCCGCCGCCGCCGAGCGGGGCGTCAACCTGCGCCTGGTGGACGCCGACCACGTCGGCGTCGCCTGTGACGAGAAGACCACCACGGGCCACCTGCGGGCGGTCTGGGCGGCGTTCGGCGCGTCCGGGCTCGTGGTCGAAGACCTCGACCGGGTGACCTCCGACGCGCTCCCGGCCGGCCTGCAGCGGACCTCCGGCTTCCTCACCCACCCGGTGTTCCACTCCCACCGGTCCGAGACGGCCATGCTGCGCTACCTGCGGCGGCTGCAGGACAAGGACATCGCGCTCGACCGCTCGATGATCCCGCTGGGCTCCTGCACGATGAAGCTCAACGCGACCACCGAGATGGAGCCGGTCACCTGGCCGGAGTTCGCCTCGATCCACCCGTTCGCGCCCGCGGAGCAGGCCGAGGGCTACGCCGAGCTGATCGCGACGCTGGAGGGCTGGCTGGCCGAGGTCACCGGCTACGACCGGGTGTCGATCCAGCCGAACGCGGGCTCCCAGGGCGAGTTCGCCGGGCTGCTGGCGATCAGGTCCTACCACCGCTCCCGGGGCGAGGAGGGCCGCGACGTCTGCCTCATCCCGTCCTCCGCGCACGGCACGAACGCCGCCAGCGCCGTCATGGCGGGCATGCGGGTGGTCGTGGTGGCCTGCGACGCGAACGGCAACGTCGACCTGGCCGACCTCGCCGCCAAAATCGACAAGCACCGTGACGCGCTCGCCGCGATCATGGTGACCTACCCGTCCACCCACGGGGTGTACGAGGAGACGATCGTCGAGATCTGCGAGCGGGTCCACGAGGCCGGCGGGCAGGTCTACGTCGACGGGGCCAACCTCAACGCGCTGGTGGGCCTGGCCAAGCTGGGCGAGTTCGGCGCGGACGTCTCCCACCTCAACCTGCACAAGACCTTCTGCATCCCGCACGGCGGCGGTGGTCCCGGCGTCGGCCCGGTGGCGGTCAAGGCCCACCTCGCCGAGCACCTCCCGGCCCACGTGTCGGCCGCGCCGTACGGCTCGGCGGGCATCCTGCCGATCTCCTGGGCGTACGTCAGGATGATGGGCGGCGACGGGCTGCGCCAGGCCACCGAGCAGGCGATCCTGTCGGCCAACTACCTGGCCCGGCGGCTCGCGCCGCACTACCCGGTGCTTTACACCGGCAGGGACGGCCTGGTCGCCCACGAGTGCATCGTCGACCTGCGCCAGATCACCAAGGAGACCGGCGTCACCGTGGACGACGTGGCCAAGCGGCTGATCGACTACGGCTTCCACGCGCCCACGATGTCGTTCCCCGTCGCCGGGACGCTCATGATCGAGCCGACCGAGAGCGAGGACCTGGCCGAGCTCGACCGCTTCGCCGACGCGATGATCGCCATCCGGGGCGAGATCGCGAAGGTGGCGTCGGGCGAGTTCGACAAGACCGACAACCCGCTGCGCAACGCCCCGCACACGGCCGAGTGCCTCACCGCCGACGAGTGGGCCCACCCCTACTCGCGGGCGGTGGCCGCCTACCCGGTGCCCGGCCTGCGGGACGACAAGTACTGGTCGCCGGTGCGCCGCATCGACCAGGCGTACGGCGACCGCAACCTGGTCTGCTCCTGCCCGCCCCTTGAGGCGTACGAGGACTGATCAGTTGAGCATGTCGGCCCCGCCCGGCGGCCGGTCTCGTTAAGATCGCGGTGATCGTTTCTATCCCCTGCGACCATGCGAGGCCCCCTGTATGACGGCCATCGATTCCGGGCGGCGGTCCGACCGGCTCGACCACGCGCGCCGGCTCGCCGAAAGCGGCGACCTCGACGGCGCGGCCGAGATCTTCGCGGAACTCGCCGCGGACGAGAACGCGCCGGAGCGCGGCGAGGCGGGCGAGGGCCTGTCGGTCGTGGCCGAGCGGATGGCCGAGCGGCTGCTGGAGGACGGCGAGCCCGAGCGGGCCGCCGACGTCCTGCTGGAGGCGCTGTCGATCAGCGCGGTGGCCGACCCCGCGCGCCTGCGGGTGCTGCTCGGCATGGCGCACCTGGAGATGGCGTGCGCGCAGTTCGCCGGGGCCGTGGAGGACAGCCGCCAGGAGGGGGCCGACGCCGGCACCGGCGCGCTCGCGATCGAACTGCTGGCCCGCACGCTGCCGCTGCGGGGCCGCGACGCCGACGCCGAGACCGTCTGGCGCTACGGCCTCGACCATCCCGATCCCGCGCTCGCCGAGCAGGTGCTGCTGCGCCTGGGCCGCGACGTGCGCCCCGCGATGGAGGCCGGCGCGGCCGGGTGACCCCCGTGATCCCCCTGTGACCCCCCGTGGTCGTCCGCTGGTCGTCCTGCCGCGTGTCAGCGCTGGTGGCGGCGGCCGAGGGCGTGAGCGAGGTTGACCGCGATGATCCCGCCCCAGGCCAGGAGCAGGCCCGTCGCGCCGGAGGTCTGCGCCGCGATGGCGGTCAGCGGGATGCCCAGGGCCAGCGAGCCGATGGCCATGCCCACGGCGCCGTCCCTGTGCTTGGACTGGCCGCGAAGCGGCTGGTGGGCGAGCTGGGCCGCCACCTCGTTGCGCACCCGCGCGGCGATCTCCACGTCGAGCTTGTCGAGGAACGAGTCGACCAGGGCGTCCTCGTAGTCCGGCCCGAGGTCGCGGCGGGCCGCCATGACGGCGCGCAGGTCCTCGCGGTTCGAGGGGGCCGCCTGCGGCGGAGGGACGGGGTGCCCGGTTCCGGGCGGCGGTTGGTGCGATGCGATGTCCGGCACCATGACATTCTTGCCTCTTTATCGGATGACTGCCATCCTCCGATCGGAGGGTCGCCTCCTCCTGCTCCTGCCGGACCCGTTACCTTCACCGCATGGAGATCGAGACCCCGCACGGCCGCGCGCTGGCCGAGGTGGACGAGGCCGCCGATCCCCGGCTGCTGCTGGTCCTGACCCACGGGTCCGGGGGAGGCGTGGAGGCCCCCGACCTGCTCGCCGTACGGGACGCGGTGCTGGCGATCGGAGGAAGCGTCGCACGGGTGACCCAGCCGTTCCGGCTGCGCGGCGCGCGGGCGCCGGGGTCGGCGGTCAAGCAGGACGAGGCGTGGCTGTCGATCGTCGCCGCGCTCCGCGAGCGTCACCCTGGCCTGCCGCTCGTGCAGGGCGGGCGGAGCAACGGCGCGCGGGTCGCCTGCCGCACGGCGAGAGCCGCAGGGGCGGAGGCGGTGGTGGCGCTCGCGTTCCCGCTCCACCCTCCGGGCAAGCCGGAACGCTCACGGGCGGACGAGCTGCGGCAGGCGGGGACCCCGGTGCTCGTGGTCAACGGTGACCGGGATCCATTCGGCGTGCCGGACGAGAAGGACGCCGAATGTCTCGTGGTCCTTCCGGGGGAGGGACACGAGTTCAAGAAGGATCCCGCCCGCGTGGGCGAGGTCGTGGCCCGGTGGCTGCTCTCGCGCCGCTCCGCCGCTCCGCTCAGGTGAGCATGGTCTCGCCCGCCTCATGGCCGATCATGGCCAATTTTTGACTGACTAGACACTCTCTTATATTGTCGGATCATGCCTAGACCACGCAGTGAGGACCGGCGTAACGCGATCCTGCGGGCGGCCACCCGCGTCATCGCGTCCCAGGGGCTCGGGGCGGCCACCGCGACGATCGCGAAGGAGGCAGGCGTCTCCAACGGATCGTTGTTCACCTACTTCGACACGAAGGCGAAGCTGCTCAACGAGCTCTTCCTCGCGCTGAAGACGGAGATGAGCGCCGCGGCGACCGCCGATCTCCGGGCCGGGGACGCACCCCGTGAGCAGGTCCGCCACATGTGGACGCAGTGGTGGCGCTGGGCGACGGCCAACCCGGACAAGCGGCGGGCGCTCGCGCAGCTTCAAGTGGCGGACGACATCACCGCCGACACCCATCGGGCGGCGAGCCTGGCCTTCAGCGGCATCGCCGGCCTGCTGGAACGGAGCCGGGCCAACGGGCCGATGCAGGACGTGCCGCTCGGTTTCGTCCTGACCCTGGTGAACGCGATCGCCGAGGCGACGATCGACGAGATGATCCGCGAGCCTGCCGAGGCCGAGGCACGCGGCAGTGTCGCGTTCGAGGCCATCTGGCGGGTGCTGGCCGGCTCCTCCACCGCGCCCACCGCCTGATCCGCGCCCAGTGCCTGATCTCCATCTCCATGATCTCCACAGTGAGGGAGCCGACGTGCCCGACTTCAGCCGCAGCACATCGCCCGCAAGGGCGTGGATCATCACCGGGCCGACGTCCGGAATCGGCAGGCGCACCGCGATCGAGCTCGCCGAGCACGGCTCCGTCGTGCTGGTGGGCCGTGACCCGGGCAAGCTCGCGGAGGTCGAAGCCGAGATCAACGCGCGGCCCGAGGGGCACGCGGTCTCGGTGGTCTGCGACTTCTCCGATATCCCGAGCGTGCGGCGCGCGGCCGCACGGGTCGTCGCGCTCGGTCTTCCGATCGCCGGCCTGCTCAACAACGCGGGCATCATGCCGGCCCGCGCCGACCGGGCCGCACAGGGGTGGGACCTCGCCTTCACGACCAACCACCTCGGACCGTTCGCGCTGACGGAGGCGCTCATTCCGCACCTTCCCGACGGCGCGAACGTCGTGTTCGTCTGCTCGGGCGTCGAGGATCCACAGCGCAAGCCCGCGGTCGCCGCCGGCTTCCGCGGCGGGCGCTACATCTCGGCGCAAGCCAGTGTGCGCGGCCAATGGCGGCCCGGGGGCTCGTCCAAGACCGGCTTCGACGCCTACGCCACCTCCAAGCAGTGCAATCTCGCCACCGTGCTCGCGTTCGCACGTGAGACGCCGCGGCTGCGCTTCAACGCGGTCGAACCGGGCTTCAATCCGGGCACCGGCCTCGGCCGCGACGCCAGCGCCGTGGTCCGGTTGCTGGCGAGGTACGTCGCCGCGCCGCTCGCGCCCCTCATCAAATACTGGAGCACACCGAAGCGTGCCGCTCGGATGATCACCGGGGTGCTGACCGACGGGTCGGATCGGACAGGGGTCTACTACGACGAGAACGGCAAGCCGATGGTGGGCTCCGCGCAGGTCCGTGATCCCGCTTTCGCCGACCGCGTCGTCGCCGAGACCCGCGCGCTGCTCGCCACCATTCCCCTGGACGAGGCACCCACGAATCGGTGATCGCTGACCGCGACCCGGTCGCGGACCACGATTCCGTACCCCATCGGCAGATGCCGCTGCCGGGGGCACGGTCCGCCGGGAAGTCACCCGTCGCACTCGTGGTCCTGCCGGGGGAGGGGCACGAGTTCAAGAAGGATCCCGCCCGCGTGGGCGAGGTCGTGGCCCGGTGGCTGCTCTCGCGCCGCTCCGCCGCTCCGCTCAGGTGAGGGTGGTCTCCGCCCCCGCAGGGGAGACACCCGTCCAGGGCCAGAGCTTCTCCGGGTTGCGTACCGCCCAGATCCGCGTGATCCGGTCGCCCGGCGCGTCGAACGCCGCCACCGTCACTGTGACGCCGTCGAGCCGGGCCACCAGGCCGGGCTGACCGTTGACCGTACGCTCCAGGCATGCCGACCGACTCGTCGAGCGTGATCCGGTCGGCCGGGTCGGCCGGGTCGGCCGTGCCGCCGCCCCGCCCGCCGATCCACTCCGTCCGATCCGGCAGCGGCTCCGGGACCCACTCGCCCACGTAGCTCTCCCGCCGTGCACGCGCCGAGCCGAGCAGGTCGAGGCAGACGCGGCCGGCCACCCTCGTCAGCCACGCGCCGGGCGACGCGATGGCCTCCTGCTCCTGCCGCGACATGGCATACCAGCGGGCGTACGTCTCCTGCACGACGTCTTCGGCGTCGGCCAGGGAACCGAGGAGCCGGTAGGCGAGATTGATGAGCCGACGCCGCTCGCTCATGATCGCGCTCAGGCCCGGCTCGGATGTGGTGGTCATGGCGCCCCGGCTTCTTCGGTCGTGTCTTCCCTCACCAGACCGACGAGACAGCGCGCCCGAATGTGAGACCGGCGCTACGTGAGGCCGATGCGTCACCTCACATTCCCGGCGGCCACGTCGTCTGACTGTCGGGACACCGAGTCCCGGGCCTCACACCCGGTGAGATCGAGAAGGGAAACACGCCATGCCCACGCACGCGACGACGAAGCCAGGCAACCTCATGCTCCTGCGTGCCGCGACCACCGTGCAGACCGTGGTCGTCTTCGTCCAGGCGATCACCGCGGGACTGCTGCTGTCCGCGCGCGGCCATGGGGCACCGCACAGCGCCGGGGCGTACACGCTGTTCGGCGTGACGGTGCTGCATCTGATCGTCGCGATCGTGACGTGGCGGCGGGGCGGCGGCGGCTCGCCCGGGCCCGCCCTGTACGCCGCCGGGTTCCTGGTGCTCACGCTCGCGCAGGTGGCGCTGGGCATCGCACACGTGAAGATCGTGCACATCCCGCTGGGCGTCCTGATGTTCGGCCTGAGCGTCCTGCAGCTCGTCTGGATCTGGTCCGGGGGCCGCGCTACAGGCGCCGGTGCCGTTCGAGCGTGAGCAATGGCGCGGGATCGGGCGGCGCCGGGCCGGTGCGGCGCCCCCGTGACGATCACGGGGTGACCATGTGGTGGGTACGAATGACTACTCCACCGGTCGCCCGCGTCGTCCTCGCGGGTGGGAGCGAGGGCATCGGCCGCTCCCACTCCGCGTCGGCCGCGTCTCCCCGGTCTCCCACGCCGATCACGGTGCGGGTGGAACGCCGATCACCTCGGCGTCCGGGAACGCGACCTTCAGGCCGCGCTGATGGCCATGTCGGTGGGGCGGTGCGGGGCGATGACGCCGCCGTCGGGCAGCAGCTCGCCGGTGTCCTCGAACAGCACGACGCCGTTGCAGAGCAGGCTCCAGCCTTGCTCGGGGTGACAGGCTATCGTGCGGGCGGCTTCTCGGTCCTTCGCGTCCGCGCTGGGACAGGCCGGTTCATGAGGGCACATCGCCGGGGCTCCGTGTCTTTATCGTTCGCTCGGTTTTGTCTTCCTGGCGTCCGTGGGGTATGACGCACACCACACTGGACTACACCAGTTTGCGGCTCGGCCGCATCCGTACGACATAGCCCGTTCGGAGCATTTCCGCCGGTCGGGCAGGGGACCCGGCCACCCCCCGAGCAGGCTCGCGCGCACTGATGTGACCTACTACACAAGAATGCCCCAATGCAGGCAACGGTCCGGCCTCGACACGCCGACGGCCGGATAACCGAGGTATCACAAATTCCGGACATCTCGCGCGGCTGATGCGGACAGTCCGAAAGCGACAGGTCTCAGCCGCCGAGGCCGGCGATCAGCGCGTCGAGGCCGTGCTCGAAATCGCGCTCGCCCTCGGCGGTGCGCGCGTCGCGCACCTCGGCGTCCGGGTCGGCCCATCCCGACTGCTGGACCTCCACCGCCACGCTGCCGAAGACGTACGCCCGCAGCGCGCGGACCGCCCCGGCAGGGTCGCCCGCCCCCGCCTCGCGCAGCTGCTCGGTCTGCTCCGTGATCGCGATGAGGGCCGACCCCTTCGGCGGCTTGGTCAGCGCCAGCGACAGCACGCCCGGGTGTTCCAGCAGTGCGGCACGGCTCGCGCGGGCCCAGGCTCGCGCCCTGTCCTGCCAGGTGGCGGCGGTGGCCGGATCGACCTCCACGGTCGTCACGTGCTCGGCGAGGGCGTCCATCAGCGCCTCCTTGCCCCGCGGCAGGTGGTGGTAGATCGCCATGGCCTCCACCTGGAGGGCGTCGCCGAGCCGGCGCATGGTAAGCCGGCGCAGGCCCTGGCCGTCGGCGATGTGCAGCGCGGCGTCGATGATCCGCTCGCGGGACAGGGGGACGGGTGGTCGCTTGGCAGGCACGGCGATCATGCTGCCACATGCGTCCTTACTTCGTAAAGGGCGGCACACCCTGCGGTGCGGGTCCCGGCGGAGAGCGCGTACGCTACCGATTGCGACGCGAGTTCGATTGCGCACATCCGATTGCGCGAGTCCGATACCGAAGGGGCTGACGATGGCGTTTTTCCGTCCGCGGGTGAGCCGGGAGGCGGAGGTCCGCTACCACGCGGATCTGGAGATCCGGAAGGACTTCGACCAGGTGCTGGAGAAGGTCCGGGTGGCGCAGCGGCGGTTCCAGGAGGCGAAGGCGGCGGGCGTGCCGCTCCCCGAGCTCCGTGAGGCGGCTCTGGGTCTCGACGCCGCGCTGACCGAGGCGCTGCGCGCCGCGGAGGCGGGCCAGCGGGCCACCTTCGGCGTGAAGGCCTACGACAGCAGGATCGCCCGGCGCAAGGCGAAGGCCACTCCCGAGGGCGCGCTGTGGACCGACGAGGTGAACCGCCTGCGCACGCTGCGTGAGGCGCACCGCCTCAGCGGCATCCCGCGGCTGCCCCGCGCCTCCAAGACGGGCGACCCCGCCCGCCTGACCCCGCGCGACGTGCGCAAGGGCCTGGCCGCCGCCGGTCGCTGAGCCCGGACAGCCGTACGGCCCGCACCCCGGAAGGGATGCGGGCCGTACTTGTGATGGGATCAGCTCGCCCAGTCGAGCAGCGGGCGGGTGTTGCTCGGGTGCCGCAGCTTGGACAGCGACTCCTTCTCCAGCTGGCGGATCCGCTCCCGGGTCAGGCCCAGGTGCTTGCCGATCTCGTCCAGCGTGTGCGGCTTGCCGTCGGCCAGGCCGAAGCGCAGGCTCATTATCTTGGCCTCGCGCGGCGACAGGTTGCTGAGCACGCCCTTGAGCTGCTCGGCCAGCAGCTGCCGGTCGACGACCTCGGACGCCTCGGGGGAGTCGACGTCCTCGATGAGGTCGCCGATGCGGGTCTCGCCGTCCTCGCCGATGGTCGAGTCGAGGCTGATCGGCTGCCGGCTGGTGCGCAGCAGCTCCTCGATCTGGTCCGGGGTCTTGTCCAGCTCGACGGCCAGCTCCTCCGGCGTGGGCTCCCGGCCGAGCCGCTGGTGCATGTCACGCTCGACGCGCGACAGCTTCGACAGCATCTCCAGCACGTGGACGGGCAGCCGGATCGTCCGCGCGGAGTCGGCGAAGCCGCGCTGGATGGCCTGCCGGATCCACCACATGGCGTACGTCGAGAACTTGTAGCCCTTGGTGTAGTCGAACTTCTCGACGGCGCGGATCAGGCCGAGGTTGCCCTCCTGCACGACGTCGAGCAGGGCCATGCCGCGGTCGGTGTACTTCTTGGCCACCGAGACGACCAGGCGGAGGTTGGCCTCCAGCATGTGGTCCTTGGCCCGCCTGCCGTCCTCGATGACCCACTCCAGGTCCTCGCGTACGTGCGGGGGCAGGGGCTCGCCGCTCTCGATCGCGGTCTCCAGCTTGTACTCGGCGTACAGCCCGGCCTCGATGCGCTTGGCCAGCTCCACCTCCTGGGCGGCGGTGAGCAGCGTGCGGCGGCCGATGGACTTCAGGTAGGTGTGGACCGAGTCGCCCATGACCGAGGAGGTGTCGTCGAGGTCGAGCGTGCCGCTGTCCTCCACCTTGGCCTCGTCGGCCTGGAGCTCCTCGTCGTACGGCTCCTCGTCGGCGGTCTTGGCCGTCTTCTTCGCGGAGCTCTTGGCCTGCGCCGCGGCCTGGGCGGCCCGGCGGGACTTCCTGGCCGGCGCCTTGGCGGGGGCGACCTCGGTCTTCTCGCCCGGCTCGCTCTCCGCGGCGTTGTCGGAGGCCAGGTTCACGCCCGCCTCGGTGAGCTCGCGCAGGATCGAGCGGCCCTCGGCGGGGCTGACGCCGGCCTTCGCGAAGGCCTCGCGCAGCTCCGACAGGGAAAGGCGGCCCTGCGTACGGCCTCGCTCCAGGAGCAGGTCGAGCGTCGTCGGGGTCACCTCGCGCTCGGGCGAGTCCGCCACGGCGGTCCGGGGCATGAGGACACCTCCTCCTTGCGGAGTTCGTGGATGATCGAGGTTCTGATGCTTGCGAATCGGGGCCGCGGCGTCCGGCCGCGCAGCGCACCAGTATCAATAACGCTCTCGCGCCTGGTTTGTTCCCTCGCCGGGCGGGGGAGACTGGCACACCCGCCTGAGCGGGCCGGTCAGTCGGGGATGATGCTGACGCTGACCTGGGGCATCGGCATGGGGTTCGCGCCCCGGATGCGCTCCTGGGTCCAGTAGTCGGCGACCCCGTCCGGGTCGTCGGTGAGCTCCTTCAGCACCACGTCGGGGTCGACCTCGGGAGTGGCCTGTGCCCTGGTGACGTCACCCTGGGCGGGATCGTCGGGGGAGACCTCGACCGTTCCCCCGCGACCACCCGGCCCGAGCTTGGCGGCCGGGGCGTCGCCCGCCTTCGCGGCGTCGTCAAGGCGGCCGGCGAACGCGGCGGCCGTGACCGACGCTCCGCCCACGATGACGACGGCGACGAGCACGGCGGAGGCCATCATCTTCTGGGCCGGCGTGAGGCGGATCGGTTGCATGCGGCGTCCCCTTCCCCCTGCTCTTACAGACGCACGAAGGTCATCCGCGGTTCCGGTTCTTGATTGCGACCATATCGGGTTTGCCGTTGGGCAGGAGCGGGATCTGGGGCACCAACTCGACGGCGCGGGGCGCGGCGTAGGCGGGCAGCCGCTCCTTGGCGAAGTCTCTCAGCCCGCCGAGCGTGACCTCGCCGGCATCCCGGGGGACCACGACGGCGACCACGATCTCGCCCCACTCGGGATCGGGCCTGCCCACCACAACGACGTCGCGTACGGCCGGGTGACCGGCCAGGACCTCGGCGACCGCGCCGGCCACGACCTTGCGGCCCCCGGTGTTGATCACGTCGTCGGCCCGGCCCAGCACGGTGAGCCGCCCGTCCTCGATCGAGCCCAGGTCGGAGGTGACGAACCAGCCGCCTTCGAACGGCCGCTCCTCGCGCAGCCGGTAGCCCGAGAACAGCACGGGACCCGCGATCCGCACCCGCCCGTCGCCGCCGATCTTGACCTCGACGCCGTCGAGCGGCACGCCGTCGTACACGCACCCGCCGCTCGTCTCGCTGGAGCCGTACGTGGTGACGATCCTGGCCCCGGCCGCGCGGGCCTCGGCGAGCAGGCCCGCGGGAGCGGCGGCCCCGCCGAGCAGGATCGTGCCGAAGGCCGCGACGCCGGCCCCCGCGTCGAGCATGCGCCGCAGCTGGGTGGGGACCAGCGAGACGTGGTCGGCCCCGCTCGCGGCGACGCCGGCGGGGGAGAAGCGCGCGTGGATGATCGGCTCGGTGCCGCACAGCAGCGACCGGATCAGCACCTGCGCGCCCGAGATGTGCGACGGCGGCAGGCAGCACAGCCAGCGGTCGCCTTCGCGTGCGCCGAGCCTGGCCAGCGAGGCGCGGGCCGAGGCGAGCAGCGCCTCGGCCGTCAGCTCCACCCCCTTAGGCGTGCCGGTGGAGCCGGAGGTCGCGATGATCAGCGCGGCGTCGGACGGCTCGCCGTCCGGCTCGCGCCGCACGCCGTCGGCGGTGACGACGTGCGTGGGGCGCAGCGCGGCGAGCGTCGCCTCCAGCGCGGCCCGCGGCAGGTCGGGCGACAGCGGCAGCACGGCCGGCCCGTCGCCCGTCAGGGCCTGCCGTACGGCCTCGGACAGCGCGGGCCCCGGAGGCAGGACGAGAGCGTGCACGGGACGCTGTCCTGAGCGCTGTCCTGGGCGCTGTCCCGGGCGATGTCCGTGAGGGCTGAGCACGGTCGTAAGGTTAGTCCCGGCGCGGTGGCCGGAGGCGACCGCCTGGTCGGCGGCGCGCGGTCGGCGACGGCGCCTGGTTGATGACGACGAAGGAGCGGGTGTGACGAGCGGGGTCGACTGGAAGCGGTCGGGCGAGTATGAGGACATCATCTACGAGACCGCGGAGGGGATGGCGAAGATCACCATCAACCGCCCCGAGCGGCACAACGCCTTCCGGCCCACGACCTTGTTCGAGCTCCGCGAGGCCTTCAACCGCGCCCAGGAGGACACCGAGGTCGGTGTGATCATCTTCACCGGCGCGGGGGACAAGGCGTTCTGCTCCGGCGGCGACCAGAAGATCCGCGGCGACGACGGCTACGTGGACGACAAGACCCACGGCATCGGCAGGCTCAACGTCCTGGACCTGCAGGTGCAGATCCGCCGCTGCCCCAAGCCGGTCATCGCCATGGTGGCGGGCTACGCCATCGGCGGCGGCCATGTGCTGCACGTCTGCTGCGACCTGACGATCGCCGCCGACAACGCGAAGTTCGGCCAGACCGGCCCCAAGGTCGGCTCGTTCGACGGCGGGTACGGCTCCTGGCTGCTCGCCGAGACGGTGGGCCTCAAGCGGGCCCGCGAGATCTGGTATCTGTGCCGGCAGTACGACGCCCAGACCGCGCTCCAGTGGGGCCTGGTCAACGCGGTGGTGCCGCTGGAGCGCCTGGAGGAGGAGACCGTCCAGTGGGCTCGCGAGCTGCTGGAGAAGTCGCCTCTGGCGCTTCGCATGCTGAAGGGCGCGCTCAACGCGGTGACCGACGGCGCGGCCGGCATGCAGCAGTTCGCCGGCGACGCGACGCTCATCTACTACATGAGCGAGGAGGCCCAGGAGGGCCGCGACGCGTTCAAAGAGAAGCGCAAGCCGGACTTCTCGAAGTTCCCCCGCCGCCCGTAGAGGCCGCGCGATGACGGCGGCCACTCCTTTTTGCCGTACGCTTGCGCCTGCGGAAACGGGAGGAGACGCGCGGGTGGACAGAAACCGGGCCGACCGGGGCGTTGTGGAGGCGCGGCGGTGAACCCGGCGACCGCCCTCTCGACCGTCCTGATCGACGAACTGGTGCGCTGCGGGGTCACCGATGTGGTGCTCGCCCCGGGATCCCGGTCCGCGCCGCTGGCGCTCGCCGCGCACGCGGAGTCGCGGGTGCGGCTGCACGTCCGCGTGGACGAACGGTCGGCCTCGTACCTCGCGATCGGCCTGGCCAAGCGGTCCGAGCGGCCGGTGGCCCTGATCTGCACCTCGGGCACGGCGGCGGCCAACTTCCACCCCGCCGTGATCGAGGCGTCCGAGTCGGGTGTGCCGCTGATCCTGCTGACCGCCGACCGGCCGCCCGAGCTGCGCGGCACCGGCGCCAACCAGACGATCGACCAGATCAAGCTGTACGGCTCGGCCGTGCGCTGGTTCGCCGAGGTCGGCGTGCCGGAGGACCGGCCGGGCCAGGTGGCCTACTGGCGGTCGCTGGTGTGCCGGGCCTGCCAGCGCGCCGCCGGGCCGCCGGACCCCGGGCCCGTGCACCTCAACGTGGCCTTCCGCGAGCCGCTGATCCCCGACGGCGACACGACCTGGAGCGAGCCGCTGGACGGCGACGCCTCCGGCGCGTGGTTCCGGGCGCGGGTCGCGCCGCCCTCCGCCGCCCTGCACATCCCGCCGACCCGGCGCGGAGTGCTGGTCGTCGGCGACGGCGCCGCCAACGTGCGGCGATACGTCGCCGCCGCGGGAATGGCGGGCTGGCCCGTGCTGTCGGAGCCCAACGGCGGCGGCCGATACGGCGACCACGCCGTCTCGACCTACCACTTCCTGCTGGGCGACCAGGAGTGGGCCGACGCCCACCGGCCCGACGTCGTGGTGACGCTGGGCCGCCCCGGGCTGTCGCGCCCGCTGCTGTCGTGGCTGCGCCGGGCCGAGGAGCACATCGTGGTCTCGCCCGACCTGACCCGGTGGCCCGACCCGACCCGCTCGGCGACGCAGGTGGCCCAGGCCGTGGAGATCCCGATCGCGGCCGGCGGCGACGCCTGGCTGCGGGCCTGGCGGCACGCCGACCACGTGGCCCGCCAGGCGATCGACGAGGTGCTCGACTCCTCGGGCCTGACCGAGCCGCGGATTGCCAGGGACCTCGCCGAGGTGGTGCCCAACGGCTCGCTGCTGTTCTGCGGGTCGTCCATGCCGATCCGCGACCTCGACCAGGCCATGCGCCCCCGGCGGGGGCTGCGGCTGATGGCCAACCGGGGCGCGTCGGGCATCGACGGCCTGGTCTCCTCCGCCGTCGGGGCGGCGCTCGCCCACAACGGCCCGGCGTACGCGCTGATCGGCGACCTCACGCTGCTGCACGACCAGAACGGCCTGATCCTCGGGCCGCGCGAGCCCCGGCCCGACCTGTGCTTCGTGGTGGTGAACAACAACGGCGGCGGGATCTTCTCGCTGCTGCCGCAGGCCGCCTTGGAGGACCCGTTCGAGCGGGTGTTCGGCACGCCCCACGGGGTGGACTTCGGCTACGTCGCCGCCGCGCACGGCCTGCCGTACGCGCTGGTCGAGGAGCCGGAGGAGCTGTCGAAGGCGCTCAAGGGGGACGGCCTGCGCATCGTGGAGGCGCGCACCGACCGGATGAGCAACGCGGCCGTCCACGCCGCGATGCGCGACGCCGTGCGCGCCGCGATGCGTGACTGATCCTCTCCAGGACGGAGGCGGCGGACGCCCATCCTCCTTTCCGGTTACCCGCCATGGTCCTCGCGGCGGATGCCGCACTCGTGGAGCGACGGCACAATGGGGGCTGTTGGCGCGTTGAGGGAGTGAGATGCACGTAGACGAGTGGCTGCAGACCATCCCGTCCGTCTGGGTCTACGTGCTCGTGGGCTTCGTCATCGGGCTGGAAAGTCTCGGCATTCCGCTCCCGGGCGAGATCGTGCTGGTGAGCGCCGCGCTGCTGTCGTCCAAAGGGGTCGTGGCCCCCGGGATCGTCGGGCTCTGCGCGAGCGTCGGCGCGATCGTGGGCGACTCCATCGGCTACCTGATCGGCCGCAAGGGCGGACGGCCGCTGTTCGACCGGCTGGGACGGCGCTTCCCCAAGCATTTCGGCCCCGCGCACATCGCCAAGGCGGAGCAGATGTTCAACCGCCACGGGATGTGGGCGGTGTTCTTCGGCCGTTTCGTCGCCCTGCTGCGGATCCTCGCCGGGCCGCTGGCCGGGGCCCTGCACATGCCCTACTGGCGTTTCCTCATCGCCAACGTCCTCGGCGGCGTCGCGTGGGCCGGTGGGACCACGGTCGCGGTCTACTACCTGGGCATCGTGGCCGACAAGTGGCTGAAGGGCTTCTCCTGGGTGGGGCTGGCGGCCGCCGTCCTGGTCGGCCTCGGCACCACGGTGTGGCTCAAGCGCAAGGCCGCCAAGGCCGCGCACGAGGAGGAGACCGCGCCGGAGACCGTCAGCGCCTCGTAACGCGCCGTCCGTTTTCCGCCAGCCCTCGGCACGGGCACACGGCCACGATGAGGGCGTGACGTTCGAAATCAGGGCCATCGCGCCCGACGTGCTCGACCAGCTCAGGAAGACCGACGACGCCGGGCGCACGCCGCGCCGGATCGTCGAGGAGGAGGGCGGCAGCCCGCTGCGCTGCTGCCTGCGCCGCTCCCGGCCGGGGGAGGCGATCCTGCTCGTGGCCTACGCGCCGCTGCGCCGCTGGGCGCTGGACACCGGCGCCGACCCCGGGGCGTACGAGGAGGTCGGGCCGGTGTTCATCCACGAGGAGCCGTGTGAGGGGCCCCAGCCGGAAACGGGGCCCGGCTATCCGGCGGCCATGGGCGGGCCGCGGCGGGTCTTCCGCACCTACCGCGCCGACGGCTCCATCCTGGACGGGCACCTCGTCGGCGCGCATCGGTCGGCCGATCCCGTGGCGGCGTCGGCCTTGCTGGACACCCTGCTGGAGGACCCGGAGGCGGCGCTGGTCCACGTGCGGGCCGTGGAGTTCGGCTGCTTCCTGTTCGAGGTGCGGCGCGGCGGGCCGGGGAATCCCGCGCCGGTCCGCTGAAACGAACCTCGCGTGTGCGGCGGCTTTCGCGCAACCGATGGTTGCGCGTCGGCCGCCGTACGGATAGCCTCATGTGCAACCAAAGGTTGCAGGAGGCTGGCATGGAGTTCGGCACCATCGAGCGTGAGATCCACATCGAGGCGTCACCGGAGATCGTCTTCGAGGTGGTGAGCAGTCCCGGCCACCTCAAGGAGTGGTGGCCGGACGACGCCAGGTTCGAGGAGATCCCCGGGGCGGCGGGGGAGCTCGTCTTCGGCGACCCCGGCGCCGGCGGGGCGGTGGTGTCGTTCACCGTCCTCGACGTGCGGCCCCCGCGCACGTTCTCGTTCCGCTGGACGCACCCGGCCGGCGAGACGGCGGCCGAGGGCAACTCGCTGCTGGTCACCTTCGACCTGACCCCCTCGGGGGCCGGGACGCTGCTGAAGATGACCGAGTCCGGCTTCCGCGAGATGGGCTGGGAGGCCGCTGTCCTCGAACAGCAGTACCGGGATCACGTCGCCGGGTGGGACTTCCACCTGTCCCGGCTGGCGCCGTACATCGCGACGCTGCGGGTGCGGCCGTGAGCGCGCCGGCGGCCGAGGACGTCGACGACGACCTCTGGTCGGCGATCGGAGACCCGACCCGGCGGCGGATGCTCGACCTGCTGCTCGCCGAGGGCGACGGCACCGCGACCTCGCTGGCCCAGCGGCTTCCGGTCACCCGCCAGGCGGTGGCAAAGCACCTCGGCGTCCTCGACCGGGCGGGCCTGGTGCGGGGGACGCCGGCGGGCCGGGAGAAGCGCTATCGGGTGGACGACGCCCAGCTCGCCCGCGCGGTCGCCCAGCTGTCGTCCGTAGGGGCGGCGTGGGACGCCAGGCTGCGGCGGATCAAGCGGATCGCCGAGGCGATCCAGCGCACCCGGCAGGACTGACGAGACGAGGAGCCGAAGATGGCGGACATCCTGCACAGGATCGGGGTCAAGGTCCCGGCGCCGGAGAAGGTGTACGACGCGCTGACGACCGTCGACGGCCTCGCCGGCTGGTGGACCGACGACACGAAGGGGAGCGGCGAGGTCGGCGGCGTGCTGGAGTTCCGGTTCCCGCCCGGCGGCTTCGACATGGAGGTGGTCGACCTGCGTCCGTCCGAGCGGGTGGCGTGGCGGGTGGTCGACGGGCCCGAGGAATGGCCCGGGACGACGATCGACTGGGATTTCCGCCAGGACGGCGACTACACGATCGTGCTGTTCAAGCACCAGGGCCGGCGGGAGCCCGTGGAGTTCATGCACCACTGCGGCGCGAAGTGGGCCACCTACCTGATGAGCCTGAAGTCCCTGGTGGAGACCGGCGAGGGCGCGCCGTCGCCGCGGGACGTGCAGATCAGCGACTGGCACTGAACAGGACGGCATTGAACGGATCGGCGCTGGGGGGTTCGTCCGGCGCCACAAAGGCCCTACATTACTTTGTAAAGGCGGCCCGCTGAATAAGCTGACCTTGTGGCAGCGCCGTACCAGACGATCAAGCACCCCGTCGAACACGAGATCGAAGTCCGCCGTTCGCGTTTCATCTGCGCGCTCGCGCCCGCCGCAACGGAGGAGGCCGCGCGGGCGTTCGTCGCCGAGCGCAGGCGGCGATACGCCGACGCGACCCACAACTGCACGGCGTACGTCGTCGGCGAGCGTGTGCGCAGGGCGGACGACGACGGGGAGCCCGGCGGCACGGCCGGCACGCCGATGCTGGAGATGCTCACCCGGCGCGGCTTCGCCGACGTGGTCGCCGTCGTGACCCGCTACTTCGGCGGGGTGCTGCTGGGCGCGGGCGGCCTCGCACGGGCGTACGGCGGCGCGGTGGGGGAGACCCTCGACCGGGCTGAGGTGGTCGAGATGGTCCCCGCGGCGGTCGTGACCGTGTCGGTCGGCCACGCCCAGGCCGGGAGGCTGGAAAGCGACCTGCGCGCCTCGCCGTACGCGCTGCGGGGCGTGGACTACGGGTCGAAGGTCGCCTTCGAGGTGGCGGTGGCCGAAGACCGGCTGCCCGCCTTCGAGGAGTGGATCGCGTCGCTCACCGCCGGGCGGGCCGACACCGTCCGCGGCGGCACCGTTCATCTCGCCCGTTGACGCGATCGCGGTGCCCGTCCCCTCCGTGCATGCCGTCCGCGCACAGGCCGCGGTGTGTCACGGAAAGCGGTGTCTCACGGAAACTCGTCGGCCAGATCGCCGGGGATGCTCGACTTGACGTCCTCCCACTCTCCCTCGGCGATGTAGAGCCGCAGGGCATTGAGCACCGTCCTGATCAGTGATTCGACCCCGCCCTCGATCTCGAAGGGGAACTCCCGGCGCACCCGCGCGTGGAACTCCTCCTTGTGCATCTTCACGGGAACCCTGCTGGGATCCCATCCCGTGTAGTACATGCCGCGGACCAGCATCGGCAGTTGAGCGCCGAGCTGGGCGGCCTCCTCGACGGGCAGCCGGTCGCGCAACGCGTGCAGGACCGCGCGCAAGGCGGCCCAGGACTGGTGCCGCCTCTCCTGCGACCACCCGTAGGCCTGCTCGATCTCCTTCAGCAGGCGATTGGTCTTGTCGACCGTGGCGTTGATAGTCGAGTAACCCGTTTCCACCATCGGGGCCGCCTCCTCGAACGGTGCATCAGTGCGAGGCCCTACCCGCACCCCAAACCGTACAAACGGGCACATATCCCACCGATATGGGCGACCAGCGGGAGCCCGCCGTCGGCGCTCACCCCTCCAGGGCGTACCGCATCACGCGGAGCTTGGCCTGCGCCTCGGCGAGCTCGGCGGCGGGGTCGGACCCGGCCATGATGCCGCAGCCGGCGAACAGCCGGGCCCGCCTGCCCGAGACGTACGCGCAGCGCAGCGCGATGCCCCACTCGCCGTCGCCACGGGAGTCGATCCAGCCGACCGGCCCGGCATAGCCCGCGCGGTCCATGCCCTCCAGTTCGCGGATGACGCCGAGCGCGGCGCCGGTGGGCGTCCCGCCGACGGCGGCCGTGGGGTGCATGGCCGCCACCACGTCGAGCACCGACGCGCCGTCGGACAGCCGGCCGGTGACCCGGCTGGCCAGATGCTGCACGTTGGGCAGCACCAGGAGCTCGGGCTCGTCGGGGACGTCGAGGGCAGAGCACAGGGGGGCGAGCGCCTCCCTCACCGAGGCGACCGCGCAGGCGTGCTCGTGGCGGTCCTTCTGCGAGGCGAACAGCGCGGCGCCGCGGGCGGCGTCCTCGGCGGGGCCGCCGCCCCGCGCCGTGGTGCCCGCGAGCACCAGCGACTCCACCTCCTGGCCGGTGTGGCGCACCAGCAGCTCCGGCGTCGCGCCGACCAGCCCGTCCACCGAGAACGTGTAGCACTCGGGGTAGCGCTCGGCCAGCCGGCTCAGCAGCACGCGGGGGTCGATGTCCCGCTCGGCGACGGCCGTCAGGTCGCGGGCGAGCACGACCTTGTCGAGCATGCCGTCCGCCTTGATCCGCCGTACGGCCTGCGCGACCCGGTGCTCCCACTCGGGCGCCGTCAGCGACCCGTCGGAGTAGCGGATGCGGCCGGGCTCCTGCGGCGGGGTGGCCAGGTCGAAGGCGCTGCCGCCGATCGTGGTGAGCCAGGCCTGGCCGCCGCGGCGGGCGAGCACCACGCGGGGGACGACCAGCACGGTCCCCGGGGCGTCGCCGTCGAAGGTGAAGGAGCCGAAGGCGACCGGTCCCGAGCCCGGCACGCCGACCTCATCCTCGATGAGCGCCCCGGCGAACAGCGAGGAGAGCCAGCCGCGGGCCCAGTCGAACCGGCCAGGGCCGGGCGGAACCGCGGCCCGCGCCGCCTCTCCCCAGCCCACGAGCCCCTCGCCGTGTCTGATCCAGGCGTACGGCGCGGCGTCTGGCAGACGCGCCAGCAGATCGTCAGGGTCGCTCACCGCGACCGTGCGAACCACGAGGGGCCGGATAAGAGCGACACTCACCCGACTCACTCTACGCACGATCTGAACGTGTTCGACAAGAGCCCCCCCTTGCGATGCCGGGTCCGCTGTGTCAAGCCGCGATAGGAACTTGGTCATGGAAGGCTCGACTTCCCTGGTGGCGATAGAGCGCACCTCCACGCGATCCCTACCTTTGATCTCCCGGAGGTGCCCATGATCAAGAAGATCACGCCGGTCCTGGCCACGGCCGTCCTGCTCGTGCCGACCGCCGCTAACGCCCGTACGACGCCCGCCGTGATGGCGGCGCTGGGCGACTCGATCAGCGCGGGGTTCAACGCCTGCGGCTGGTACGTCGCCTGCACGTCCCGCTCGTGGTCCGCGGGCGACTCGCCATCGGTGAACAGCCACTATCTGCGCCTGCTCGCCATGAGCAGCGCGATCAAGGGGCACAACCGGAACTTCGCCTCCCCGGGGGCGACCAGCGCCGACCTGGCCGGGCAGGCGCGGAAGGCCGTCGACGCCGGGGCGGGCTACGTCACCGTGCTGATCGGCGCGCAGGACGCCTGCGTGGGCTCCGAGAAGGAGATGACCCCCGTGGCCGCCTTCCGGCGCAACATCGACGCCGCCTTCGACGTGCTGCGGCCCACGGGAGCGCGGGTCTACGTCGCGAGCATCCCGGACGTCAAACGCCTGTGGCGGGTCGGCAAGGACAACGCGTGGGCGCGCCTGTTCTGGGGGATCGGCCGCATCTGCCAGTCGATGCTGGCCGACCCGAAGTCCACGGCCAAGAAGGACGAGGCCAGGCGCGACCGGGTGCGCGAGCGGGTGATGGACTACAACGAGCAGCTCAGGCAGGCGTGCGAGAGCTACGGCCCGGCCTGCCGCCACGACGGGGGCGCGGTCTTCGCCTACCCCTTCACGCTGAAGCAGGTGAGCGCGTGGGACTACTTCCACCCCAACGCCGACGGGCAGAAGGCGCTCGCCAAGATCACCTTTGACGCCAGGTTCTTCGCCGACGTGGAGCCCTGATCCGGCACCCTGCCCTGGTGGCGCGCCGGGCCGGTTCCTCAGCCCGCGCGGCGGAGGCGGCCGAGGGTCCGCTCCAGCTCCTCCTGCAGCGCCCGGCCCGCGGCGTCGGCGTCGCCGCGCTCGACCGCGCCGACGAACGCCGCATGGGAGTCGTCTCCAGGGTTCGGGTCGCCCGCCCGCAGGTCGAGCAGGTCCACCAGGGCGACCAGGCCCTCGCGCAGCCGCGGGACGAACTCGGCGAACAGGTCGGTCAGCACCGGGTTGTGCGCGGCGGCGACGACGGCCGCGTGCAGGGCGATGTCGGCGTCGACGAAGGCGGCGTCGGTGTCCCGGGCGGCGGCCCGCCGGGCCTCCAGCGCCGCGTGCATCGCCGTCACGTCGTCCGGCGTACGGCGCCGCGCCGCCAGCCGGGCGGCCTGCACCTCGACCAGCATGCGCACCTCGTAGACGTCGGCCACGGCGGCACGGCGCAGGCGGGCCGTCCAGTCCTCGGCGGGGCTGGTGGCGATGACGAAGACTCCGGCGCCCTGCCGCGCCTGGACCAGTCCGGCACCGGCCAGCGCGCGCAGGGCCTCGCGGACCGTGGAACGGCCCACGCCCAGGGTCTTGGCCAGGGTCGTCTCGCCGGGAAGCCGGGTGCCGACCGGCCAGATGCCCTGCGCGATCTGGTCGCGCAGGCTCTCGACGGCCTGGTCGACGAGGGGGCTGCGCTGGAGCGCGCCGAGCGCCATCGCGTTTCACCTCTCAGGTTGTCTGAGGAGTTGTCGTGTGGTTACTCTACCGCCCATGACGCCGTTCGGCCTCCTTCTCGGTCGCCGCGGCGGGGTTTGATCCGATGACCGGCGCCCCGCCGCGGGGTGCCGTGCCGCCGGTCGCCCTCCGACCGAAGGATCATCATCGTGACCGCCGTCTTCACCGTCTCCACCGCTTTTCCCACGATTGGCACCCCGGCCGGCCCGGTGCCCGCCGACGCTCCCGCCTGGAATCCCCAGCGGGGCGGCGCGATGCCCCACCACCGCTACCGGCCCGCGCACGAGCGGGTCGGGATACCCGAGATCCGCCGCACCTGGCCGGGGCGCAGGATCGAGCGGGCCCCGCTGTGGGTGCCCGTCGACCTGCGCGACGGCAACCAGGCGCTGGCCGAGCCGATGGACACCCCGCGCAAGCGCCGCATGTTCGACCTCCTCGTCGCGATGGGGTTCAAGGAGATCGAGGTCGGCTATCCGTCGTCGAGCCGGACCGACTTCGACTTCGTCCGTCACCTGGCCACGAGCGGCGTGGTGCCGGACGACGTGACCCCTGTGGTGTTCACGGCGGCCCGCCGCGACCTCATCGAGCAGACCTTCGCCTCCATCCAGGGCATGCCCCGGGCGGTGGTGCACCTCTACACCGCGACCGCGCCGGTCTGGCGCGACGTCGTGCTGGGACAGGACCGGGCCGGGCTGCACGCGCTGATCCGGGAGGCCGCCGAGCACGTCGCGCGGCTCGCCGACGCAATGCCGGGGACGGCGGTGCGGTTCGAGTTCTCCCCGGAGGTCTTCAACTGCACCGAGCCCGACTTCGTGCTGGAGGTCTGCAACGGCCTCACCCGGTTGTGGGACGCCTCGCCCGACCGGCCGGTGATCCACAACCTGCCCGCCACCGTCGAGATCGCCACGCCGAACCTGTACGCCGACCAGATCGAGTACATGCACCGGCACCTCGAACGGCGTGACGCGGTCATCCTCTCGGTCCACCCGCACAACGACCGGGGCACCGGGGTGGCCTGTGCGGAGCTCGCCATGCTGGCCGGGGCGCAGCGCGTCGAGGGCTGCCTGTTCGGCAACGGCGAGCGCACCGGGAACGTCGACCTCGTCACGCTCGCGCTCAACCTGTACGCGCAGGGCGTCGACCCGATGGTGGACTTCTCCGACATCGACGTCATCCGGCGGACCGTTGAGGAGTGCAACCGCCTGCCGGTCCACGTGCGGCATCCGTACGGGGGAGATCTGGTCTACACGGCCTTCTCCGGCACCCACCAGGACGCCATCAGCAAGGGCCTCGCCCACCACGAGCGCGCGGCGGCCGAGCGGGGCGTGCCGGCGGGAGAGGCGCCCTGGTCGGTGCCCTACCTGCCGATCGATCCGGCCGACGTCGGCCGCACGTACGAGGCGGTCATCCGGGTCAACAGCCAGTCGGGCAAGGGCGGCATCGCCCACCTCCTCCAGGTCCACCACGGGCTCGACCTGCCGAAGGCGCTGCGCGCCGAGTTCTCCCGCGTCGTCCAGGACGCGACGGACCGCAGCGGGCGGGAGGCCACGCCGAAGGAACTGCTCCGGTTGTTCCGGGAGGCGTACATGGCGGAGGACGGGCCGGTCACGCCGGCGTCGCTGACCGCCGGTGGCGACGGCTTCCACTGCCTGGTGCGGCACGACGGGCGCGAGAGCCGGGGGACCGGCGCCGATCCGGCGGCGGCCCTCGCCGCCGCGCTGACGGCGGCCGGGGTCGCGGTGGAGGTGCTCTGGCAGGGCGGGCATCCGGCGGAGGGCGGCGCCGTCGCCTACGCCCGGTGCCGTGTCGGCGGCACTCCCGTCTGGGGAGCGGGCGAGGACGCCGACGCCGCGACGGCGTACACCCGCGCCGTGCTCGCCGCCGTCAACCGCGCCCTGGCCGGGCAGCGGAGGTAAGCGAGGTCGCGTGGCCGGAGGGCCTCCCGAGTGGACTCTCCCACTGTGGGAGGCCCGATGCTGCCGGTCAGGGACCGGGGCCGGGGCGAGCGTGCGCCGCCGTCAGGACGAGGAGAGCGAGCATGGCCATAGTGGAGGGCGTGGAGGCCCGTGGGACGCACCACTGCGAGACGACGGCGCTGGGGGTGCTTCTGCGGCACGAGGGGCTCGACCTGTCCGAGCCCATGCTGTTCGGGCTGGGCTCGGGCCTGTCGTTCGTCTACTGGGACGCCAAGGGCATGCCGTTCCCCTTCCTCGGAGGCCGCGTCAGGCCGTTCGAGCTCACCAGGAACCTGGCCGACCGGCTGGGGCTGACGCTGACGACCGAGGAGACCACCTCGCCGCGCAAGGCGTGGCAGAACGTGGCCGCCCCGATCGACGCCGGCCGGCCGGTCGGGCTCCAGCTCGACTCCTACCACCTGGACTATTTCCGCTCCGCAGTGCACTTCGGCGGTCATGTCGTCGCGATGTACGCCTACGACGAGCACGACGTCCACCTCGTGGACACCGAGCAGCAGGGAGGAGCGGTGCGCACCAGCCGGGCCTCCCTCGCCCGGGCCCGTGCCGAACGCGGCCCGATGACCGCGAGGAACCGTTCCTTCACCATCACGGTGCCGCCCCGTCCGCTCGCGTGGCAGGACCGGATCGTCCCCGCCGTCAGAGCGTGCGCCGACGCCTTCCTCGCCGCTCCCATCGCGAACCTCGGCTGGCGCGGCATCGAGAAGGCAGGCGCTAAGGCGCCCGGCTGGCTGGAGCGTGCCGGGGACCCCGGGCGGGACCTGCCGCAGGCCGCCCTCCTCATGGAGAAGGGCGGCACCGGCGGCGCGCTGTTCCGCGCCCTCTATCGCGACTTCCTCGGCGAGTGCACCGAACTGATCGGCCACCACGGTCTCCGCGCCGGTCACCGGATGTACGGTGAGGCCGCCGTCCTCTGGACGCAGGTGTCCGAACTGATCGCGAAGGCGGGGGAGCGCGGCGACGCGGGGTGCCTCCGGCAGGCCGGGGCCATCCTCCGCGACCTGTCGCGGCTGGAGAAGGACGCCATGCAGGTGCTGAGCCGGCTATAGGAGTGCTCGCGGGGCCGGTCCCGCTGGACATGACGGTGCTCAGCCCAGCGGGACGGTCCACTCCAGGCGGGCGCCGCCGCCGTCCGGGGAGGCGAGGGCGAGGGCGCCGCCGAGGCGTTCGGCCCGGTCGGCGAGGTTGCGCAGGCCGCTGCGGCGGCCCTCGGCCGGGATGCCGACGCCGTTGTCCTCCACCACCAGGGTCAGCCGCCCGTCCGCCGCGTGGACGGCGACGTCGGCGCGGGTGGCCCTGGCATGGCGGACGACGTTCGAGAGCGCCTCGCGCAGGACGGCGAGCAGGTGCTCGGCGACCTCGGCGGGCACGTCGTTGTCGAGCCGGCCCTCCAGGGTCAGGCCGGGCATGAAGCCCAGATGCCCCCGGGCGCCCTCGACCAGGTCGACGACCTGGGCGCGCAGGCTGGGCGAGGCGTCCTCGTGCGGGGTCTGCAGGGCGAAGATCGTCGAGCGGATCTGCCGGATCGTGGTGTCCAGCTCGTCGATCGCGCTCTGCAGCCGGGAGGAGGCCTCCGGCCGTTCGACCAGGCGCACCGCGCTCATCAGCGTCATGGCGACGGCGAACAGCCGCTGGATGACCACGTCGTGCAGGTCCTTGGCGATGCGGTCGCGGTCTTCCAGCAGGCCGAGCCGCTCGGCGTCGCGGCGGGTCTCGGCCAGCTCCAGCGCGACGGCCGCCTGCCCGGCGAAGGCGTGCAGGGTGCGCAGCTCCGACTGGCTGAACGGCATCCGTCCCGATCGTTTGACCAGGGCCAGCACCCCGCGTACGGCCCCGGGCGCGCCCAGCGGCACGGCCGCCACCGGCCCGGGGTCCAGATCGCCGGCCCAGATCAGATGCAGCCGACCGTGGTCGAAATCGTCCAGCGCCAGCGGCTCACCGCTCAGGAACACCCGGCCCGACAGCGAGCCCTCGACCGCGACCTCGTCCTCGACGAGCCGGACCGCCGGTCCGTCCCCGATCGGCCCGTCCTCGGCCGGCGCCACATCCTGCAACGCGACGCGCAGCACCTCGCGGTCGCGGTCGGGCAGCAGGATCGCCACGGCGTCGGCGTCGGCCATCTCGCGGGCGCGCCGGGCGATCAGGGTGAGGACCTCCCGCGGCTCGGCCCCCGACAGCAGCCGCGTGGTGATGTCGGAGGACGCCCGCAACCAGGTCTCCCGGCGGCGGCTCTCCTCGTACAGTCGGGCGTTCTCGATCGCCACGCCGGCGGCGGTGGCCAGGGCGACCACGATCGCCTCGTCGTCCTCGTCGAAGTTCCCGCCGCCGCGCTTCTCCGTGAGGTAGAGGTTGCCGAACACCTCGTCGCGCACCCGCACCGGCACGCCCAGGAAGCTGCCCATGGGCGGGTGACCGGGCGGGAATCCGTACGACTCGGGATGGCGGGAGATGTCGGCCAGCCTCAGCGTCTGCGGCTCCTTGATCAGCAGGCCGAGCAGGCCCAGCCCGTGCGGCCAGTGCTCGATCCTGGCGATCTCCTCCTCGCTCAGCCCTACGGGCACGAACTGGACGAGCGTGTTCTCCTCCCCGATCACGCCCATCGCGCCGTACGTCGCGTCGACCAGCGTCGTGGCGGTCTCCACGATGCGCCGCAGCACGACCTCCAGATCGAGGTCGCTGCCGATAGAGACGACCGCCTCCAGCAGCGCGTGCACCCGGTCACGGGTGGCCAGCACGGCCTCCAGACGTGACTGCAACTCCGCCAGCAGATCGTCCAGCCGCATGCTGGGAATCAGCGACCGAGGCTCGTTCTCCGTCATAGTGCGAAGTTTCGCACCGCCGACGTCCGGGTGCCCACCCCAGGTGGTCGTCCGCACCGTCGAAGCAGACGCGGAGCGAGGCCGTCAACGGTCTTCGGTGCGCGCGGACCGGGGTGCGTGGCCGTTCAGCCGGGCCGTCTCGCCGCCGGGCGCCGCAGGCCGAGGCGCCCGGGAAGCGGCCCGGCCATCGCCGTCAGCTCGTGCGGAGCCGGGCGGCGGGTCACCATGAAGAGCGTGAGGCGGCCGGGCAGGGGCGCGGCCGATATGCGATCTCCCTCCTGGGCATAGGCGAGCCCGAGCCCGCGGGGCAGGACGGCCGGGCATCTCAGCAGCCGCGCGAGCCGTACGGCGGTCTCCGCGGTGGCCGCCGCCCGGGGCCTCGCGCCGAGGCCGGACAGCCGCTGGTGCAGCGTGTCGGCGGACATGTCGTAGGTGTAGGCGACGACGTCGAGACCGGCGAACGGCCGCCGGCCGTCTCTCGCGGGCGCGCCCTCCGGCGTCAGGACGGCCAGCCGATCGGTGGCGACGGGTGTGGCGCTGACGGTGGCGGGCAGGCGCATCTGGTCGGCTACGGCGACGAACGCGGCGTCCAGCGACCCCTCGCCCACCCACTCCACGAGCCGGTCGCCGTGGTCGGTCACCTGGTCGACCGTCGCGCCGTCCATCAGCTCGTCGAGCGCGGGGAAGAGCAACGGGGCGAGGCTGCCGAAGGTGCCGACGCGGAAGGTTTTCGCCCGCGCCGCCGCCCGCGCCCGGTCGAAGATCCGGCCCAGATGATCGAGCACGTGAGCCGCCTCGGCGCACAGCGCACGACCGGCCGGCGTCGGCCGCGCCCCCGTCGTGTCCCGGTCGAAGAGCCGCTCGCCGACCCGCCGTTCGAGCGCGGCGAGGCGCTTGCTCGCGGCCGGCTGGCTGATCAGCAGCTCTCTTCCGGCGGCCCCGACCGAGCCGTGCCGGGCGATGGCCTCGACGAGCCGGAGGTCCTCGACCGAGGGGAATGAGCTCATATCCGGATGTTATGAGTTCTGATGGCGATTCGTCGCCTACCGGGGGATTCCGCTCGCCCGGAGGATGACGGCGTGAACACCGGACGCGACATCGTCGCCATGCTGACAACCACGTTCGTGACCTGGATGGGGCAGCGCACGACGGCCGTGGCGCTTCCGCTCGTCGCGCTCGCCGAAACCGGATCCACCTGGTCCACCGGGCTGGTCGGCGGAGCGGTCGGGCTGCCCATGCTCACCTCGCCCTGGTGGGCCAGAGGAATCCGGCAGCGGCTGACCACGGGCAGAGCCCTCGCCTGCGTGCTCGTCGTGCAGGTGGCCGGGCTCCTCGTCGTTCCGCTGGGCGCGGCAGCCGGCACGGTCGGCGCGGTCCACCTCGCCGCCGCCGGTGTCATCACCGGGTGCGCCACCGCGCTGAGCGGGCCGGGGCAACGTGCCCTGCTCTCGGACATCTGCGATCCCCTCGGTGCCACCATCACGACGAAGATGCTGGCCTGGCAGGATTTCATGCACCGCGTCACGATGATCCTGGCGCCACCGGCGGCGGGGTGGGCCGTGACCGTCGGCGGGCCGTCGCCCCTGCTGTGGGCCGAGGCCGCCGGCGTCGGCGTGGGAGCCGCCCTCCTGTGCACCGTGCGCGGCACCGCGACGCCTGTCGTGCATGTCGGCCCTGCCGCATCCGGCGGCCCGGCCGATGGGTCCGGCGCCCCGGCCCTGCGTCAGGTGCTGGCGCGGCACGGGGACATCCGGCGTGCGGTGACCATGTCGGGAGTCGGCGGGCTCGTGTGGTTCGCCTTCACGCTCGGCCTCGCGATCCTCGGAGCCGAGACCGGGCGGCCCGGACTGCTCATTTCGGCCGGCATGACCGGATATGGCCTGGGCTCGCTCGCCGGTGCCCTCCTGGCGCCGGCGCTCGTCCCGCGGATGCCGGCACTGGCGACCATGGCAGTGGGCTGGGCCGTTCTCGGCGTGACGTTCGCCGTCATGCCGGCGGCGGCGTCGTCCCTCGTCGTCCTCGGATGCGTGGCCGCGATCGGGGGCTTTTCCATGCCGCTCGGCATCGGCGCGCTGAACCGGCTCATCAGCACCCGCACCGACGGGGCGGAGCGGCGAGCGGCCTTCGCGGCGGAGAGCCTCGTGCACGACGGGGCGGTCTCGGTCGGCCTGCTCGCCGGTGGCGCGGTCATCGGCGTGGCCGGCGCGGGCCCGACTCTCGTCGCCGCCGGAGCCGCCCAGGTGCTCGTGGCGCTCCTCGCCGGTCCGTGGTCGGGTGCGGCGCGACGCCTGGTCTCGTACTTCTCACCGGTCGCCGCCTGAGGCCCGGTCGGATCCCCGTACGCCGCGGGGTTCTACCTTTCGCGGGAGCGGTGCGCGCGGACCTTGTGGCGATTGCCGCACCGCTCCATGGAGCACCAGCGCCTGCTGCCCGGGCGTGAGGTGTCGACGAAGACGAGGGCGCAGTTGTCGCCCGCGCACTCCCGTACGCGGTCGGCCAGCGGGCCGGTGAACAGCTCGATCGCGTCCCTCGCGACGGTCGCGACCACCTGGCCGCCGGTCGCGGGGGTGGCCCAGGACCGCCGCCCGTCCGCCGTCATCACGGGCGTCAGCGGCGGCGCGGACGCCGCGAGGTTGACCGCGTCCACGTCCGCCTGCCGGGGCGTACGCCCGTGGATGTGGTCGCCGGCCAGCCCCCACAGGGCGGCGCGCAGGGTCTTCGCGCGGGTGAGCTCGCCGGCCGTCGTGTCCACCTCCGCCAGGCCGAGCCGGGACACGGCGGCCCACCGGGCCAGGTCGGCCGGCTCGTGCAGCGTCTCGTAGTGGGCGTAGACCCCCACGCCGCCGCTCACCAGGAACTCCAGGCAGAGGGCGCCCGGATCGAACCGGAAGGAGCCCCCGCTGCGCGGATGTAGCGTCAGAGTCATGTAACCACTATAAAGGGTTACATGACTCTCGAATGGAAGCTCGTCGTCGACTGTGCCGACCCGCACGCACAGGCCGCGTTCTGGGCGCAGGCCCTGGGCTACGAGGTGGAGGACAACAGCGCCATCGTCGGCCGGCTTCTGGCCGGCGGCGTCGTGGGGGAGGAAGCGGTGACCCCCGACCACACGGCCTTCCGCACGCTGCGGGCCGTACGGCACCCGGACGACCCGGTCGATCAGGACACCGGCACCGGCCTCGGCCGCCGGATCCTCTTCCAGGCGGTCCCCGAGCCGAAGGCAGGCAAGAACCGCCTGCACATCGACCTGCACGCGGGCCCCGAGCGCAGGGACGCCGAGGTCGACCGGCTCAAGGCGCTCGGCGCGACCGTGCTGCGCGTCGTCCAGGAGCCCGGCAGCCACCACGTGACCATGGCCGACCCCGAGGGCAACGAGTTCGACGTGCAGTGAGCCGCTACAGCCAGCCGTTGTGGCGGGCCAGGCGGGCGGCCTCGATCCGGTTCCTGGTGCCGGTCTTGCCGATGGCCGACGACAGGTAGTTGCGCACCGTGCTCTCCGACAGGTGCAGGCGGGCCGCGATGTCGGAGATCGTCGAGCCGTCGGCCGCCGCGGCCAGCACGTCCCGCTCCCGGTCGGTCAGCGGGCTCGGGCCGGTGCTCAGCGCCGCCGCCGCGAGCGCGGGGTCGATGACCCGTTCGCCGCGCAGCACGCGGCGGACGGCGTCGGCGAGATCCTCCACCGGGCCGTCCTTGACCAGGAACCCGCGCGCCCCGGCTTCCATCGCCCGGCGCAGGTAGCCGGGCCGCCCGAACGTCGTGAGGATGAGCACGGCGCAGCCGGGCAGGCGCTCGTGCAGGTCGGCGGCGTTCTCCAGCCCGCCGCGGCCCGGCATCTCGATGTCGAGCAGGGCCACGTCGGGCCGGGTCCGCAGGGCGGTGTCCACCACCTCGTCGCCGTGGCCGACCTGGGCGACGACCTCGATGTCCTGCTCCAGGTTGAGGAGCAGGGCCAGCGCGCCGCGCATCATGCCCTGGTCCTCGGCCAGCAGCACCCGGATCACTGACCGTCCTCCCTCGCGTACGGCACGGCCACCCGGAGCAGGAAGCCTCCGTCCGGCGGCGCCGTGGTCTCCACGGTGCCGGAGGCGGCCCTCACGCGCTCACGCAGGCCGATCAGCCCGTTGCCGTGCCCGTGGGCCTGCTGCGGCGGGCCGTCGTCGCGGATCTCCAGCACCAGGAGCCCGTCGTCGTCGCGCAGGCCGATCTCGCAGGCCGACGCGTGGCTGTGCCGTACGACGTTGGTCACGCCCTCGCGCACGGCCCAGCCGAGCAGGGCGTCGGCCTCGGGGCCGGGCCGTACGGAGGAGGTGCGGACGGTCACCTTGATTCCGGCGTCCGCGAGGGCGGCGCGGGCGGAGTCGAGCTCGGCGGTCAGTCCCCTGCCCCGATAGCCGGTGACGGCGGCCCGCACCTCGGTCAGCGCCTGCCGCCCGATCTGTTCGATGTCGGACGCCTGCTCGGCCGCCGCATCGGCGTCCACCCGGGTCAGCCGGCGTACGGCCTCGGCCTTGACGACCATGATCGAGAGGGTGTGCCCGAGCAGGTCGTGCAGGTCGCGGGAGAAGCGCAGCCGCTCCTCGGTCACCGCGGTCCGGGCCAGCTCCTCGCGGGTGGCCTTGAGCTCGTGGATGGCCTCCCACAGCCGGATGATGATCGCCGGGATCAGGCCCGCGGTGAACGTGCCCCAGATCATGGAGAGCACGCCGGTGAGGCTCGCGTCGGCCCGCACGGCCACGACCAGGGCGGCGACGCACTCGGCGATCAGTATCACCGGCAGGATCCTGCCGCGAACGGCGGTTCCGGTGGCGACGGCCAGCATCATGACCAGGTAGAGCCAGTTGCCCGCGAACCCGATCATAGACGCGAGGACCACCACCGCGAGCAGCCCGAGCGCCGGCAGGGCGCGCCGCCGGTCCGTGAACGCGAAGTGCGTGGTGGCCACGTACAGCCCGGCGGCGGCCAGCGCGGCCGGCCAGGCCAGCCAGAGGGGATGGGATCGGCCGTGCGCGATGTCCCACACGGGCGCCGCCGTCACGGCCACCCACATGTACATGCCCTTGGCGTCGGGGCCGCGCTCGCCCTCGCGCAGCGGATCGAGCCAGGTGCCGCGTTCTGTCGTCATCGGAATCGTCACACTAGCGGTCAGGCCCGGCGACCGGCACGACGGTAGCCGTACACCGCGTAGACGCCGAAGACCAGCAGCCAGGCCGACAGGAGCACGACCTGACGGAGGGTGGGGACGTCGCCGAACGCGATCCGCCACGACAGGCCCGCGTAGCTGTTCGACGGGGTCCACTCGGCGATTGCCGCCAGCCAGGACGGGAACTTCTCGACCGGCACCCACAGGCCGCCGAGGATCGACAGCGTCAGCATGGTCGCGATGTTGGCCATCGCCGCGGACTGGCCCGACAGGCGATAGCCGTTGCCGAGACCGAGCAGGGAGAACGGCACGGTGCCCGCCCACAGGAGCGCGATGATCACCAGCCACCGCTGCGGTGGGAGCGAGACGTGGTTGACCAGCACGCCGGCCAGCAGCACGGCTGCGATGCTGGGCACGACGGCGACCGCGCCGGTGACGACCTTCCCCGCCACGACTTCGGCCGGGGTCAGCGGGGTGAGCCGCAACTGGCGCAGCCACCCCGCCGCGCGGTCCTCGGCGATGCCGCTGCCGTTGTTGAACGCGCCGCCGAGCGCGCCGTACGCCGCCATGCTGACCATCGTGTAGAGCGCGGCGTCGTGCTTGTCGCCGGGGGCCAGGCCGAGGTTGGTGAAGACGAGGTACATGACGACCGGCATCACGATCCCGAAGATCACATAGCCGCCGTCGCGGAGGGCCCTGGTCAGTTCGAGCCGTACGTATCCCCACATCACACGTTCTCCTTGGTCGTGAGGGCCACGAAAGCGTCCTCCAGGTCGGCCGGGGCGACTTCCAGATCGCGGATGGCGTCCGCGCGGGCGAGGGCCATGACGGTGGCGTCGGAGTCGCCGGTGCGCAGGTGGACCCGGCCGCCCCTGATCTCCATGTGGCGCACGCCCGGCAGGGTCGCGAGCCAGGCGGACTCGCCGTCGGCGGCCACGCTCACGGTGGTCAGCGCCGCCGCCCGCTTGATCTCCGCGCTGGTGCCGTCGGCGATCACCCGGCCGTGGCCGAGCACGACGACGCGGTCGGCATGCTCGTCGGCCTCATCGAGATAGTGGGTGCTGAACAGGATGGTCTTGCCCTGGCTGGCCAGCCCGCGCATGCCGTCCCAGAACTCGCGCCGGGCCTCCACGTCGAGCGCGGCGGTGGGCTCGTCGAGGACGATCAGGTCGGGGTCGCCGCACACCGCCATCGCGAACCGCACGCGCTGCGCCTGCCCGCCCGACAACCGGTCCACCCGGCGGTCGCGCAGGTCGTCGATCCGGGCGAGCGTGAGCACCCGGTCGAGGGGGAGGGGAGCGGGATAGGTCCCGGACACGAAGGTCAGCAGCTCGCGGACCGTGACCCGGGGGACCAGGCCGCCCTCCTGCGGCATCGCGCCCGCCAGGCCCTGCCTCACGGCCTGCTCGGGGTCGAGGCCGAACAGCGAGGCCCGCCCGGAGTCGGGCGGCAGCAGCCCGAGCAGCAGCGCGATGGTGGTCGACTTGCCCGCGCCGTTGGGGCCGAGGAGTGCCACCGTCTGGCCGCGGGGGATGGCGAGCGTGAGCTCGTCCACGGCCCGTACGGGGCCGAAGCGCTTGGTCGCCGAGGTCAGTGACACGGCGTCGGCGGTGTTCGTGGTCATGGAAACGACGGTAGGCAGGCGCCGTCGGCCCAGGTAGAGAGATCGATACGACCCTGGGCAGGACAAATGTCCTGCCCAGGAAATCTACAATGTAAAGGCGCCGGGTCGGTTACGCCGGTTTGGCGAGAAGTGCAGCCAGGTCGCCGGGGCGGGAGAGCATCGGCCAGTGACCGGTGGGCAGCTCATGCAGCTCCCACTCGGGCCCGCCCAGCGGCGCGAACGCCGGATGTCCGGCCGCGATCAGCTCCTTGACCTGGGTGAGCGGGAACGAGCAGCTCACCAGCGTCTTCGGCAGTGCGGCGAACGCGGCGGCCTCGTCACTCAGCGTGAGGGGCTGCGTGATCGTGCCGAGCGGCTGTGCGGTGGCCCGGGCGGCCATCAACGAGCGCTCGTGCTCGCCCAGCCCCTCCAGGCTCGCGCCCGACTCCTGCAGTTCATCCCAGGAAGGCATGGGGTAGCGCCAGGCGTCCTCGACGCGCTTCTCGACGAACTCCCGCCCGGTCAGGTCGATCTGGGCCATGCCGTCCGGCACCGGGCCGCTCTCGACGTACACGACCCGGCTCACGCGGCCGGCGGCGCGGGCGGCGGCCCCGGTGACCGCGGCGGCGCTGCCGCTGTGGCCGACCAGGACCACATCGCGCAGGTCCTCGGCCTCGGCGAGGCCGAGGATGTCGCGGATGTGGGTCTCCAGATCCAGGGCGGGGGAGGCGAGATGGGCGCGGTCGGCGAGGCCGGTGAGGGTCAGCGGGTGGGCCTCGTGCCCCATGCCGCGAAGCGCGGCGGTCACGTCCCGCCACGCCCACGCGCCGAGCCAGAAACCGGGAACGAGTACGTATGTCGTCATGCGTCGACGCTAGGGCCGAATCAGGGCAGAATCGGTCCTGATATGTCCACCAATCGCATCCTCGCCTTCCTGGAGCTGCTGCAGGCCAGGCCGGGGCTCACCGGTCCCGAGCTGGCCGAGCGCCTGGAGGTGGACGTGCGGAGCGTGCGCCGCTACGTGCGCAGGCTTGAGGACCTCGGCATTCCGGTGGAGGCCGAGCGGGGACGCTACGGCGGCTACCGGCTCAGGCCGGGATATCGGCTGCCGCCGCTCATGCTGACCGGCGACGAGGCCGCCGCCGTGGTGCTCGGGCTGCTCGCCGGCCGCCGCGCGGGCCTCACGGTGGGCGAGGGGGCGGCCGAGAGCGCGCTCGCGAAGATCCAGCGGGTGCTGCCCGACGCCCTGCGCGATCGCGTCGGCGCCGTCGAGGAGATGGTCGGCCTGACCGCCCGCGCCGCCGCGACCTCCCGGCCGAGCGGCGCCACCCTGCTGACGCTGGCCGACGCCGCCCGCCGTCGTCTCCGCGTACGGCTGGCCTACCGGTCCTTCCGGGGACAGGACAGCGAGCGGACGGTCGATCCGTACGGGCTGGTGTTCCACTCCGGCCGCTGGTATCTGACCGGCCACGACCACCGCAGGGGCGAGGTGCGGACGTTCCGGCTCGACCGGATCGGCCGGGCGGAGACGACGGGGGAAGAGTTTCCCGCACCGGGGGAGTTCGACGCGGTCGCCCACGTCATGGAGTCGCTGGCCGCCGTGCCCTACCGGTACGAGGTCGAGGTGGTGCTGGCCACGACGATGGAGGAGGCCCGGCGGCGGATCCCGCCGGCGGTGGCCGCCCTGGCTCCGGTCGATGGCGGCGTACGGATGACCGGCCGGGCCGAGCGGCTGGACGGCATGGCGCAGGTGCTGGCCGGCCTCGGCGTGCCGTTCACCGTGGTCGGCCCGCCCGAGCTGCGTGAGGAGGTCCGGGCGCTCGCCCGTCGTCTGGAGCAGTGGGCCGACCGGCCTCCGAGGGACTGACGCGGCGACCGGCGGATCCGTTCAGGCGCGGCCGAACCGGGCGGCGAACCGCGCGGTGAACAGGTCGGCGCCCTTGCGTTCGAAGACCGTCTCGGCCGTGGCCGCGGCGACACCGTCCGGTGTGGGGAGCTGGCCGACGCCCCCGCGCGTTCCGAGCGGAAGCAGGATCCTCCGCTCGGACGTCGGGGTGTGCACCGCGTCCGGCCGGTCGCCGGCGAGCTGCGCCTTGAGGTTCCGCACCACGACGCCGGCATGGGTCATCGCATAGGAGGCCATCTTGGGGTCGGGGAGGGCGACGATGTCGCCGATCGCGTAGACGTGGTCGTAACCCTGGACGTTCAGCCGCTCGGTGACCGGGATCGTCTTCTGCTCGGTCAGCGGCGAGAGGCATCCGTCGGCGAGATAGCCGGTGTTGACCTCGACCCCGAAGGCGCGAAACCAGATGTCCGCCACGAGCTGTTCGCCCTTGTCCGTGGTGACGGTGAAACGGCCGGCCCGACCGGCCTCGACCGTCGGCAACGCGGTGAGACCGGTGTTCAGCCGCACGTCGATGCCGAGCTCGTCGAGCCGGCGGCGTAGCTCATCGCGCACCTCGGGAAGGAAGCCGGGGAGCAGCTGATCGGCCCTGTCGAGGACGAGCACGTGCTTGTCCGGCCAGACGTCCTTGATCTCCCCGGCGAGCTCCAGGCCGACCGGGCCGGCGCCGAGGATCAGCACGCGCCCGGCGCCGGCCAGCTCCCTGTGGGTCTCGCGCAGATCGTCCAGCTGCTCGGCGATGCTCGTCGACGCGTGGCGTGGTTTGGCCGGATATGTGTAGCCGGAGCCGGTGGCCAGAACCAGATAATCGGCCTCGACCCGCTCGCCCGAAGCGAGCGTAACGCCCTTCGGGTCGACCGAGACGGCCCGGTCGCGGATCACTCGTCCCCGCTGGAGCAGCGTCGCGAACGGGAAGAACGCGTTGTGCGCCCAGTCAGGGCGGGTCAGCGCCCGCAGCGACGCGGCCGCGTTGACGAAGGCCTCCCGTGGGTCGATGAGTGTGACGTCGGCCTCGGAGTCCAGCTCCTTGGCGACCATCGACCCGCCGTACCCTCCCCCGACGACCACCACGGTGTGATTCATCCTCGCTTCTCATCGCATTGCCGTTGTCGGGCGGCACGCGCGGCGCTCAGGACGAGGGGCCGTACGGGACACGCCCAGAGTTGACGTGACAACTTTAAGCCCGGAGTGAGTTGTCGCGTCAACTCCGGGTCGTTATGGTGGGCTCATGGAGAAGCCCCGGACGCTGGAACCCGAGCAGTGGGAGCTCTGGGACAGCTGGATGCAGGCGCAGCGTCTCCTGGCCCGTGAGCTGGACCGTGGCCTGCAGCGCGACCACGGCATCTCCAAGGCCGAGTTCAGCGTGCTCGTGACGCTTCACCGGACGGCCGGGGGCCGGATGCGCGTGACCGAGCTCGCCGAGTCGCTCGCCTGGGAGAAAAGCCGGGTGGCGCATCAGCTGACGCGGATGGAGAACCGTGAACTGGTCGACAGGACCGAGGACCGGTCCGGCCGCCGGATCGGGGTCGGGCTGACCGCCAAGGGCCGCAGCGCCGTGGAGAACGCCATCCCGGGGCACGCGGACAACATCCGCCGCTACTTCTTCGAGACGCTCACGCCCGAGCAGGCCGCCGCCATCCACGCGTGGAGCAGGCAGGTGGCCGCCCGCATCGAAGCGCGTTCCGGCGCGGACGCCGATCAGCCGGCTGTGTGACGGTCCCGATCGGGCGCGGCGGGCGTGAGCGGCAGGGTGCCATGAGCGGCAGGGTGCGAGGGGCCGGGGCTGGTCGCGACTATCGCCAGTCACCGTTGCCCAGCGTCTGACTGCCGATGACGGCGAGCAGGCGCAGCTTGTCGTAGCTTTCGGTGCCCGGCGTGGCCGTGTAGACGAGTAGCGCCTGCGACTGGTCGGGATCGAGCAGCGTCTGGCACTGCAGTTCCAGCACGCCGAGCTCGCAGTGCACGAGGCGCTTGGTGTCCGGGTGCCCGAGACCGACCTCGTGCCTGTCCCAGAGCGCGGCGAACTCGGTGCTGCGGCCGAGGAGATCGCGGGCGAGGGCGGCGGCCCGGGAGCGGGGTCCCTCACGCGTGGCGGCCTCCCGCAGCAGGGAGGTGAACACCCGTCCGTACAGGGGATGGTCGTCCTCCAGGTAGAGACGCCGTTCGTCGGGGTCGGTGAACCACCGGTAGAACAGGCTGCGCGCCATGCCGCTGAAGACGGTCTGGTCGCCGAACAGGGCGACGGCGGCCGGGGTCTGCCGGAGCGTCTCGCCGAGTGCGGTCGTCACCATGGCGGGTGTGTCGCAGAGCCGGTCGAGGACGCGCATGATCCCCGGGTTCACGTGGTCGCCCCGCAGCGCCCGTTGGGGGGCGCTGTGCCCGGCGAGCCGGAAGAGGTGGTCGCGCTCGTCGAGGGTCAGGCGCAGCCCGCGGGCGATCGCGGCGAGCATCTGCTCCGACGGCTGCGGTCCCTTCAGGCGTTCCAGACGGCTGTAGTAGTCGCTGGACATGCCGCAGAGGGCGGCCACCTCCTCGCGGCGGAGACCGCTGGTGCGCCGGCGCGGCCCGCGGACCATCCCGACGTCCTCGGGTTGCAGGGCCTCCCTGCGCTTGCGCAGGAAGTCCGCCAGTCCCTCGCGGTCCACCCTCTGCCTCCTCGCCTTCTCCCGTCCCCGCTCATCCTCGCGCGCCGGTCACCGCGTATCCACGGCCTGCCGATCCCCGGATAAGGAGGCCACGGCTGTACGGGCCGTGGTTGTGCGGGCCGTGGCTGCGTGAGTCCCGGCTGCGTGAGTCCCGGCTGCGTGAGTCCCGGCTGCGTGAGTCCCGGCTGCGTGAGTCATGGCCGCGTGAGCCATGGACATGTGGGCCGTGGCAGCCCGGCGCGCCACCCGGTGAACTGGGCGTGGCGGCCCCGCCAGGAGGCCGTCTCCCCGATGACCAGGAGCTTTCATCATGACCTCTCAGCGAATCGCCCTCATCACCGGCGGCAACCGGGGCCTCGGGCGGGCCACGGCGCTCGCCCTCGCCGAGCGTGGAGTCGACGTCGTCGTCACCTATCGGTCGGGCAAGGACCAGGCCGAGGAGGTGGTCGAGTCCGTGACCCGGCTCGGGCGCACCGTGGCGGCATTGCCGCTGGACACCGCGGTGGTGGCGGGATTCGACGACTTCACGGCCGAGTTGCGCCGCACCCTGCGCGAGCGGTGGCACCGGGACGACTTCGACCACCTCGTCAACAACGCCGGCATCTCGGTCACCGCGGCGTTCGCCGACACGACAGAAAGCGACTTCGACTCCCTGGTCGACGTGCACTTCAAGGGCGTCTTCTTCCTCACGCAGAGGCTGCTGCCCCTCATCGCGGACGGCGGCCGGATTGTCAACCTCTCGACCGGGCTGACCAGGTTCGCGAGCGTGGGGCAGGCGGCGTACGGGTCGGTGAAGGGCGCGGTGGAGGTGCTGACGCGATACCTCGCCAAGGAGCTCGGGCCGCGCGGCATCGCGGTCAACACCGTCGCCCCCGGCCCGGTCGCCACCGACTTCGCGGGCGGGATCATGCGCGATGACGAGGGGTTCCGCGCCATGCTCGCGTCGCAGACCGCGCTGGGACGGGTGGGGGAGCCCACCGACGTCGGGGGCGCGATCAGTGCCCTGCTCACCGACGGGAGCGGCTGGATCACCGGTCAGCGCGTCGAGGTCTCCGGCGGCATTTTCCTGTGACCGTAGTCGCCGACGCGGCCGCCCGCCCGTGGTTCACGCCCGCCGGCTGAGGCGTGCCGCCGGTGCCGCCGGTGCCTCCGGCGTACGGGCGACGTGGAGCGCGGCGGCGTCGGGAGAGCCGGGCCGTTCCCCGATGTCGTGGTCGCCCGCCCCGGCCGGCTCGTACGCGAGCGGGCCGCCGGGCGGGAGACCACGCCGCCGGGCCACCAGGCCGGCCAGCAGGTCCTCCCAGCGGGCGCCGATGACGTCGATGTCGTTGCGGGCGGCCGTCTTCAGCGCGTTGGCGCCCATCCGGCGGCGTAGGTCCTCGTCCTCGATCAGGGTGCAGATGGCGTCGGCCATCGCGTGGATCTTCCCGGCCTTCACGAGAAGGCCGTCGTGGCCGTGGGTGACCATCTCCCCGGGGCCGGTCGGGCAGTCGTAGCTGACGACGGGGACGCCCTTGCTCATCGCTTCGAGGACGACCATCGGCATGCCCTCGTGGCGGGAGCTCAGGACGAACATCGAGGCGTCCGCGAGCACGGCGCCGACGTCCTCGGCCGGGCCTTCGAGGAACACCCGCTCGGACAGCCCGCGCTTGTCGATCGACGCCTGGAGCTTCTCCCCCCGGGGGCCGCCGCCGTAGATCCGCAGCGTCCAGTCCGGGTGCCGGGCCGCCACGTGCGCCCACGCACGGATCAGCAGGTCGTAGCCCTTGCCCCAGGTCAGGCGGCCGACCGTGACGACGGTCTTCGTGGTGAGCGGGGAGACGCCGCCGCCGAGGCGGGGCGTCGCGTTGGGCACCCGCGCCAGCACGGCGGGCCGGTCCCCGCGTGCCTTCTCGAAGGCCCGCTCGTAGGCGCGCAGGTCGGCCCGCGTGAGGGTGACGACCGCGTCGTGCCTGCCATAGCTACGGGTGATCCGCTTGCGCACCTGCGGTTGGTGCGCGGACAGGTTCCCGTGCTCCTGGGCGACCGTGATGATCTCCGGGGGCGCGAAGCGCGCGGCGATCAGGTTCAGGCCGGGCCGCGTGCCGATGAGGATGCCGCGGCGGCGGGAGCGGATGTAGCGGACCAGCTTGAGGTCGGTCCGCAGGGTGAACCAGTGGTAGGCCGCCTCGTCCTTCGGCACCAGCCTGCTCGGGAACCGAGACAGCAGGCCCTTGCGGCGGGGCAGCCGGTCGTCGAGATAGCGGATGCGCACTCCGGGAGGAACGGGGAAGAAAGGCTCCTCGCGTTCCCGTACGACGCTCACGATCTCGACGTCGTGGGTCTGCGCCAGATGCCCGGCGAGGTTGAAGACCGTGCGGATCGTGCCGCCCATGCCGTTGGCGTGCAGCAGCAGGATGCGGATATCGTGACCGTCGGGCGGCGGCGCCGTCCGGGCCCGCCGCCGGTCGCGGGCCTCCAGCGCCCGCACGATCGCTCTCGCCGCTTTCCTGGCCACCCTGCGCTGAAGAGATGACACTGTTACGCCCCGATTCGTGTCAGATGAAGATCCCCTTTCCCTGTGACGTAACCGGCAGTTGTCGCGTTGTTGTGAGCTAGGTCACAGCGTGTGTGGAAAGCCGATATACGGTTGTCCGTTTGCTGGGGGTGTCCTCCAGGAAGGCCGGCACCTGATGCACGCCGACCTGCTCGAACACGCCCTCGGGGAGATAGGAGCAGGCGCGGTCGGGCGCTCCGATGAGGACCTCCCCGCCGGCCCTCGACAGGAACGGGGTGACCCGCCGGGCCAGCGGCTCCTCGTAGTAGACGTCCCCCGCCAGCACGACCTGCTGGGACGGCGTCCCGTCGAGCAGGTCGCCCGCGGCGACCCGCACCGTGACGCCGTTGGCGCGGGCGTTCACGCCGACGGCCGCCAGCGCGTACGGGTCGACGTCGTTGGCGACGACCAGGGCGGCTCCGGCCAGCGCCGCGGCGATCGCGACCAGCCCCGAGCCGGTGGCGAGGTCGAGGACGGTGCGGCCCCGCACGATCTCCGGGTGGTCGAGCACGTGGCGGGCCAGCGCCTGCCCTCCGGCCCAGGGGCAGGCCCAGAAGGGCAGCCGCCCGGCGCGCTCCCACAACTCGTACACGTGGTCGTCGCCGTCCACGTCCGGCCCTACGCCCGGCGCCCCGCCGGTGGGCACGCCGCTGGGCGCATTGCTGGGCGTGACCAGGTGCAGCCGTATCTCCGGCACGTACGGCACGGCCGCGAGCCTGGTATGCGCGCAGACGAATTCCTCGGCGTCCTCGGCGACGTCCTCCACGGCCGCCGATCGTATCCGCACGGACAACCCTGCGGTGGGGCTATCCGCCCACGAGGAGGACAGAAGCGGCCGGTGACGGCGGTCCCGACGAACCTGTCTTATCGCCCCGGATCTCTCTGGGGCGTCAGTTCTCGATGTCGCCGGCAACGGTGGAGACCGGCGTGTTGACGATGCCGTCGAACGCGTCGAGGACGGGGGTGTGCAGGTAGGCGCTCTGGATCCGGATGCGGTCGGGGCCCGCGCCGCCGGAGGCCTCCGCACGCGCCCGGCGGAGATCGGCCATGCTCAGCCCGAGCCCGGCATCCGCGAAGGCGGCCTCGATGCTGCCCTGCTCGGGCGGCTCCAGCTTGGTGTTGTCGATGGCGAATCCGAAGCGGGCGTCCTCATCGGGACGCATATCAGCGGTGTGCCCGGTGATGCTGGTCAGGGCGAGGGCGACGTATTCATCGGCCAGGCAGCGGTGGAGGTGCTGTCCCATGGGGAGCCCGGTGAGGTGGCCGTCGAAGGAGACCGGCGTCTTCTGAATGTGGGCGTTGTGGGCCGCCAGCACGATGCGGGTGCCGGGGCCGAAGCGCTCCAGGTGCCACAGGACCGACCCGGCCATGTAGACGTCGCGGGCCGAGGTGTCGGCGGTCAGGCCGGTGCCGGCGTACAGCCCGGCCATGGCACGAAAGCCGTAGTCGGCGTGGCAGGCGGCCTCGATCCGGCACAGAGCGATCTCGTAACTTCGCCGGTCGCCGCGGGAGACGTACAGCACCTCGACGGCACGGAACCGGATGAGCAGGCGCATCAGGATCGCACTGAGAGCGTCCTGCTCGGCGGCGGCCAAGCGGGTCCAGGCCGGCGCGGCCGAGGCGGCGGACGCTCCGGCGAACGACTCGGCGATCCGGATGGCCTGCTGGACCAGCGGGAGGGTCTCGGGGTCGATCCGCCGCAGGTAGTCGGCGACGGGGGTCAGGGCGGGCAGCAGCGAGCCGCCGGCCGCGGGGACGTCGATCCCGGCGAAGCGCACCGGCACCTCGGCGGTGGCGTTGTGCCGGCGTATCCAGCGCAGCGGCTCCGCGACTCCCACAGGAATGGCCGCGGTGAGCCGGGCGTCCAGGTCGTCGTCCGTCCCCTGGCCCTGGGCCCAGGCGTCGAGGGGGAAGCCTTCGCTGAAGCCGTACTCGAAGGCCAGGACGGTGAAGCCGCAGCGTTCGGCCAGGAAGCGCAGGATGCGCCGGCGCAGCAGCGAGAACTCGGTGATGAAGTGCGAGTTCTCGCCGAGCGCGACGACGCGCGCATCGCCGATGATGTCGCGCAGCGGCTCCAGGTCGTCGAGCGGCGCCGCCGGGTCGAGGTGGGTGAGCGGGACGGCATGGGCGCGAAGCAGGTCGGCGAACGGGTTGCGGGGTGTGGAGGCAGGCATGCCGATGACTCGATTCGGAAGTGCTGGAACTCTGAAGCGCCGGATCATCCGTGGGGGAGCGGCGGCGCCGCGTTCTCCAGGTCGTCGATGCTTCCGGACATGATCGTGCGGATGTGGTCGGTGATGTGCTGGAGCGGCCAGTCCCACCAGGCCAGCGCGAGGAGGCGCTCGATGTCCCTGTCGCCGTAGCGGTGGCGGATGAGCCTGGCGGGGTTGCCGGCGGCGATGCCGTAGTCGGGGACGTCGTCCGCGACGACCGAGCCGGAGGCGATGATCGCTCCGTGGCCGACGCGTACACCGGGCATCACCATCGACCGGTATCCGAGCCAGACGTCGTTGCCCACCACCGTGTCGCCCCGTCCGGGCAGGCCCGTGATGAGGTCGAAGTGCTCAGCCCAGGACCCGCCCATGATCGGGAACGGGAACGTCGAAGGTCCGTCCATGCGATGGTTGGCACCGTTCATGATGAACCGCACGCCCTCACCCAGAGCGCAGAACTTCCCGATGACCAGCTTCTCGGGCCCGTAGTGGTACAGCACGTTGCGGGTCTCGAACGCGGTCGGATCGTCCGGGTCGTCATAGTACGAGAACTCGCCGACCTCGATCAGCGGCGAGGTGATCAGCGGCTTCAGCAACACCACCCGCGGTTGCCCGGGCATCGGATGCAGCACGGTCGGGTCGGGGGGGCACAGCCGGCATCGCGCGTCGTTTCCTTCCTGGCCAACGCTTCGAAGAGGGTCGATGGCATCACTACTGCGACAGTTGGTGCGTTAAGATCCTTGCATGCCGCCGTTCCGTTGAGCAACCGGACCACCAGCGATGACTTCTTCCACACCAGAGCCGGAGGGCGCCAGGCCCGTGCCGCCGCCCCGGCGCCGCCCCGGCGGCCGTACCGCCCGTATCCGCAGGCAGGTGCTCGACGCGGTGCTCGCCGAGCTCGGAGAGCACGGTTATGACGGGCTCACCGTCGACTCCGTCGCCGCCCGCTCGGGTGTGCACCGCGCGACGGTGTACCGGCGCTGGGGAGACGTCGGCGGCCTGCTCGCCGACGTCCTGGACGCGGCGGGCGACGACGCCTGGCAGCCCCCGGACACTGGTTCTCTGGAGGGCGACCTGGCGGCACTGAACCGCGAGATCCAGGACGCGCTCACCGCACAGCCGCCGATCGTGGCGGCCCTGATCGCCGCTTCGTTCCGCTCCGAGCAGGCCGATCACGCCCAACGGCGGCTCTGGGAGGACCGGTACGCCCGGTGCGAGGTCATCGTCCGCCGGGCAGTCGAGCGCGCCGAACTCCCGCCGGGCACGGACGCCCGGCGACTGCTCATCGCCGCCACGGCCCCCGTGTATCACCAGTTAATGCTTCTCCGCACGCCGCCCGGCCCGGACCTGCCCGGCCAGGCGGCCAGAACCGCCGCTCTCGCCGCATCCGCCGGTGCCTTCGCCGTGCCGCCATCGGCCGGTGACACCTGACCGGCCCGTCCGCTCCGGGGCCGAGCAGGAGCGGCCGCACCGCCGCCTATCCCCCCGACGGCCGCTTACCGCCAGCGGTTGCCTAAAGGAGCGTGAGCTGTTCGGGCGGCGCGGGTGGTGCGGGCGAGGGAGCCGGCCGCTCGCCGGGCCGTCGCCAGGAACGGGCGCCACCCGCGTCGGCCGCGGCGTTGCCACCCGCCTCGGCGGTGCGATCGCCGCCGCCCGTTCCTGGTGCCTGATCGCCGCGCGGGGCCGACCGGCCGATGCCGTACTTGCGGGCGAGCGCGCGCACGGCGTGGCCGATCCGTTCCTGGTATGCCTTGGGGGCGTAGGCGCCCCGGCCGTACAGCTCCAGGTAACGGGGGACGAGCCGGGGGTGCTCGCGCGACAGCCAGGCCATGAACCACTCGCGTGCGCCCGGCCGCAGGTGGAGCACGATCGGCGTGACGTGCGTCGCGCCGGTCTCGGCGATGCGGCGCACGGTGGCCTCCAGCGCCTGCGGGGAGTCGCCCAGATAGGGGAGGATCGGCGCCATGAGCACGCCGCAGGGGATGCCGTGCTCGTTCAGCGTGGCGCACACCTCCAGCCGCTTGCGCGGGGAAGGGGTGCCCGGCTCGACGGCCCGCCACAGCGACTCGTCGGTGAACCCGATCGAGACGGCCGTGCTGACGTCGGTCACCTGTGCGGCCTCGGCGAGCAGATCGAGGTCGCGCAGGATCAGTGAGCCCTTGGTGAGGATCGAGAACGGGTTGCGGGCGTCCCGCAGCGCCGCGAGGATGCCCGGCATCAGCCGGTATCGGCCCTCGGCCCGCTGGTAGCAGTCGACGTTGGTCCCCATGGCGATGGGGTGCCCGCCCCACCGGGGCGCCGCCAGTTCCCTCCGTACGAGGTCGGGGGCGTTGACCTTCACGATGATCTTCGAGTCGAAGTCCCGCCCGGAGTCCAGGTCGAGATATTCGTGCGTCCTGCGGGCGAAGCAGTACGTGCACGCGTGGGTGCAGCCCCGGTAGGGATTGATCGTCCACTCGAACGGGACCCGGCTGGCCGAGGGGACCCGGTTGATGATCGACCGTGCGTGGATCTCGTAGAAGGTGACGCCCCGGAACTCCGGGGTGTCGAAGGTCCGGGTCACCGCCGACCGCGCGAACAGGGGAGTCGTCTCTCCCTGTGCGCCTTCCCCCGTTTCGAGCCGCAACCGGTCCCACCGCACCCTCAGATTAGAACAGAGGTTCGATGGAGATCGCAACTTACAACGCGTCGTAAATCGCGGCCCTGGAAACGGCTAACGATCTTCATCGTTGGGCAGAACGTCGGCACATACCTTGCGTTCTGGGAGAGTTGCGCGATGGCCTGGTCGCAGGACGAAGAGCGGATGCTGGCGATGATCGAGCGGCACCTCACGGATGAGGACCCGAAGCTTGCGGCCAGGCTCGAGTCGTTCAACCACCGTGCGGAGCGCGGACGGCAGGGGCGAGGCACGGGCCGCCGCCTGCCGGGCCGCTCCACCGTGATCATCGCGGTGAGCTGGTTGCTCATCGCCACGTTGATCGCGACCCTGCTGGTCATGGCCCTGCGGCACGACGCCGCCGCTCTGCCGGTTTAGCGGAGCCCACGAGGCGCCGTGAAGCGGCGACCTCGATGCGGCCGTCACGTGACGTGCGCCCTCGGCCTCATCAGGACAGGGACTTGAGGAAGTGCGCGGCGACCGGGGCGGCGACCGAGCCGCCCATGCCGCCGCCCTCCACGACGACGGCGAAGGCCAGGTCGCCGCGGAAGCCCATGAACCAGGCGTGCGAGTCGAGCTTGGGCCCGGTGCCGAACTCGGCGGTCCCGGTCTTGCCCGCGGTCCCCGCGGGCAGCCCGGCGCCGTGGGCGGTGCCCTTGGTGACCACGGCCCGCATCATCGACCGCAGGGGCTCGACGACCTCGTCCGGCAGCTTCTCGGGAGCGGTCTTCTGCTGCAGCGAGGGCACCAGGGTGGGCGGCCGCCAGGAGCCGTCGGCCACCGCCGCGGCCACGGTCGCGATCACCAGCGGGCTCGCGGTGATCCTCGCCTGCCCGAACGCCTCCGCGGCGAGCTCGGCGTCGCTGGTGGCCTTCGGCATGCTGCCGGGGGTCGCCGGGACGCCGATGCGCAGCGGCCGGTTGAAGCCCAGGTTCGTCGCCATGTCGTACAGCTTGCGCGCGCCCAGCTTCTGCGCGGCGAGCGGCGCGAACGTCGTGTTGCACGAGTGGGCGTAGGAGTCGAGGAACGACAGCGACCCGAACGCCTCGTGGTCGGAGTTGCGGATCTTCAGCCCGCCGACGACCGCCTCCTTGGGGCAGGTCACCCGGCTCGACGGCGTCAGTCCCTCGGCCAGCAGCCCGGCGGCAGTGACCGTCTTGAACGTGGATCCCGGGGGGTACTTGCCGTCCAGGGCGCGGTTGAAGCCGCCCCTGTTGTTCACGACGGCGAGGATCTCGCCCGTCGAGGGCCTGACGGCGACGAGCGAGGCGGGTTTGTCCAGATCGCGTACGGCGTCCGCTGCGGCCTGCTGCACCTTCAGGTCGAGGCTGGTCCGCAGGTCCTTGCCGGGGGAGCCCTTGACGGTGTGCAGGGTCTTACGGCTGTCGCCGACCACCTGGATCTCGGTGGTCGGAGTGCCGGCGAGCTGCTTCTGGAACGTCTCCTGCAGGCCGCCGCGGCCCACGGCGTCGCCCTTCTTGTAGGCGGTGCCCAGCTTCTCGACGTCCTTGTCCGTCGCCTTGTCGAGGAAGCCCACGAGCTGCTGCACCGAGCCGCCCACGTCGCCGCCGTCGATGCGGTCGCCGTTGGCGTCGGTGATGGCGGCCCGCTGCGGCCACGACGTCTTCAGCGCCAGGTGGTTGGTCCCGTCGAGCGCGGGGTGGACCGCGGACGGCGACCAGTCGACCTTCCAGTAGTGGTCCTTGACCACGAGCTTGAGCGAGCCCTGGTAGGTCCAGTCGCCGACGTTCTTCACCGTGGCGGTGGCGGTGTAGGAGGCGGTCGCCCGGTCGTCCTTCGCCGCGCCGGCCCGCACGTCGCGCACGGTGACCTTCGCCACGCCGAGGTTCTTGGTGAGCTCGGCGTACGCCGCGTCGAAGCCCGCGGCGGGCGTGGCGAGCTCGGCCTTCATGGCCGCGAGGTCGCCCTTCGACCAGGCCGCGGTGAACCGCGCGGCCGTCTCCTGCGGAGTGCCGCGCGTGTGGAACACGTAGTAGGCGCCCCCGGCGGCCGCTCCGGCCACCACGACGGCCACGGCTGCGGAGATCGCGATGGTACGTCCTCGCGGCACGCGCACTCCCAACGACGGCCCTGCGGTCGGGTTCAGAGCCTAGCGGGGTCCGCCGTCGTTCACACTCCGGCTTCGCCGGAGCCCTTGACGCTGGCGCCGTACCGGGGGACGTACTCCTGGCCGGACAGGCGCTGGATCGCGGCCATGACCTCGTCGGTCACCCTCCGCCGGTCGCGGGCGTTGCCCGCGTCGCCGGTGAAGGTCATCGGCTCGCCGAACCGCACGCCGATGCTGTGCAGGCGCGGCACCGAGGTGCCGGGCGGCAGCACCTTCTCGGTGCCGATCATGGCGACGGGCACGACCGGGGCGCCGGTGGTCAGCGACAGCCAGGCCACGCCGACCTTCCCCCGATAGAGCCGGCCGTCGGGGGAGCGGGTGCCCTCGGGGTAGATGCCGAACAGCTCGCCCGCCTTCAGCACCTCCACCGCGGCGTCGAGCATGTCCTGGGCGGCGGAGACGTTCTCCCGGTCGATCTCCATCGCCCCCATCGCGCGCATCCACGCCGCCACGACGGGGTTGCCGGTGAAGTACTCCTTCTTCGCCACGAACCGCACCATGCGCGGAACGACGGCCGGCATGAAGAACGAGTCGAGCACGGACAGGTGGTTGGAGGCGAGGATCGCGGGCCCGTGCGCGGGGACGTGCTCGCGTCCTTCCGTTCGCGGCCGCCACAGTGCGTGCATGACGGGAACGCTGACGAACTTCAGGGCGGGGTAGAGCACGGCCTCTCCTTCTCCGGTCCGACGGGAATACCCTAGGCCGCCCCGACCCCTGCTCAGGTGTATGACCCCTGCAACACACCGCCTCATGTTTTGTACGGCTTCACCAACAGTTCTCTGTACCTACTAGTATGTACGGCGTGAGCACACCGGACCGCCTGATCGAGAGCACCCGCGAACTGCTCTGGGAACGCGGCTACGTCGGCACCAGCCCGCGGGCCATCCAGCAGCGGGCGGGAGCCGGTCAGGGCAGCATGTATCACCACTTTTCCGGGAAGCCCGACCTTGCGCTGGCCGCGATCACCCGTACGGCGGAGGAGATGCGCGCCGGGGTGGAGGAGATCCTGGGCGGCCCGGGCACGGCCGTCGAGCGCGTGTCGGCCTACCTGCGGCGCGAGCGGGAGGTGCTGCGGGGCTGCCCGATCGGCCGGCTCACCCAGGACCCCGACGTCATGGCCGATCCGGCGCTGCGGCGGCCGGTGGAGGAGACGTTCGCGTGGCTGCGCGACCGGCTCGCGGAGGTGCTGGCCGAGGGACGCGACCTGGGCGAGCTCGACGCCGGTCTCGATCCGGGCGCGACCGCCGCGACGATCGTGGCGGTGCTGCAGGGCGGATATGTCCTGGCCCGCGCGGCCGGCACGCCCGAGCCGTTCCACCAGGCCGTCGAGGGCGTGCTCGCCCTGCTGTCCCACCCCTGAGCCACCGGAGAGACCCGCCGTGTATGCGATGCAGTACGAGATCACCCTGCCCGCCGGCTACGACATGACGATCATCCGCGAGCGGGTGGCCACGCGCGGCCACGCCCTCGACGACCGGGCCGGGCTCGGCCTGAAGGCCTACCTGGTCCGCGAGCGGGGCGTCGCCGGGTCGCCGGTCAACCAGTACGCGCCGTTCTACCTGTGGAACGACCCCGGGAGGATGGGCGAGTTCCTCGTCGGCGGGGGCGGTTTCCAGGGCATCGTCGCCGACTTCGGCAGGCCGGTCGTGCGGCACTGGACGGGCCTGGCCGCCGAGGCCGGTCAGGCCCGGGAGACGCGGCCCCGCGCGGCGTCGCGACGGCTGACCGAGCTGCCCGCCACGGCCGGCCTTGAGGATCAGGTGACCGCCGCCCTCGCCGAACTGCGTGATCTGGGCCGCGCCGGGGGCCTGCACACCGCCGCGCTCGCCGTGGATCCGCACCACTGGCGGCTGCTGACGTTCGCGCTGTGGGAGCGGGAGGTGCCCGGCGCGTACGCGGACGCGGACCGCTACGAGGTGCTGCACCTGTCCGCGCCCGGCCTGGCGCACCTGCCCGCGGGCCGGGCCTGGTGAGAAGACGCAGTTGAACGACCGGGAAAGAGAGCGGCGCCCCGCGAGAACGAGTCTCGCGGGGCGCCCACGTCGAGGGCCGATGTGGCGGTCGCCTCCTCGGCGAGATGCACAACACGGCTCCAGCCGGACGGTATTCCGTGAAGGCGGTGATTGCGGCCCGGGGGACACAAACCACATCGGCCACGAACGACTCTAGCCGACTTCCGCCTCTGCTTTCTCCCGCCCCCCGCATCGGGGACCGTCATCGGGGGCCAAAGCCTGCGTGCACTATCGTCGGCGGGTGGCCGATTCGATCAGGACAGAACGGCTCGTGCTGCGGCGCTGGCGCGAGGACGACAAGGAGCCCTTCGCCGCGCTGAACGCCGATCCCGTCGTCATGGAGCACTTCCCGGCCACGCTCTCCCGGGAGGACAGCGACGCGCTGGCCGAGCGCATCGAGGCCGGGTTCGACGAGCACGGGTTCGGTCTGTGGGCCGTCGAGGCCGACGGCGAGTTCATCGGCTTCACCGGGCTGTCGGTCCCGAGGTTCACCGCCCCCTTCACGCCGTGCGTGGAGATCGGCTGGCGGCTCGCCCGCTCCGCCTGGGGCCGGGGGTACGCCACGGAGGCGGCGCGGGCGTCGCTGGAGGACGGGTTCGGCCGGGCCGGGCTGACCGAGGTCGTCTCGTTCACCGCGGTGCAGAACGTCCGCTCGCAGGCGGTCATGCGGCGGCTCGGGATGACACACGACCCGGCCGATGACTTCGACCACCCGGCGCTCCCCGCGGGTCACCCGCTGCGCCGCCACGTTCTCTACCGGATCAGGAGACAGTGATGAACGGCATGCGGTTGCTGGTGCTGGGCGGCACGACGTTCGTCGGCCGGTGGGTGGTCACGGCCGCCGTGGAACGCGGCTGGCACGTCACCACCTTCACGCGCGGGCGCGCCGGATGGGCCCACCCCGAAGCCCGGGCGGTGACCGGCGACCGGCTCCGCCCGGCCGGCCTGGCCCCGCTCGCCGAGGGCCGGTGGGACGTCGTGGTGGACACCTGGGCCGGCGCGCCCCGGGTCGTACGCGACAGCGCCCGCGCCCTGGCCGGGTGCGCGGACAGGTACGTGTACGTCTCCAGCCGGGCGGTGTACGCGCCCCCGACGCCGGCCGGCCTGAACGAGGACTGGCCCACGGTCGAGGCGTCGGCGGACGCCGAGGACGTCGACTACGCCCCCAACAAGCGGGGCGGCGAGCTCGCCGTGGAGGAGGCGTTCGGCGACCGCGCCGTGCTGGCCCGCGCCGGGCTGATCCTCGGGCCGCACGAGCTTCCCGGGCAGCTGCCGCACTGGCTGCTGCGCGCGGCGCGGGGCGGGGAGATGCTCGCCCCCGGCCCGGCCGGCCAGCCGTTCCGCTACGTGGACGTACGCGACCTCGTCGCCTGGCTGCTCGACGCGGCCGAGCGCGGGGTGCGGGGCCCGGTCAACCTGGTCAACCCGGAGGGGCACTGCACGACCCGCGACCTGCTGGAGTCCGCGGTCGCGGTCACCGGCGGGCTCGCCGAGCCGGTCTGGGTCGAGCCCGAGGCGATCGAGGCGGCCGGGATCGACCGGTGGGCGGCGCTGCCGGGCTGGATCCCGCCCGGTCCCGCGCTGGCCGGGTTCATCCGCACCGACGTCGGCCGGGCCATGGCGACCGGCCTGCGGTGCCGTCCGGTGGTGGAGACGGTCGCCGACACCTGGGCGTGGCTGACCGGGTCGGGCGAGATCCCGGCGTTCCCGCCCGGGCTCGACCCCGACGAGGAACGCGCGGTGATCGACGCCTGGCGGCGGTCGGCGGGCGCCGCCTTGTGACGCGGGCTCAGATGGCCGTCATGAGGTCGCGGATCGCCCGCAGCACCTCGTCGGCCCGCTCGACGTGCAGGTATTGGTGGGAGGCGCCGTCGACCACGCGCTGCCGTCCCCTGGGCACCGAGCGGGCCATCGCCGCGTGCAGGGCGCGCACCCCGTCGTGCGCCTCGCGCATCACCTCCTCGGGCAGGAACTTCGCCCAGTAGGGGTTCACGCCGCCCGCGGTCAGCACGATGAGCGGGACGTCGGGCAGCGGCCCGCCGGCCCGCAGCTCGTCGTAGACCTCGGTCTCGAAGTTCTCCGTCTCGCGCAGGCTCGTCCGCCACGACGCCAGGTGGTGGCCGATCAGCGCCTCGCGCAACGGCGCGGGCCACTCGGCGTACAGGCGGGCGTACGCCTCGCGGGCGGCCCGGCGCTGCTCGCCGGTCAGCTCCGGCATCCGCGCCGGGTCGGGCCGCATCCGCTCGGCCAGGTCGGCGGCCTGTGCCGGCATGTGGTCGAGGATGTCCTCATGGCCGGGGTCGAGCAGGAGGAGCCCGGCGACCTCGTCCGGGAAGAGCTGCGCGTAGCGGCGCGCGTAGAACGCGCCGAGGGAGTGTCCCACGAGGAGGAACGGCCCGGGAACCGCCGTGGCCCGCAGAAGGCCGCGCAGTTCGGCGGCGACCTCGGTCGCGCGGCGGGGGAGAGGCGCCGGCTCGCTCCAGCCCGTGCCGCCGCGGTCGTAGAGCACGCTCGTGGCGAAGGCCGCGGCGCCCTCCTGGACGTTCAGGAAGTCGAGGCCCACCAGGCCCGCGCCGGGCAGGAACACCACGCTCGGCCCGCCCGAGCCCGAGCGGTGCAGCATCAACCGCCGCTCTCCGACGTCGTACAGGCGCCCCAGGGGCGGGGCCGTCGTCTCCGATGCCGGTCGTCCCATGCCGCCCTCTCCTCTGATTGTTCGCATTTCTGCGAACGGTAGCACACGTGCGATCATTCGGACCATGGACGTGATGGAGGTGCTCGCGCATCCGGTGCGGCTGCGCGTCGTGCAGGCGCTCGCCGGTGGGCGGGTCCTCACGACCGCGCAGTTGTGCGAGCGCATATCGGAGGTGCACAAGGCGACCGTCTATCGCCACGTCGCCGCGCTCGCCGACGCCGGCGTGCTGGAGGTGGACGGCGAGCACCGGGTGCGCGGCGCGGTGGAACGGCGCTACCGGCTGCGCGAGCGGGTGGTGATCGACGCCGGCACCGTGGCGGCGATGACGCCGGAGGACCACCGGCGCACGTTCGCCACGGCGATGGCCGCGCTGATCTCCGAGTTCGACGCCTACCTCGGCCTGGACGGCGCCGATCCCGCGGCCGACGAGGTGGGTTATCGGCAGCACGTGCTGTGGCTGAGCCCGGAGGAACGCGCCGAGATGATCGCGGAGCTGCGCGCGGTCATCGTCGCGCGGATGACGAACGAGCCCGCGCCGCGGCGCAGGCGGCATCTGCTCAGCCCGATCCTGTTCCCGGTCGAGACGCCCCCGCCGGACGCCGGGGCGCGCCCGGCCTCGTGACGGGCACTGTGACCGGGCTCGTGACGGGGCTCGTGACAGGGCTCGTGACGGGGCTCGTGACGGGGTTCGGGGACGCCGTGCTGCTGGCCGCCGCAGGGGTGCTCGCCGGGCTGGTCGGCACCGCGGGCGGCATCACCTCGCTCATCTCCTATCCGGCCCTGCTCGCGGCGGGCCTTCCCGCCCTCGCGGCGAACGTGGCCAACATCGTCGCGCTCGTCGCCTGCTGGCCGGGCTCGGCCCTGGCCTCCCAGCCCGAGCTGCGCGGGAGGGCGCCGTGGCTGCGGCGGTGGGTGCCGCTGGCGGCGCTCGGCGGGGCGGCGGGGTCGGCGTTGCTGCTGTCCACCCCGCCCGGTGTCTTCGCCCGCGTCGTGCCGTTCCTCGTGGCCGGGGGTTCGCTGGCGCTGCTCGCGCAACCCCGCCTCGCGCTGCGCCACGAACGGCGTGGTTCACCCGACGCCGTCCTCCCGCTCGGGCTGACCGCCCTGTCGGTCTACAACGGATATTTCGGCGCGGGGTCGGGGGTGATGATCCTCGCCCTCCTCTTGGTGACCGCCGAGCCGCGGCTGCCCGCCGCCAACGCCCTGAAGAACATGCTCCTCGGTGCCGGCGCCCTGGTCTCCGCCGCCGGATTCGTCCTCTTCGGGCCCGTCGAGTGGGCCGCCGTCGTCCCGCTCGCCGTGGGGCTGTTCGCCGGATCGACGCTCGGTCCGCTGGTCACCCGGCGGCTGCCGTCCGGGCTGCTGCGCTGGCTGGTCGCGCTGATCGGCCTCGGCCTTGCGGTCCGCCTGTGGGTCGCGCCGGGTGTCTGACCGCCTTACCGGCCGGACGAGGTCGGGCGCGATTCAGCTGGTGGCGCCCCAGGTGAGGGACAGGCCGGTGGCGGCGCGTTCGGTGCGGATCTCCATCATGCTGCCGAGGATGGTGGCGTGGTCGGACACCACGGGCGTGGCATCGAGGGTGTAGGTGATGCGGGTGCTGACGAGCACCGGGCTGCCCGGCGGCTCGTGGAGGTGGCGGGCGGCGGCGGCGTCGAGCAGGCCGGGCCGCACCACCTCGGACGCGCGTGCGACCGTCACCCCCGCGTCGGCGAGGGCCGTGTAGAGGGAGACGACGGTGAAGTCGCGGTCGCGGATCCGGTCGGCCACCGGCCGGCGGACCCACGACACCTGATGTACGGCGGGGCGTCCCTCGAACTCCCGGACCCGCTCCAGCCGCAGCGCGCTCTCGCCGGGACGCAGCCGCAGCTCGGCGGCGATCCGGGCGGGGGCCCGGCGCACCGCCCGCCCGGCCACCGAGGTGCGTACGTCGTGGCCCTGTTTGCGCAGGTCGTCGACGAGGCTGCGGAGCGAGTCCAGCTGGTATGCCAGGTGGGGCGGGGCGACGAACGTGCCCTTGCCGGGTTGCTGCACGATCAGCCGTTCGTCGCTGAGCTGCCGCAACGCCTGGCGCAGCGTCATGAGGGTCACCCCGTAGGAGGCGCTCAGCTCGCGCTGCGGCGGCAGGGCCTCCCCCGGGGCGTAGTGTCCCGACCGGATCTTCGCGGCGAGGTCGGCGGCGATGGCGCGGTATCTCGCCTCGTGCCCGGCGTCGGGGGTCATCGTGGTGGGTCACACTCCTGGTCGAGGGCCTGCCGCAGGGTCGTGAGGAAGACCCGCAGGTCGTCCGGTCCGGCCCCGTCGAGCACCCGCCGCATGACCGCGGCACCGACCACCACGCCGTCGGCGTGCCGGCGGGCTTCGCGTGCCTGGTCCGGGGTGGAGATGCCGAATCCTAGCAAGACCGGCAGGTCGGTGACGCGCCTGATCCGCCCGGTGAGCTCCGCCGCCGAGGCGGCCAGGACGGCCCGCTCACCGGTGGTGCCCATCAGGGACACCGCGTAGACGAACCCGCGGCTGTGGCGCGCGATCTCCGCCAGCCGCGGTTGCAGGGTCGCGGGCGAGGCCAGCAGGGCCGGCTCGATCCCGGCGCCGGCGGCGGCGCCGGTCAGCTCGTCCGCCTCGTTCACCGGCAGGTCGGGCACGATCAGGCCGGTGACGCCGGCCCGGCGCAGCGCGGCGCAGAACGCCTCGGGGCCGTCGTGCAGCACCAGGTTGTAGTAGGTGCTGGCGACCAGCGGCACACCCAGGTCCGGCAGTGCGGACAGGTCGTCGAGGATCCGGCGGGTGCTCGCCCCCCGGGCCAGCGCGAGGTCGCTCGCCTGCTGGATGGTGACGCCGTCCAGCGTGGGGTCGGAGAAGGGCAGGCCGACCTCGATCGCGTCCGCCCCGGCGTCGGCGAACGCCCGCAGATGGTCCGTCCAGCCGGGCGCGATCCCCCCGGTGACGTACGGCATGAGCAGCCCGCGGCCGGTGTCGCGGCGGGCGCGCAGGTGGCGTTCGACCGCTCCCGCGGCCAGGGTGGGGTTGGTCACAGCAGCTCCTTCAGGGTGGAGACGTCCTTGTCGCCTCGGCCGGACAACGTCATGAGCACCGTCGATCCCGCGGGGAGCTCGCCGTCGCCCGCCGCGCGGATCACCCAGGCGAGGGCGTGCGCCGATTCGAGCGCGGGGAGGATGCCTTCGGTGCGTGCGAGCCGTACGGCCGCGGCGACCGCCTCGTCGTCGGTCACCGTGACGTAGCGGGCCCGGCCCAGGTCGCGCAGGTGGGCGTGCTCCGGGCCGACACCCGGATAGTCGAGCCCGGGGGCGATGGAGTGCGCCTGGGTGATCTGCCCGTCGCCGTCCTGCAGGAACAGCGAGCGGCAGCCGTGCAGGACGCCGAGCCGGCCGCGGGCCGCCCCGGCGCCGCCCTCCGCCTCGACGCCGACCAGGCGTGCCGCGGTGTCGGCGAATCCGGCGAACGTGCCGGCCGCGTTGGAACCGCCGCCGACGCACGCGACCACGTGGTCCGGCACGCCGGTGCGCAGCTCGGCGGCGCACTGCGCGCGGGCCTCGTCGCCGATGACCCGCTGAAACTCCCTGACCATCCAGGGGTACGGATCCGGCCCGACGACCGAGCCGATGCAGTAGTGGGAGTCGCCGGTCGCGCCCACCCACGCCCGCATGGCCTCGCTGGTCGCGTCCTTGAGCGTACGGCTGCCCGAGGTCACCGGGATGACCTCGGCGCCCAGCATGCGCATCCGGAAGACGTTCAGCGCCTGCCGCTCGATGTCGCGCTCGCCCATGAACACCGTGGCCTCCAGCCCGAGCAGCGCGGCGGCGGTCGCGGTGGCCACCCCGTGCTGGCCCGCGCCGGTCTCGGCGATCAGCCTGCGCCGTCCCATGCGGACGGCCAGCAGGGCCTGGCCCAGCACGTTGTTGATCTTGTGGGATCCGGTGTGGGTGAGGTCCTCGCGCTTGAGGCAGAGCCGTACGCCCAGCTCGTCCGACAGGCGGAGGGCGGGGGTGAGCGGGGTCGGCCGCCCGGCGTGGACGGCGAGCAGCCGTGCCAGGGCGCCCCGGAACCCCGGATCGGCCCAGGCCTCCCGGAACGCCTCGCCCACCTCGCGGCACGCCTCCACCAGGGACTCCGGCGCGTACCGCCCGCCGTACGCGCCGAACCGGCCCCGCGCTCCGGGCACGCCCATCGTCCCGTCGGGCGGGGCCGCCTCACCCCACGTCAGCACATCTCGCATGTCATGCTCCTATCGTTCTATAACTCATCGAAGAGTTCTATAACAGTGAGTGTTACACGGGCACGTGCGGGCGCGCCACCGCGGGGTCCCGGGATTCACCGCATCGGGAAAGATCACGTGTCGGGGAAAGGCCCGTCAGCCGAAGATCGGAGCCGCTACGCTCTGCGCGTCTGAAACTGGAGGATTCGGGATGCCCCTCTTATATGGCGGGTTCGGTCTGGTTCTGCTCGCCTTGTGGATCTTCTGTCTGCTCGACGTGATCGTCACGGCGGAGGAGGACTGCCGGAACCTGCCCAAGGGGGCGTGGATCCTGATCGTCCTGTTCCTTCCTGAGGTCGGGTCGATCCTGTGGCTGCTCGCGGGCCGGCCGCAGACCGTGACGCGGCCCGGCGGGCTGCCGTACAGGGGCAACACCGGGAGCTTCCCCGAGTACGACCGGCCGGGCCGGTTCGTCCCCTCCAACCCGGACGACGACGAGGAGTTCCTCCGCCGCTGCCGGGAGCGGGCCGAGGAACAGCGTCGCGCCTACCGCGAGCAGCAGCGTCAGGCCGAGGGGAACCAGGACCAGTAGAGGCGGACGGTCTCACGGTGCCGGCGGGTCTGCGGGCCTGCCCTGACGTCCGCCGGTTTTCGCGGCACCGGCAGTTCCCCAGGCCCGGCCCCGACGGTCGCCGGTTTCATGGCGGCGGCATCGTTCGGGACTTCGGTGCCGGGCGAGCCCCGGGGCGCCCTCGACGGCCGCCGGTCTCATGGCGACACGGTTGGAACCGGCGGGAACCGCGGCCGGGTGCCGGCTGTCGCGTGCCGTGCACGCGAACAGGCCGCCCGAATGCGGTTGTCCGCCGTCGGGGCACCGCACTACCGTGCCGGTGTGGATCTCTTCGCCCACTCGTGGACGGCGCTGCGCAGGGCGGTCGCCGAACTGCCGGACGAGGACTTCGCGCGGCCGTCCGGATGTGCCGGCTGGCTCGTGCGGGACCTGGTGTGCCATCTGGTGATCGATGCTCAGGACGTCCTGATCACCCTGGCGACCCCGGAGGAGAAGGAACCGACCCGTGACGCGGTGACCTACTGGGAGGTCTCGGCGACGCCGCCGACCGGCGACGATCCGCTCGACGCGCTGATCGTCCGGCTGGCCGCCGCCTACGAGGAACCTCGGCTGCTGAAGTTCCACCTCGACGACGTCGGCTCCGCCGCGGGCCGTGCCGCGGGGCTCGCCGACCCGCGACTCCGGGTCGGCACCCGGGGCGAGGTTCTCACCGCCGGCGACTACCTTTCGGCGTACGTCCTGGAGTGGACGCTGCACCACCTCGACCTGATCGCGCACCTCCCTGGTGTGGCCGGGCCGCCCGCCGAGGGGCTCGCCCGGTCGCGCGAGATGCTGGAGAAGATCGTCGGCGCCGCCTTCCCCGCGTCGTTCTCCGACACGGACGCGTTGCTGGTCGGCACCGGACGGCGTGCCCCGGCCGAGGCCGAGAAGGCGGCACTCGGCGACCTGGCCGCAAGGCTTCCCTTCGTACTCGGCTGATCGACTCGAGGGGAGAAGCTGTGCATGCGCCCAAAACCAGCATCATGGTGCTGGCCGGATTTTTCGTGCTCTCATGTACGACCGCTGAGCCCCGGCCGTCCGGGCCCTTGCATTCTCTGGACAGGCGGCAGGCATGCATCGAAGCGCCCAATCCGAGTGATGAAAAAGCCGTCCAGTGCTACCCGTTGAACCTCCGGCGGGTAGCCGATCACGCCGCGACACGGGCTGCCTGGGCCGACCGGGTGGACTTCACCGACTTCGACGCCTTCGACGAGTCCGCGCTGATCGCCGAGACCGCACCAGTGACGTGGTCTCCCTGCATCTGCCACTCACTCCCCAGACCCGAGGGCTGATCGGGCGGGCGGAGCTGGCGCTGATGCGTCCGCGGTCGATCCTGCTGAACACCGCCCGGGGCGGGATCGTCGACGAGCAGGCCCTGGCCGACGCGCCGCGCGACCCCGCATATCCGCTCGCGGCAGCCGCTGTCGACACCTTCGAGCACGAGCACGCCGCCTTCACCTCGCCACTCTTCGGCCTCCCCAACGTCCTGCTGACCCCGCATGTCGCCGGGATGATCAGGAACGCCATGGCCACGGCAGCTCTCCGCTGCGCGGACCACATCGCGGCCCTGCTCGCCGACCGCCCGGACGGCGTACCCGTGGTGACCGTGTAACAGTCGCCCTCAATGCGACAGTCCCGCCGCCCACATGTCGGACGACTGACTGCCCGTCTGCGTGGCACCTCGGAGATTGGCGATTGCGGCCGGGAACAGCGCATCCCCGATCTGCGCCCACGCTGCGTGAGGCACGACCTCGAATCCTGTCCGCGGCCATGGAGAAGTGGGCCAGGCCCACACGCGCCTGGCCGTTGGCGGATCCTGTCTGGCTCGCGTCGGGCGCAAGGTCGTCGCTGCGTACGGCTTCGTCCCGGGCGGCAGCATGCCGTTCAGCTCCTCGGGATGGGGTCCGCCCCTCAGATGACATCGATCTGTTCAGCTCTCGTCGCGGCCTCCCGCTGAAGCCCAAGCCGGCCCGGCGCCAGGCACACCCCGGCACGCCCGTGTTTTTTCGGGGCTACCTGAGGCTCCAGCCATTCGCTTCGCACAGTTGCCACTCGCTCACGGACTGTGAGAAAATCCATACGTCAGTTCGAATCGAGCGAGGGAGGTGTGATGGATCCGTTCGGTATCGATCCTGAGCGCCTTCGTCATTCGAACACTCCTGATGACGGCTGGTGGGACCGTCTGATCGCCAATTCGCCGCTGTGGTCCTCTGATGGCTCGTCCGCCCGCGAGCCCTTCCCGATCATCAACTTCGAGCCCCGGCAGCGCACAGGTGCGCCCAGCAGCGGTAGCACCACCAGCCCAGGCACCGAGACCACGGACGGCCCAGGCACCCATACTGACGGCGCGGATGCCACGCGTTGGGCTGCCGCCGGTGCGGCTGCCGCTGGTGTGAACGACACTGGCGCGGATGCCACCCATGGGAATGCTGACGGTGAGGACGCCGCTGGCGCGGATGCCGCGCGTGGGACTGCCGACAGCGTGGATGCCACGCGTGGAGCTGCCGCCGAGGCGAATGCCGCCGGCACGAACGGCGCTGGCGCGAATGCCGCGCGTGGAGCTGCCGATCGTGCGGCTGCTGCTGGCGTGGACGGCGCTGGAGCGGATGCCGCTGGCACGAATGCCGCGCGTTGCGCCGCCGACAGCGCGGGATCTGACGCGGGTGCCGCCCGTGGGGATGCCGCTGGCGCGAATGGCGCTGGCGCGGGCGGCCCGGGTGCGGGTGCGGGTGCTTCCGAGGGTGTGGGTGGGCGTGATCGTGGCCGGGGTCGTGGTCGTGGTCGTGGTCGGGGTGGTGTGCGGTCGTCGTGGGTGGTGGTGGGGTCGGTTCGTGAGGTGGCCCAGGAGCTGGCGCTGACCCCGCTGCCCGACGACGTGGACATGTGCCTTGCCGAGGCGGAGGAGTTGCTGTTCGCCCGGGATCGGATCACCTGCGCCCTGGCCGATCGGGTGGGGCGGGTGCATCGTGCGGGGCAGGCCAAGCAGCACGGCCATGCCTCCACCCGCTGCTGGTTGCGCACCAGTGGGGGGATGACGGTGGGCGGTGCGGGCCGCCTGCTCACCCTCGGCGCGGAACTGCCCCGCCTCCCCGT